>DKBH01000046.1 GCA_002451165.1 Nitrospiraceae bacterium UBA6905
GACCAACGACTCCATCCTGCTCTCGCGCCTCGCCGTGGACACGTGCTACTGGCCGCTCTACGAGGTCGAGGGCGGCAAGTGGACCATCAACTACGATCCCAAGGACAAGAAGAAGCCCGTCGCCGAGTGGCTGAAGCCCCAGGGCAGGTTCAAGCATCTCTTCTCTCCGGAGAATGAGGGCCTGCTGAAACAGGTGCAGGATGAAATAGACCGGGAGTGGGAAAAATTGCTGAAAGAGGCAAAAACAGATTGATAAAAGCCTCCCATTGTGATATTTTCTAAGGTGTTATGAGCTCAGATCTTGTCATGTACGAAGAGGAGTTCCNNACCGCAGGAAACATCGCCGCAACAGGCGGGATAGCCCGCCTGCTCGGCGAAAAGGAATTCACGATCCTTTTTCACGAAGGAGAGAAAGATAACATTCACATATCGCTTATCGGTCAGCGGGTGATCCTTGTGGTCATCTTTGACAAGCGGTCTTCGCTCGGCCTTGTCAGGCTGCGCGTCAAAAAAGCATCTGAAGCGCTGGTAAGGATATTCAATGAAATCACGAGCAAGTCTGAAAAAGAAAAGAGCGAAGGCAAGCTCGATGAATCTCCGTTTGCTGAGATCAGCGATGAGGATATCGATAATCTCTTCAAGTAGGTGTGCTAACTAAGTGTCCTTTATTAACTATTCTTCCCGCGAGATAAACTGNNCCGGGACTCTGCGGCAAGACGACCAATCTGCAGTATGTCTACAAAAAAACGAATCCTGAACAGAAGGGAAAGCTCATTTCACTCGCTACCGAGACGGAGCGCACACTTTTCTTCGACTTTCTTCCTCTTGCCCTGGGAGATATCAAGGGTTTCAAGGTACGTTTTCACCTCTACACCGTACCCGGCCAAGTCTTCTATGCCGCGAGCAGAAAGCTCATTCTGAAAGGCGTTGACGGCGTTGTCTTTGTTGCTGACAGCCAAATCGAACGAATGGAGGCGAATATTGAGAGCCTTGATGACCTGAGGATAAACCTTGCGGAGCAGGGCTATGAACTGGACAAGCTCCCCTATACGATCCAGCACAACAAGCGCGATCTTTCGAATGTTGCACCTCTGGAAAACATGAACAAACTGCTGAATTCACGCAATGTGCCCTGGTTCGAGGGGTGCGCGGTTACCGGCGTGGGCGTCTTCGAAACACTCAAGAACGTCGCCAAGCAGGTCCTTGTCGAACTGAAGAAGCATTACTAGACGCTCTCATCCGTTCTGCAATCTCTTCTGCAACATCAGCCAGCGTATCGTCGCGGGCGCCAAAGACCACACAGACATCATATCCTTCCAAATGCGCAAATACGTCCTGCCGTTCATGCACGCATATAGCCTTGCGGCCTGATGCCTGCACAGGAGCGGCAATATCATCACTGGAAATATCTTTCGCAGCGGTACCGCCGGCATAGTAGATCGGCAAAAGTACCAGCAGGTCACCATCTCTCAGACCCGCCGAGAATGCCGCAACATATTCGTCCTTCATAAGACGTGTCGGTCCGAATCCGTGAGGCTGAAAAATATAGCATATTCTGTCCTGTATTGCCTGCATGGTCCGCATCAGGCTCCGGATCTTGTGCGGATTATGGGCATAGTCGTCAATGACGAGTCGTCGATCATCGTGGAGATGAATCTCGAACCTTCGCTCGATTCCTGAAAACTCCGGGAGGACCGCGGCGATCTCTTTCAGGGGCACATCAAGTGCGGACAGCACGGATATGGCTGCAAGAGCGTTATACAGGTTATGCCGGCCCGGGAGGGAAAGGGTAAACGTACAGCCGTGAACGCTGAACACGGTCTGAAACGGATAGTACCTGATCTCCTCCGCTCTGCATCCCGACTCCTGGTCGATGGAGAATCTTCGTACATCTCTGCCTTTGCATGACCGGAGGTTCGGGTCATCTGCATTGAGATGCAGGGTACCCCCGGTCTTTGCGGAAAGCACCTCAAACATTCTTGCTGTCTCTTCTATGGAGTGGTGATCAAGATCGAGGTTCAGGATCATCGTATGCTGCGGTTCATAATCGACGATCGTCCCGTCTGATTCGCAGGCCTCCATCACGAGATAATCAGAGCTTCCCGTGATGTAGTTGCCCGGATTCTTCTGCGTTCTGAACTGTCGTACCCTGCCCCCGCCGATAAAATTGGGTAATAAGCCCAGCCGTTGCATGAGGAATGCAAGCAGCCCGGATGTTGTGGACTTGCCGCTCGTACCAGCAACCGCAATAGTCCGGTACGCTGATACGATCCCGGCAAGATATTCCGGTCGGGTCTTTACCGGAACGCCAGCTGTTGACGCGGATACCATATCCGGGTTTGACCCCTCAACCGCTGTGCTGAAAACGGCAAGGTCGAAGGACCGATCAATACCGCTGCCGTCCTGCGGTACAATGGTGACGCCGTTCCTCTGCAGTCTCAGCCTCACCGGGTGTGCAGGACGCGCATCAAAGAGACGGTCTGAACCAAAAACTGCGTGTCCTTTCTCTGCCATGAAGCCGGCGATTGCGGAAACGCCGCTGCCGCCTATGCCGGAAAAGAAGATTTTCACGCGGAACCTCTATTGACGCCGGACAATGGTCGTGAAGCCTTTACTTCTGAGCGACCATGAAATTTCGATGGCTTTGCTACGGTCTGCCGCAGTGCCGGCGATCACCCGGTAGAGGCTCTTACCACCGGTCCCTTCGACCTTCGTGACCGACGATGCAAACCCCTTTTCCCGGATTTTCTTGGCAAGGGCATCGGCATTATCCCTGCTCCCGAACACCCCAGCCTGAACATAATAGGCGTCTGCGGGCAGTTCGGCAACAACGGTCTCCTTGCCGGAAGGCTCCTGCTCTGCCCCGGCCGGTTGTGCAGCCGACAACTCCGTCTGTACCGCGATCTCCGGCACAACCTTCTGCTTTCCTGCATGCGCCCCCGGCACCTCAGGTACGATTGAAACGGGATCCGGGATCACCTTCGCAACCTGTTTCTGGGGTGGATCCTGCTTCTTGCCTGCCGAGAAGAAAAGATATCCTCCCATGCCGATCGCCATGCCGACCACTACCGAGACGCCGATGAGCATGCCACGCCTAACAGGGCCGGGAGAGGTCTCTTCAGTCACGGCGTCGCAGGCAACGGAAAGGTCATCGGACAGGTCCAGGGCTGCCGGTTCACGGTCATACTCCATCCTGCAGGGCCTTCTTTTCATCCCCTGACGACAGGGGGACAGTGGAAAACAGGTCCGGTTGTTCTTCAACACCTGCCCTCAGGGCATAGAGAAGTTTTCCAGACGAAAGATCTTTCAGAGCATCGTCGGTCGCCAGATGGTCAGGTCCAGAAGACTTACTGACTTCGTATGATGCGTGATGACGGCGCTTATCAATGTCCGTACCCATCGCAGATCCCGGCATTTCATCTTCGGTCGCATCACAGGAATCGACGACAATAGCCGGTTCGAACCCCTCCCCGTCCAGAAGAGGGTTCATCAGCCCCCTGCCGCTGCCCGCTACCGCCGCCTCTCCGAGCACTGCATGGGTCTTCGCGATGATCTCATGAGGATGCAGCGGCCTTGCCAGGGCGTCTACGATCCCGATCGCGGCGGTATATTTCGGATCGAGCTCTCCCTCCTGGGCAATGATCATGACAACAGGAACGGTCGTGAGTGCCGGGACGGCATGAATAGCCTTGCTCACCTTCAACCCGTCAATACCGGGCAGCATCAGTTTCAGGAAGATAAGGTCAGGGAGCAGTCGTTGGGCAATCTCGAAACCGGTCCGCGCATCCTGCGTCGTCGTTACCATAAAACCCTGCTGCTGCAGGGTCCGGTCGATGAGTTCACAGCCCGCAGCATCATCATCAATGACAAGTATTTTCTTTGTCCGTGTCATAGGCTACGTGTTGCCTCCCGGCGTCCAGCTTCTTCATGTGCCGTTCTGCACCTGCTGCCTTTCTCTGCTGACGGTACCGTATCAGCATAATAATCATACAGGTTGCGATCGGCATGGTCCCTATGTACAGCAGATAAGGTGTGAGCGAGGACTCCCGCAGCGCATCCACAAGCTCTCCCAGACCGAAATTCGGGGCGACATAAGATGCAGCCACCAGGATAAAAATGAACTGCAGGAACTGTCTGATACGGATCTGCTGCACGGTAAGGGCTTTCGGTCGTCTTTTCAGACGACCGAAAGAACCCCGTTACGCCCGGCATTCTGCAGAGCACCCCCTTTCTGCAGCGCAGCCAGACAAAGCGTTCATCCTGATGCAGGCAACCTTCGCTGACAGCATATCGTGACAGAACTTTTCCGCTCCGGGTAACATCATCCCTTCGTTCCTGATTGGCCATAGGTTCAGGCATGATGTGTTACGACCGGCGCTTCCGCCTTCGCACATCCGAACTTTTTCTGACGCCGAATGATATCATGCACCCTTGCCTCCCGGGGAGCTTTCATAACGATGATGTCTTCGTTCCGGGCCGAATGCAGAAGGTTCCCTTCCGCATCTTTCATACCGCCGACGATGAACAGCTGCTCTTCAATGCCGGGAGAGAGGAATTCAACAGCGTCATCGCTATCCAGCCGGTTTCGGAGTGCCACGGTAGCACTTTCCCCCTGCCGCGCGACGATGATTCCGACGAGCTCATGGCTCATACGGTAACTTTCTCCGTCGAAGTTGTAGTCCTCGTCGGGCTGTCGGCCGAAGTACATGCCGGTAGTGTATCCCCTGCTGCTGAACATGGCAAGTTCCCTGAGCCATCGGGGGACAACAACGTAATCACGGCCGCCAGCAACTGCATCAATCGCCTCCCGGTACACCTTCACAACGCCGGCAACGTAGTTGATACCCTTCATCCGCCCCTCGATCTTGAAACTGTCCACGCCCGCTAGAGCAAGCTGGTCAAGGTGTTCTATCATGCAGAGATCGCGGGAGCTCAGGATATAGGTTCCTCGCTCATCTTCGAAAACCGGAAAGTACTCACCCTGACGCTTCTCTTCCATCAGCGCATAGTTCCAGCGGCAGGAATTAGTGCATTCGCCCGTGTTGGCGCTCCGCGCTGCAAGAAAGCTGCTGATATAGCATCTGCCGGAATAGGACAGGCAGAGCGAACCGTGCACAAAGGTCTCCAGCTCAACAGTTACCCTGCAACGGATCTCGTATATCTCCTCGATCGACAGCTCGCGGGCAAGGACGAGCCGACGTGCCCCCATGTCCTGCCAGAAGCGCGCGGCTTCTGCATTCGTGATATTGGCCTGCGTGCTGATATGGATGTCCGTGTCAGGGGCTTTGTTCCTGCAGATCTTGAAGACGCCCGGATCGGAGATGATGACGGCATCCGGCCCGATGTCATGCAAAAATTCCATATGTTCCTCGATATCCCGCATGTCCCGGCTGTGCGGGAAGATATTTATCGTAACATAGGCCTTCCTGCCTTGGTCGCGTACAAAGCGCACAGCCTCTCTCAGTCCTTCGCCCTGGAAATTTCCGGCCTTGCCTCTCAGGCTGAAGCGGGAGTCGCCAAGATACACGGCATCAGCCCCATAGTGAAGGGCTGCTCTGAGTTTCTCCGCATCACCGGCAGGTGCAAGCAGCTCCGGCCGCTTCATACACCTGCCCTATCTGCATGCTCTGTCTTATATCTTTTTATCGCATGACAGGCCATTCTGTCGCACCGCTCATTCTCGGCATGTCCGTTATGGCCTCTCACCCAGTACCATTCTATCTCGTGCGGTTCAGAAGCTTTCAGAAGCCGTTCCCAGAGATCCCTGTTCAGCACATCTTTTTTCTGCGAGTTCTTCCATCCCTTTTTTATCCAATCCTTTACCCATTCAGTCATTCCCTTAACAACATAGGCTGAGTCTGTCGTGATCTTCACCCGGCAAGGAACTTTCAGCGTCTCAAGGGCCCGGATAACGCTCATGAGCTCCATGCGGTTGTTGGTCGTCATCCCTTCTGCCCCGGACACTTCCTTCTCTTTGGTTTCCGATCGCAGGATCGACCCGAACCCCCCGACACCGGGATTTCCGCTGCAAGCGCCATCCGCGAATATTTCGACCAGAGGACGGTCGTTGTTCTTAGTCATGCATGTATATTACCTTTTTTTATTCTTGCTTTTCCAAGGCCGATCCTGTTTTGACATATGCTCTGTCTTGCTTTATCCTAAGTCATGTCAGAAACATGGATCACGCTCGTCATAACGCATGACCAGCTCGAAGCGGAGATGATAAAGGACCTTCTCGAAAGCGGTGACATCCCGGTCGTCATCCGTTCCGCCAAAGTAAGCCCCTATCCTGTCAATATCGGGAAGATGGGCGAGATAAAAGTGCTCATACGAGAGACGGACAAGGATGCCGCAGAAGAAGTCCTTGCGAGGTACCGTGAATCATCGGCAGATCCTGGGGAGCATGAGCATTAGCCATGGCTGGCAATCTTGACGAACTGAGGAAGCAGGTCTTTTTCGATATGCTTAAACTCGCCGGCAGGGTATTCGTTGCTGTCTCGTACGGAGACGATGTCGTCATCGGTAAGAGAGGGTTTTTGCCCCCTGAGAAGGAAAAGGGCATCATTCTCGTCTTCAATCAAAAAATGAACTTCACCTGGGATGATGGAGGCATTACTGCAACCCTGGTCTTCGGCACGACACCGGAGAAGTGTTACATCCCGCAGCGCAGGATTATGACCATCTTCTCTCCTGAGCTCAACGCGCAATTCTCCACCTTTCCTCAGCAGGAGACCGCCGGCCAGGGTGCAGAGAAAGAAGAAGCAACAAAACCCTCATCCGACGAAAAAGTCATTAAGGTTGACTTCGGCAGGAAGAAACAGTAACAAAACGGTGCAACTGATGATGCAGATGGTGTACCATCGACTACTGCGGATATTCCCATAGGCGCAACAGCCCTCTGCTCCACACTGCAATCGACACAGAGACGAAGCCGTGTCGGAGCGCATATATCTCAGGAACTTCGAATGCCCTTATAGAGCGTTGCTCAGTCGTTCAAGGTCAGGGTTGCTTTGCACCTGCCGGGAATCGTTCCTTCCAGGGGGCTACGCCGTGTGAGGATAGGTACTTGCCGGCCGCTGCGCCGTCCATAGGCATGAACAGATAATATCCTTGCGCGTATTCGCCCTTCATATCCTTGAATAGATCCAGTTGTTCGACTTTTTCTATCCCCTCGGCAATTACATCGAGACCCAAGTCCTGTCCAAGCGCAATAATCGTTTTCACGATTGCCGCGTTATTCTTGTCAAAGGTCAAGGCATTAATGAAAGAACCGTCGATCTTCAGCCCTTTTATCGGAAAGTGACGCAGGTAATTTAATGCCGAGTATCCGGTGCCGAAGTCGTCGATGTCGAAGTGAACATTTAACTCCTCGAATCGCTTGATCAATGCAGCAGTCGGCTCGGGGTTTTCTATCAGCGTTCTCTCCACGATCTCAAGGCGCAGGCAGCGTCCTTCAAGACCGGTTTCCTCAAGCACGTTCTTCACGAAGTCAAAGAAATCAGGCTGGCAGAATACCTTGCCTGAAACATTTACGCTGACGGTCAAGTCACGACAAGAAGAAAATTGTGTCTGCCAGGCCTTCAGCTGCCGGCATGACTCTCGGATAACGCTTTCGCCAATAGGGATGATCAGACCGGTTTCTTCTGCAACCGTGATGAATTCCGAAGGAGTTATGATCCCGCGTTCCGCATGCTGCCAGCGAAGCAGCGCTTCAAATCCCGTAATCTTGTCTTCCTCTACCGATAGGATAGGCTGATAATACACCACGAAATCATGCTGTTCGAGAGCCTTTCTCAATTCTGTCTCGACCCAAAGCGCCGCAGTCGCTTTGGCATGCATGGTTGAGTCAAAAGTCACAGAGCATGCCTTGCCCAGCTCTTTTGCATGGTACATCGCCGTATCGGCGTCGCGAAGAAGTTCCTCGGGCCTGGTATATCCCGCCATATTGCTCATCACGATCCCTATGCTCATCGTCGTAAATATTTCGCGGCCGAATATCGAAAAGGGGGCTCGCATTTCGCCGTGAAACCGCTCAGCAATATCGTATACTACAAATATTTCCTTAATGTCTTCCATAAGCACGGCGAACTCGTCGCCGCCGAAGCGGGCGATCGTGTCGAGGGAGCGAACGTGCTTCTTCAGGCGTTGCGCCAGCATAATCAGCAGTTGATCACCGATCATGTGTCCCAAGCCATCGTTAATGACCTTAAAACGGTCGAGATCAATAAAGAGAATCGCGAAGGAATAATCAGGATATCGCTTCCTCCGCTCCAGCGAGCTGTTCAAGCGATCTATAAAAAGAGCCCGATTCGGCAGATTTGTCAGGGAATCGTAAAAAGCCTGACGGGTGAGCAGGTCCTCAGCCTTTTTTCGCTCTCTGTTTTCCCAGTTCAGTTGCTCATTAACTCTTTCCAGTTCGATCGTCCACTGCCGAAGTTTATTTTCTGCATCATCTGATTTCCTGAGGAGTCTTGCTTTTTGGTTGATGAGATAACCAAGCGCGATCAGAATAAAAGGTGCAAGCAGCAAAATAACCGGGAATTTGACACCGGAACGTTCCACGGACAGGAAATACCATGACGCGCCCTCGCCGAACCCGCCGAACATGAAAAAGATATCCAAGCCAAGGACAGCCAATGCAATAATGACAATATACAGCGCTATCCTGGATAAAGCTCTATGTGAAGAGTCATCGCCTATGGTCCTATCGGACACGAATCCCCTCCATATATATGAACTTTTCTCTGTCTCCACATTCCCTTACAAAGTTCTGGAATCACGTGTGTCGCCATTTGAACGCATTAAGTATGTAATCGTTAGGATTTCGATGTCAAGGAAAGGCATCTCTTTGTATATAAACGTTCCTGCCGAGAGGTTCGAGAAGAGGTATACAGTAAAAGGGCTAGGTATAGGTCCATGAGAGGAGATACCGGACGATGGCGGAGGCAAGACTGAAAATCTTTGAGTACGTGAAAATGTTTCATAACCGTATCAGGCGACGTGTGGCATTGGGCTACAGGAGCCCAGAGCAGTATGACTTATTGTTCAAGCAAACTTAATCACGTCTCCACTTTTCAGCGATAGATCATGCCTCTGGCAGCGGTATTGCTGCTCAAATTGCACCTTATTATCTGCAGGTTATTCTATGACGCTCTCGGGTGATAGGTCTTGAATATCACTTCGCTATATTCTTTGAAATCATCCGGTCTTGGTCATGCTCCTGGGAATGACGATCGTGTAGTCGGCGACATCCCGATATTCGTCGAGAAAATCGAGCGACGTTGCCTCTACCGATGTGATCGTAACAATGTTAAGGTCCGGCCGACTCTGCCTAAGGTACCAAGAGATACCGCCGAATTTTCGTGAATGATATTCACCGTTCAGATGGACGAGCAGCCTGCCCGGTGATACGTTTCGAATAATGAAATGGGCCATTGTGGCATCTTTTATCGCCTGTGCCGCAAGAAAATTTTCCGCATCCATGCCGTGAGCCCTCCCGAGGTCCAGAAGATCGTGGTAGGTTGGGCTCCTGAGATCAAGGGGGATTGGCAGGGGGGCAATCCACTGCTTCGCCTGGTCCATCAGCTGCTCCAGCAGGCCAAAACCCTCCCGTGCCACAATGCCGGCATAGCGCCGCGGGATATTCGTCGCTATGAACGGTATGCCGTGGTCATGGGCAAATTCCATAATCGGACGATAATCGGTCTCATAGTTTTTCCAGACCTTTGCCTCCGCCACAAAGGAATCGTGCCCTATCATGCCTGCCATGTATTCATCGATGATGATCTGATCGTCTGCCTCGAACATCTCGGCGCCGATAATCAACCGTTCTTTCACCCTCGCAAAAAGGTCTTTCGTAACCTCGAACTGAAGCCAGTGGACAATGGGATTAATATGGAGTTCGCCGAAGAGAACGACAGCAGTCGCTGTAAGATGCTCGAGCATCAGGCCATAGCGAACCGCCGACCCGTTCCGGTCAAAGAGGCGGTAGGCAGGTTTGTCAATCATGAGTACACTATCCGTTTCTCTTTCATCCATGCCAGACAATGGCCGTCCCGAATATTATACCCGCTTCCATCCACGGAAGCCATACATGGGCGACCGGCCTGATTCTGTCTGAAGTCATCGCAGCCCGGGTCGAGGGGGATCAGCATAACCATCTTGAATTTCGCCCTGAACAGGTGTAGTGTGTTCTATATATGCCCGGTGCTGATACGCGGCGGTGATATCTTTCTTGAGGAGGTCGCATCACATGAAACAGACCACCAGATTGCTCTCCAGTCTTCTGATCATCGGCAGTTTCCTGCTCGTGTCATGCGCGACAACGATAGTTACCGCTGTCTGGAAAGATGAGTCTTTTACAGGTCCGGTCAGGAAAATGGCTGTCATCGGCATATTCAAGACACCCGCTATCAGGAACTCTTTTGAAGATGAGTTTTCCCGGCAGTTGAAGGCCCGCGGCGTTGAAGCCGTGCCGGGGTACACCGTGATCCCGGTCGATGACCAGTCTGACAAAGACCTCGTGGCTTCACGGCTCAGAAACCTCGGGACGGACTATGTCATGGTCACGCGGCTCGTTGATAAGCGAACCGTGCAGACTTATGTCCCCGGGCAGGCCTACGTTGTTCCCGGCTACTACCGTTCCTGGGGCGGCTACTACCAGTACGCCTATACCCCCGGATACATGGTGGAAGACATCTATGCATACGCCGAAACGAACATCTACGACGTGAAGAATGACAAGCTGATATGGTCGGCCCGTTCCGAGACAGAGATTTCAGGCGCGAACCAGGAACTCATCCGGTCATTTGTGAAGATCATGATCGATCGGCTTTCTGAAGATGCCGTGATCAGATAACCTGCCCTGCATTGCCACGGCGTCAGTATACGTACAAAGAAACCCCAAATGTTTCATCACACCATCTCCATCAGCTCCCGCGCATTCCGTGGAGCATATGCATGGAAATCGTTGTTAAAATAGATGAACACATCCTTCCCCGCCTTCAGGTACTTCTTCAGACGCCGCGCGTCCTTTCTCAGGGCAGATCGCGCATAATTGGTGGCGTAGTTCCCGCCTTCGCCGTGTCTTCTCATATAGACGAAGTCGGACGTGACCGGAAGGACATCCAGAAATTCAGGCCAGTCAGCCATACAGAGACCTACCCCGCTCCCTCTGCAGAGCTCTATGGTCTCTCTGGTCATCCAGCTCTCATTGCGGAACTCAAGGGTATTGCGTACCGGATAGCCTCCCAAGAGTGTTATAAATCTGCTCAGCCGTTCCAGGTCGATCCGAAACCCTGGTGAGAACTGCCAGAGCACGATCTTCAGCTTCTCCTTCAGATGCAATGCCCGATCAAAGAAATTTTCCAAGGGTTCTTCAGGGTCCCGAAGCCTCTTAATGTGGGTTATGAACCGGCTGCCTTTTAAAGAAAAGGTAAAGTCAGGGGGAGTTTCAGCACGCCATGTTTCGAAGGTCTTCGCGAGCGGAAGCCGATAGAAGGTGACATTCAGTTCGACGGTGGTAAAAATCGAGGAGTAATAGGCAAGCCATCTCTTTTGAGGGAGATCGTCGGGATAGAATTCTCCTTTCCATCCCCGGTAATTAAAGCCGCTGCAGCCGATCCGGATTTCAGGCATAACTTCATTGTAGCAAAAGAAATCTCATCTGAAAATTGCCGCTTCGATGGTACGATATCCTTATGATCGAGATCGACGGCAGTCATGGAGAGGGGGGCGGGCAGATCATCAGGACAGCGCTCGGGCTCTCCTGTCTCTTCGGCAAACCCTTCAGGATGTACCATATCCGGAAAGGCCGTAAAAAACCCGGCCTCATGCCGCAGCACCTGACCTGCGTCAGTGCTGCCCGGCTCATTTCAGGGGCAGCGGTGAAAGGAGACCTGCCGGGATCTGTGGAGCTCTCCTTCAATCCGGGAGAGCCGCGAGGGGGCACATACTCCTTCGACATAGGCACCGCAGGCTCGACATCACTCGTCCTGCAGACGCTCATTCCTGCCCTGCTTTTTGCCGGCAAAAGATCTTCCGTCACCATCACCGGCGGAACCCACGTGCCCTTCAGCCCGCCGTTCCATTTCCTTTCAGGCGTCTTTGTCCCCTTTCTCGAGCGCCTCGGAATCAACGTGCGTCTCGCCGTAGAGGCATATGGATTTTATCCGAAAGGAGAAGGAAGGATTCGGGGAGATGTCTTTCCAGCCGGCAGCATCGGTTCTCTCAATCTGATGCGACGAGGAGCTGTCAACAACGTAGCCGGGCATTCCGGGGTCAGAGGATTGCCCCTATCCATAGCCGTCAGGCAGCAACGAGCGGCCTTTGCAAGGATCGCATCCTGCGCGGAGGAACTGGCAGACCGAACAGCTATCGAAGCGGTCAGCGTTCCAGGCTATGGCCAGGGCACCTTTGTCTGCCTCACCTGCAAATCCGAATATTCCCTTGCAGGTTTTTCCTCCCTCGGCGCGCGGGGTAAACCAGCTGAAGAGGTGGGTGCCGAAGCTGCGAGCGAGGTCATCACCTATTACCGTTCGGGGGCAGCCCTCGACCGGCACCTCGCAGACCAGATTGTGTTGTACCTCGCCCTATCCGGCAATGAATCCTGCTTTACGACAGAGGCGGTGACTGACCATCTCCTCACTAATCTCTGGGCCATTGGGCTCTTTCACCCGTACCGCTATGTCGTCGAGGGTAAGCTCGGGGAAAAGGGCATTGTAAGGATCACTCCCCCTAAGGATGTCCATCCTGCGCCACAACATGCTGCAGCGTAATTCCGCAGCTCAAGCGAGGGAAGGTTGATGAAAAAACAATCTGCAGTCCGGATAACGATCTTCCTCTGCGGCGATGTGATGACCGGGAGAGGGATCGATCAGGTGCTGCCCTGCCCCGGCGAAGCTCAAATCTACGAACCTTTCATGAAAAACGCTGCAGGATATGTAAGGCTCGCAGAACGGATGAGCGGCCCCATCCCTAAGCCCGTCGGCTTCTCCTACATCTGGGGTGATGCCCTCGGAGAACTGGACAGGGCAGCACCTGATGCGCGAATTATTAATCTCGAGACTGCCGTAACGGAAAGCGAAGATTACGAAGACAAGGGGATCAACTACCGGATGCATCCGGATAATATCCCCTGTATAACCGCCGCCGGAATCGATTGCTGTTCACTCGCAAATAATCATGTCCTCGATTGGGGTCCACGCGGTCTCCGCGAGACCCTCGACACATTACGGAGCGCAGGGTTGAAGAGTTCGGGGGCCGGAAGCGATCTGCGGGAGGCGAAAGCTCCTGTCATACTTGAGGTCGCCGGAAAAGGGAGAGTCCTGTTGTTTTCCTTCGGATCGACAACCAGCGGCATCCCCCTATCCTGGGCTGCCGGACAAATGCGGCCCGGCGTAAGTCTCCTGAGAGATTTATCAGTCAACACGGCCCTTTCGATCAGAGCAGAGATAAGAAACGTCAAACAGCAGGGAGACCTTGTGGTCGCGTCCATGCACTGGGGCGGTAACTGGGGATATGACGTTCCGGAAGAGCAGAGAGCGTTCGCCCATACTCTCGTCGATGAAGCGGGTGTGGACATCATTTACGGTCATTCATCTCACCATGTAAAGGGGATCGAGGTGTACAAGGAAAGGCTCATCCTTTACGGCTGCGGTGATTTCCTTAACGATTACGAAGGGATCACCGGTTATGAAGACTTTCGGAGCGATCTGGGCCTCATGTACTTTGTGACCGCAGATGCGGAAACGGGAAGGCTATCTTCCCTCCGGATGGTCCCTACCAGGGTCAAGCACTTCAGGGTGCATCGGGCATCAGGTCCAGATGCACGCTGGTTGCGGGACATCCTGAACAGGGAGGGGAAAAGATTCGGGAGCAGCGTTGATCTGCACCCTGACGATACTTTAACGCTGCTCTGGCACGTATAGCCAAGGGCCCGAACTGCGCCGGAACAGCGGGTAGTTGCGTGATGGGCTGATTTGTGGTAGGAATAGGCAATAGGGCACCGAGGGGGAAACATGTCATGGGAGTATTTGAAGCAGTCAGGGAACGAAGAAGCATTCGCAGCTTCATGCCGCAGGAAATCCCCGGCCCGGTTATGGACAGGCTTATCGATGCCCTCATCTGGGCGCCGAGTGCAGGAAATCTTCAGTCACGCCGGTTCTATGCTGTGCGGGACCGCCAGCTCAAGCAGAAGATAGCGGCTGCTGCTCTTCACCAGAACTTCATTATCAATGCACCGGTCGTCTTTGTCTGCTGCGCTGATACTGAAATACGGCGCCATTACGGCGACCGGGGTCTTGACCTTTACTGCATCCAGGATGTAGCGACCAGCATCATGGCCATGATGCTGGTCGCCCATGAGAGCGGACTCGGCACCTGCTGGGTCGGGGCGTTTCATGAACAAGACGTTGCCAAGATACTTGATCTGCCGCCGCACCTGAGACCCCTAGCGCTCGTTCCTGCGGGCTATCCTGAAAAGGTCCCGCGCCCTACGCCACGGGTCACGCGTGAGCAGGCAGTGGAAATCAGGTAATGCGTTCACACCTTGAGGATCAGTAAGCCGGAAACGCAGGGTACGAAAAGGAGGAATGCCGATGAAGACAAAAGGACTGTCCCTACAAGAGCACGATCTTATCCAGAAAGAGCTGAAGACGCTTGCGGAAGAACTGCAAGAGATGAGGGATGCCATGTCCGAAATGAACGACCTGTCGGCCGAGATCAAGGCAATCAAGCTCTTCCTCAGCAGGTCCCATCCGGACTTCAAGGTTCAGTTCCCGTCGATCATGAAGAAGGTCGCGGGAAAGTCACAATAAAGGCTGTTTTCTGTTCGCATTCGTCTCCGCTGGAGCTGAATACGATATTCTTGGAGGGGAATTCACGAACCATGAGCAATCACTGATGCATGTCTCCATCCTTGCTCTCGGCAGTATTGATCAGGCTGTACTCGAAGACATAGCTGCGAGGCTTCGCCGGACATTCCCCTTCAGCATCAGAATGGGAAAAGAGCTGCAGCACCCCGAGGGCGCTTATGACGCCCAGAGAAGGCAGTACCAAGCTCCGATCCTTTTGAAGAATATGAAGGAGCGGAAGGCTGGGAAATCGGAGCTGATCCTCGGGGTGACCGATGTGGACATTTACGCACCGGGCTTGAATTTCGTCTTCGGTGTGGCAGATGTCACGGCAGGCGTGGTACTCATATCCCTTGCGCGGCTACGCGAGGAGTTTTACGGCCATCGGCCCGATCAAAGGCTCTTTCAGGAAAGGTCGTCCAAGGAGGCTATCCATGAACTCGGACATGCCTGCGGCCTCGACCATTGTGTCGATGCCGGCTGCGTCATGTATTTTTCGAACAGCATCAAAGATACGGACAGGAAAGGATCAGGATTCTGCAGTCGCTGTAAGGATATACTTGGCTTGTGACGCAACCCCGGTCTTGTATGACCTCCGTGAGACCGTGAAAAATGAAGCTGTGGAGGCTGGCCAAGACCCGGTTGAAACCTAAACTTCTTCTTGTATGGAGATCCCCTTCCTGTCCGCGTACCCCGCTGCCATGAACCGTGTGGAATGCATAATTGAAAATATGCCCTGCCTATTAAGCACGATTACCCCTGCGGCGCCGCCCGCCTTGACCAGCCGTTTCAGTGCGCGTCTTGACGCAACGGCCGGCGACATACTGGCCAGGTTCATGCATATCTCCTTTGCCAGGGAAAACCTGATGATATCTTCCCCCCTGCCGGTGCAGGAAACAGCGCCCTGCCCGTCTTCAGCATAGACGCCCGCCCCGATGATCGGCGTATCGCCGACCCTCCCGGGAAGCATTGCCGCGATACCGCCGGTTGATGCACCTGCAGCAAGATGCCCTTCCCTGTCAAGCGCTACTGCACCGACGGTCGAAAAGTACCTCTTGAATGCCTGAACTGCCTTCCCTCTCCCTTTCTTAATTTTTTCGAGCTTTTCCAGCGCCGTTCTGTCAGGTGGCAGCAGCGGGTCAAGGTTATGCGCCTTTGCGATCTTCTCTGCGCCGACATGCGTCATCGTCGTATTCGGCAGGGCCATGATCAGCCGGGCGAGCTGGATCGGGTTTTTTATCCCTTCGGCGCCGATCACTGCCCCTGTAGAGAGCTCATGGCCTTCCATCAAAGACGCATCCAGTCGCCTGATGCCGTCAAGCTGGAGGTTGCCGCCGGTCCCGGCATTGAATATCCCCGAGTCTTCGAGCAGGGTTAACGTCGCGACAACGGCATTAAGGGCGGTCCCGCCGCTCTCAAGGAGTGCAAAGCCATGTTCGAGAGACGTGCTTAGGATCTTCAAGGCCTTTCTCGTCGGTCTTTGGTCTCCGGCACCCCCATGGACGATCAGCAGCATAACTTCCTCCTTCTCAACAGGGAAAGATCTGAAGCGCCTGATTAGGCATACGGATTCAGACCTGTTAATCTTCTCAGGCGCTTCTCAGCAGGTATTACCTCAGGTGGTATTCGACCACATCCCGATCGTGAAGCATATAGTCTTTCTGCACCCGCTGGCCTCCAAACTTTGCCGAGCCCCAGACGCAGGCGTATTTGAGATTGACCAGAAAATCCTTGTGGATCATTTCGGCAAGGTCGAGGACGGTCGAGCCGGCAGCAAGGACAAAGGGCGCTGCACGTTCAGGTTCCTTGCCCGGCTCTTTCGCATAGACCCTGATGATGCGGGAATGTTCGAAAAGGGCCCTCCGCAACTCCTCGAGACCATCCTTAGTGGCTGAGGACACCGGAACCACGGGATAACGGGTTTCATACCGGGAACGTAGACGCTGCAGCCCGTCCCGGGCAGAAGGGATGTCTAACTTGTTAGCGGCTATGACTGCGGGCTTGCAGCCGTTACACTCCGCAGACGACTCCCCCTGTCTCAGGAGCTTGATCTTCCATGTTCCGAGTTGCTCCAGCAAGAGATCTGTCCGGACGTCCGGGGCATTCGAGAGGTCAACCACCAGAAGGAGCAGATCAGCCACCCTGAGGATGCCCGAGACCCAACCGTCTGTCGTTTCGTTACCTATGGGCGGGAGATCAACGAGTTGAAACTGGATATCCTCAAAAGGCATCATGCCGGCAAGGGGCATGACCGTAGAAACGGGATAATCCGCCACAACAGGATGGGCGTTCGTCAGGGATTTAATGATGGAGGACTTCCCTGTATTGGCGAACCCGGCAAGGGCGATCTGGGCAGCTCCCTGTTTTTCTATGGTATAGAGATCTCCCTTTCCGGACTTCTTCCTCCTGGCTGCTTCCTCCCGGAGCTGTGCGAGCCTTCTTCTTAAATCGGCCCTGAGTTTGTCTGTGCCCTTGTGCTTCGGCACCGTGGATATCAGCTCCTCAAGAGCGACTGCCTTCTCCTGCGCGGTCGCAGCCTCCTTGAACCGCTTCTCGGCTTCGAAGTATTCAGGCGGAAGATTGGCCGGCATAATCAAAATATAGCACAGACAATAAGTTTTGGATGCCGGTCCCCAGGAGAGCGCAATATCGGCGGCATAGGATGATTTCGCGCGTATCCTTTCGGTAAGATACGTTGGTGAAACTTCTTGAGAACTTCGAAAAGGGTGTCTTCATCTCCAGGCCCAACCGCTTTGTTCTGGAATGCCGGATCAACCGGAAGAAGGTAAGGGCCTATCTTCCCAATCCCGGCAGGCTCAGGGAGCTTCTCCTTCCCGGGAGCATGCTCTATTTGGTTCGCCGGAACTTCCCTTCCCCTGCGTACCCGTACATCTGCGTCGCCGTTGAAAAATACCGGATGCCGGTAATGCTGCATACGCACCTTAACAACGCGGTTGCGCAGCACTTGATTGAGCGGGGGCGTATTCCCGGGCTTGAAGGCTCAGAGATCATACGGTCTGAAGTAGCCATCGACAGCAGCCGGTTCGACTTTCTGCTGCGCCACAGAGGGCACGATATGGTGCTGGAGGTAAAGTCCTGCACCCTGTTCGGCAACACCATAGCCATGTTTCCCGACGCGGTGACGCTGAGAGGGAAACGGCATCTTGAAGAACTTGCTTCGCTTTCAGGCGGGAAACGGCGATGCGCGGTCCTCTTCATCGTGCACGCCCCGGGCATCAGACACTTCCTGCCCGATTATCACACCGACCTCGCATTCTCGCAGACGCTCCTCTCTGTATCGCGGGATATCATGGTCAAGGCAGTAGCCGTTTCATGGGGGAAAGATCTCTTGCTCGCAAAGACCGTGCAGGATCTCCGTATCCCCTGGGAAACGATCAGGACAGAGTCCCAGGACAGCGGAAGTTACATACTCATACTGCGCCTGAAAAAGGACGAGATCATATCCGTGGGGAGCCTTGGGGCCATGCGCTTCAGAAAGGGGTATTATCTCTACGCCGGGTCGGCACGGAAAAATCTCTCACAGCGCATCGCACGGCATCAAAGGAAGCGCAAGAACCTCTTCTGGCATATCGATCATGTGCGGCACTATGCCGAGCACTGCAGTGCACTGCCGGTGCGGGCCAGCGCCGACCTTGAATGTGAGATAGCCTCAGCACTGGATAAGATAGCTGAGCGGAATATCCCCGGCTTCGGGGCATCGGACTGCAGATGCAGCAGCCATCTCTTTTTTATGCAGAATGACCCTAATCACTCTCCCCAGTTCATGCAACTGCTTCTGGATTTCCGCATCAACCGGCTGGAAGAGCTCTTATCATAACCGTGGCTTTCCCTTATACTATATATGCTATGAAAGACAGCGTTGTTCTTATCACCGGGTCCAGCAACGGGATCGGCAAGGAGACCGCCTATGCATTCGCCGCTGAAAAGGCAAAGCTTGCCCTGACTTACTATCATGACCGGTCGGCCGGTCAGAAGACCGAGAAGAACTGCAGGGAACTCGGCTCCCCCGAAACATTGCTTGTGCAGCTGGACCTACGTAACCAGACAGGCATGGCGAAAGCAGTTGACAGCATCGTGAAGAAGTTCGGCGGGATAGATATCCTCATCAATAACGCTGCTGTATCGGTCTGGAAACCGCTGAAAGAACAGACGCTCGCCGAGATCGAAGAACAGATCAGGACCGACCTTGAGGGCCTTATCAAGATGACGTGGATATGCCTGCCCCACGTTCGGGAGATGATCATCAACATCGCCAGCGGCGCAGGACAGGCCGGCTTTGCGGACCTCGCGCCCTATTGCGCCGCAAAATTCGGCGTTCGCGGTTTTACCCAGGCGCTTGCAAAGGAGATATCCCGGCCAAAGGTCTATGCGATCAACCCTGACATGACCAAAACTCGGATGAGCGGGTTTCAAGGACGGCCTCCCGAAGATGTTGCACAGGTCGTCTTGCATACGGCACAGGGCAGGTACCGGAAGAAATCCGGCAGCGATATCAATGTCTGGGACTATTACCCGTGATAGTGGTAGCGCAACATGACAGAGTCTCGCATGCTATCTAAAGATAACTGCAGGAATACGCCATGCATGAGCATCGTATGACCGAGTTCCTCAAGACCGCCGTAACGGCTGCACGGCTCGCAGGCGACATTATTCTGAAGAATCTCGGCACCCTCTCGGCATCGGACGTGCAGCCAAAGCAGGCATTCGACTTTGTGACAAAGGTCGACCGATGGTCAGAGGGGGTGATCATCAAGACGATCAGGGACAAGTTCCCTTCCCATTGCTTCCTCGCTGAGGAGACGCTCAGAGAGGCAGGCACCTATTGCTGGGTCATCGACCCCCTTGATGGGACGACCAACTATATTCACGGGTTCCCAGTCTTCTCCGTCTCGATCGCGCTGGAACATCAGGGAGAACCGGTCATCGGCGTTATCTTCGACCCGCTGCGCGACGAGCTGTTCCATGCGGTGAGGGGCAACGGGGCTTTTCTGAACAATAAGAAGATCCGCTTTTCAGGGACAACAAACCTTGCAGACAGCCTTATCGCAACGGGATTCCCCTTCAGGGCAAAGGACATGCTCGATCCCTATCTTGCCGCCTTTAAGGAGGTCTTCCTTGAGGTAAGCGGCATCCGGCGTGCCGGCTCGGCAGCTATCGATCTTGCCTATGTAGCTGCCGGACGGTTCGAGGGGTTCTTCGAACTGAACCTCAGCCCCTGGGACATGGCAGCCGGGGGCCTGCTGATTGCCGAGGCTGGGGGCAGGGTCACCGATTTCGGAGGCGGGGGTCACTTTCTCTCCACAGGCAACATTGTAGCGGGGAATGCTGCTATCCAGCCCGGGATTCTTCGACTCATCAATAAGGTCTTCAGCGGCATCGTCGACAGGTAGCAGATCGCTGCGGGCGGGAAAAGTCTTTCATCCTATCCGCGGGAACAGTGTCCACCGGATCGACCAGCGGTCACTGCCCGCATCTTTGTCCAGGCAGACAATCCCGCTGTTCTGAAAACGCAAGACAGGCTGATCAATTCTGCCCGTGACCAGGAGCGCAACCAGTCGTTCCATGAACGGAAGATGGCCCACCAGCATGAGGTTCTCCGATGCATCAATCTTTTCGGCGAAGGCAGTCACGTCATCCAGCGGGTTCAGACCGTCGCCCTTCTGCGCACCGCCCTCGGGCTGCAAGGCCGCTGCGAAGATCTCCGCTGTCTGAGCGGCCCGCTTCTTGCCGCTCTGTACGATGCGCGCTATCCTGACCCCGCGCTTCCTTGCGGCAGCGGCTATCTTCTCCGTCTCTGCCCTGCCCTCGTCGGACAATCCCTGCTCCGGATCGATCTCCTTCGGCAGGGCCTTGCCGTGCTGAACCAGATAAAGTGCCATGGCCCTCCCTCCTCATACTCCTTGCGCTGTCATCATAATAAAGGCTTGCAGGATTCCGGACAAGGCAGCATGAACGCCACACCCTAAACAGAAGATCCCTGTTACCAATGATCAGGAGCGTACATCTTCATTTCACCCTCCCGACAGGTATTACACAGAGCGGCTGTTCCCCGCCAGACATCTTCAAGACCTTCTGCACCTCAGCATCCTGAAAAGCGCCGATAACGACTGTCCCAAGATTCAGCGAAACCGCCTGCAGAAGAACATTCTGGGCAGCATGTCCTGTTTCCATATGGACATACTGTCTGCCTCTATCACCATACTTCAGGGTTGTACGTTCATAAACAGCTGCAATCACGATTACTGCCCCTGCATGCCTGACAGACGGCTGGCCCATGGCAGCGTTGCACAACTCGCGCCTCTTATCGCCCGATAGCACCCGTACCACTTCGTGGTTCATCGGACGGTATCGGTAAACTCCGGCCGGAAGGGCGGAAACATTCCCTGCAACGAGATATACCTCGAGCGGATAAAGCGCACCTGCAGAAGGAGCTGTCCTGAGCCCCTGTTGGCTTGTGATGCCCTGCGCAGCCCAGAGCAGCTGTGAGACTTCCGCGACAGTCAGTAGGCTATCCTTGAAATTCCTGACAGACCTTCTTTTACGCAGGGCTTTTTCAACGGAGGTCTTACTGTCCTGAACCGGTTCAGGCAGGCCGATTGTATCGGTTTTCTGTTCTGCAGCCCCGGTCATTTCCTTTGCCTGCAATACCGCAGATCCTGAAAAAATGTAGAGCACCGTAAGGGCTGCGAGAAAGGCGCAGCTTCTCATTACAGCTGAAACGATAAGTCTTAACATTTCTGTTCCCTTCCTGTTATGGCGTGCACCAAAAACAACATGACGTCTCCGTATTCAAAATCTACCCCCTTATGCACGACATGTCAATAATCCGCCTCTGGAAGTATCCTGTCCGGCAAAAGATAGGGCGCGAATGATAAGATTAAGAAAACTAACTGCAACAAAGAACCTGCAGGGAGGTCTGGCATGGAAAAAAGGATTGTGTATTTTGAAAAACCGGGCAAAGAGAACACCAACTCCTGCCTGGAAGTGGTAAAGACTGCATTGGAGGAAAACAGCTACCGTCATGTCGTCGTGGCGTCGACCACCGGCGCAAATGGGCTCCTTTTTTCTGAAACTTTCAAAGACAGCGGTCTAAATTTGGTCATAGTGACCCACTCAGCCGGCTTCAAGGGGCCCAACAGCTTCGAGATGCCCGGGGAGACTATCGAAAAGATCAGGGCAAACAGGGCAAAGATCTTTACCGGCACCATACTCACCCACTCCATAGAAACGTCGTTGAACGCCAAATCCGGCGGCATGTATCCGGCTATGATCATCGCCCAGGCCTTGCGGAGGTTCGGGGAAGGGGCAAAGGTCTGCTGCGAGATCGTGATGATGGCTGCGGACGCCGGTCTTGTGCCTGAGGAGGAAGAGGTGATAGCGGTCGCCGGGACAGGCTACGGCGCAGACACGGTCATGGTGATAAAGTCAGCTGCATCGAAAAGGTTCCTCGATCTGAAGGTGCTGTAGATACTGGCGAAATCGAGAAGGTGAACAGAGGGACGCCGCCGAAGCAGAGCGGCAAGAAGCTGCCGAAGGCAGCAGCCATTATAAAGCCTTTCTGTTTTCAGCAGCCCTACGGTTCAATCCATTTTGTTACGTATAGCACCTACAAGGAAACACTATTGCCTGCTGACGAAAAGTGAGGAATACCGGAAGAAAGGTTTAACGCTGGCCATGAGCCGCCGGGCCACAAACGCATGCACAAAATCCGCCCAATTAAGCACCCGTCGGATCGAGCCAGGTGTTAGCCTTTGCCTTTCTTGTTTTTATGTTTTTGTGTATACAAGAATGGTACTTCAAGGTCTTGCAGTTTGATCAATATTTTTTCTGTCCTTAAATTCAAAACGCATTGCCAGTCAAAGCCGCACAGAGTGAGAGCTCTTATCTCATCGTTGTCTTGTCGGTCGAGCCAAATTTCCTGAAGCCATAGTTCAGTCTTTTCTGAGAATTTTATGCCGTGTCGATATGACCAAGTAATTCCAATAACGGATGAGATGGTCAGGTGAGCATTTGCAATATATAGTTCAGATTGGTGAGAAGGCTTATCACGATGAACAAGCGGAATTTCCCAACAGTCCCTAGTGATTGGAATAATTAGTTTTGTGCCTCTTTGTTGCATTTTTTCTGCTTTGAAGCGTGAATCATGAATCAGGCTGTTAAGGAAAACCATATCATGAAATCGATTGCTGTCGGAGCGCACAGAATATGTGACCTTCTGCGGCGTGCCACCGAAATGGTCGTAAAATAAGTTCTTAAAATCTGGTTGTTTTTTCATAATTATTGCAAGCTAACACGAGCGTCACCCGGAGTCGGATTTTTTGGCGATCGGCTGCACGTACTCGCTCGGTAGTCATTTTTCAAGTATGAATGACCCAATGTGCATCCAGCGGACCTTAAACAATTTCTCGTTTTCAAAGTAGGCCGAGATTTGGTTAAAAGGACTGTCATTAACTCGCCAAGTGGGCCGTAGGCCGAGTGCTTCTCTGTCGGGTTTCCCCATGATTGCGATGACCTGATCGTATGTCATGCCGATTTGGAGGAGATTGTACTTTGCCAGATATGGTTCTTCAGCCGGACTAATGCGTTTGAGGGCCTTATCACCCGTGTTGAGAAAGGTAGATGCGCCGAAGAAGCCACCTATGACAACAACCAGTAATATAACGATACCAAGAGCAATTAGAGGTCTCTTAACTTTCATCATTCTCCCAATCGTCTGATAGATTTCTGTTCATACCAGGACATCTTATCGGCTTCAAATGATAAGCCCTCTTCATCATCGACCCTTTCTGTGCCCATCATGCTTAATTTGTCAGCGTCAATTACCAAAAGAAATCTTCACCATTTGGTAAAGGTCGCCATACGCAACAGTCCAGGAAGGAAGCGAGAGCGACCCATGGGGCAGTATGAGAGAAAGCTACCATTTTCGAAAGTCATCTCCTGGGAATCTTATTTTCCTTCCTTTTTTATCAATCATGGGCTTTTTCAGTGTGTCCCATCGAAAAATTATAATGTAGATGAATAGGATACCAACAAGAATACCGATAGGAGCGAAAACGAGTCCACCCCAATAATTGTTGAATACCCCGCCGCTTTTGTATAGAGAGAAGATTCCTTTTGCAATTACAGCAAGACAAATCAAAATGCCGACTGCGCG
The DNA here is from genome assembly GCA_002451165.1 of Nitrospiraceae bacterium UBA6905. GTDB lineage: Bacteria > Nitrospirota > Thermodesulfovibrionia > Thermodesulfovibrionales > UBA6898 > UBA6898. Next base: position 24,028 of record DKBH01000046.1, read on the forward strand.
ACCCCACACGCCATTTTTTATTGATGCGCTCATTATTATCTATTTCCCGTAGTACTGTTCATCATTGGCGCAATTCTTCCCACTCAAGACTTCAGGAAGGATGTGAGATCCTTTCCCTTTCATGGACACCATTGTAACATCCGCCCCGAAGTATGCATAGCGCTTTTCTCAGGGACGCCTACCAATATTCAATATTGATGATAAGCGAAAAGTGTGGAATACCAAAAGAAAAGTTTAACGCCCACAATCACCTGGCAGTGGAAGCAGCAGGCTGTAGCTGGGCAGGTTAATTGTGATGTTCGGGACTCATTGTTACGTTTCCAATCCTTCAACTACCGATTTGTACTTTTCGTGAATCATCTTCCGATCAAACTCCCAGAACTCTGCTAGCATGGCTTGGTCTTCCTCATCGGTGAAGTATGCTCTAGAGGCCGGGAAGAACACCTTGTCTTCTTTCTCGATATGCTTGGGATAAAATTCGGTAAGGGTTTGAAGCTTGGCGGCAATTTCGGTCAAGGCAGTATCATCACCATTCCGGTAGCGAGTATTGGCCTCAACAAGCGCTTTGGTTATTTGGCGACCAAATACGTGTTCCTCAATCAGTTCTTTCATAATTTTCTTGTCTTTTTCGTTCAGCGGTTTATTATTCAATTCTCGAAAAAGGATATCTTCCTCCTTCCCGTGATGAGTCCGATCGGCGTAAATCCGGATAAAATCAACCGCTATATCCACGAAAACAGGATCTACCTTATGTTTCGATTCAATTTTAGCTAAGCCTTTTTTGATAACTGCAAGCATTCGTTCAATCAGACGATGCTCTATCATGAGTGAACCGCGTGCTTGCATGATTGTGCCCTCCTTTCTTATACTCCTGAACAATTACTATAAGAACTTCCGGTTCTCTCGTTCATTTGTCAAAATATAACATACAGAGTTCTCAGAGTGAACAAATATCAGGAGGGCAAAAAATGGCATTTCATATAATCTGGTAGTGATTGCCCAGAGAAATCTTCACAATTTGGTCAGATTTTCATGCACAAGAGTTCAGGAAGGATTGTTGCCTTCCGGCCACTCTTTTATTCAGCTCAGGATGTAAGCACCAAAGCTTGATGCACTATGGGAAGGAGAGGTCGTCCCCGACAACCGCCTTGTGTGCCTTCACTTGATCAGCATTCTATTTACGTTTACGGGTATACGAAATCTTCTTTGTCCCCCCGTCGCAGGAACCGATAATCTTTTGATCCTTTACCTGGTCTGCCGGTATGATCTCAAGCGTATACCCCCTCACCCCTTTTTCCTTTAACTTCGCATCGATTTCCGCCTTTAAATCTTCACATGGTTTAATTTCAGCAGAAGCAGCTGAACCTATAAATACCGTAACTACTGCAAGAGAAAGAATGATCCCTTTCATAATCTATCTCCTTCCAGCCGTTGAAGCAAATCTCAGAGGATGATCCCTCACTCTATTGGATTTTCCTCTCTGAGACACCAAGCAACATTCGTCCCGAAAGTTGCTTGGTGTTTATCTCAGTTGTACCTGCAAGTCAGCATGAGTGACAAAGCATAACTGTTGTAGATTACAATGCAGCAAAACTCAGAGTACAGATGACGGCGCCACTACCGGCGCCGCCATTTGTACTCTTTTTGTTAGACAGTCTTAGCAAAAGATACATGTCAGATCATGCTTGAGACCTTACATTTAAGTTAAGGGTGTGGATTAGCTATACCAGGCCCGGAAGGGGGAATAGTATCATAAATCGCCGGGTCTACATCAAAGATAGAACCATCAGCTAATCCCTTAAGTGTTGCGGTAATCCCCATGATCATCTGTTTTGCCAGCATCCCAATAGATTTTTGTCGAACCGAACGAGTTTCATACAGCATAGTGGCGGTTCCATTACAAGAGAATGCGCCAAGAGCTGTTCCCGGGAGGTGTACATCTGCATATCGTTGGATAGCTGTGAATGGAGAGTTCCCTAACGACTGAAGATTCTGATAAACATAAGCATTTATCTGTTTGGAAAACTCCAAAACAGCGGGATTCAGAGTACAATCTGCTCTATCTACATCGATTGCCAGCGCCAATAACTGGAGTGTACACATACTATTATCTTCCGCTGAAATAAGATGCGTTCCTCCTTGCTGCAGATCAATGAATACATCCGGTTCCAGTTCTTTATAAATGTCTCTCATTAGTCGTGCTTCAGGAGTCACAAAAAATCCCGGCACTGTAGAGTCGCCTGGAAGAAGAGAAGCATTGAGAGGGCTCAGGACAAAATCCAAATCTGGATTAAAATCGCGGTTGATGTCGAATCCTGGAATATCGCATAAATCGTCGCAATAGTACCAGGGTGCTTCAGCGCCGCTGGAAAGCCCCCATTCAGAAGGACTCCATGTTTGGATATTCCATCTTCTCTGAATGATCTTGTCGTTTTGTTCGAAAGATGCTCCTTCGACATTCAATCGCGGGACGATCCAGACAGTCACAGCATCGAGTATCTGATCAATATCTGCATTACCACTTAAAGCCAGTTGCTGGATCAATGCCATGCAAGCTTCGGCACCGATAGGTTCACCTCCGTGAATCTGACCTTGGATAAGAACTCTAATTTGATCCGGTTCGGCGTCACCAAACTTAACAATATAAATCGGCAGTCCCGTCGTTGAGTACGCTAAGTCTAAACTCATTTTACCTTTAGAGCGTGCCTCAATCTGAGCAAGTTTCTTCTCCAGTTCTTCATTGCTCATAAACGCTTCGAGATTAATTGGCTGTTCCGGGTTAACCCAGGGACCGTTTGGAATCGACTGGGGTTCTGCGTAAGCAAGACCTGACACTAGAACTATACATATAAGATTGAAGATAACTATTTTTGATACAAACTTCTCCATTTTTCCCTCCTTTTACTACTCACTAAAATTCACCACTCATGCTCTGTGCTCACTTCCAACAAAGTAGTCTGTGCCATCATAAACCCACCAGACGACCTGGCCGCTGTCGCTAATTTAGGGAACGGTATCCTCAGAACTGTTGTTTGTCATTTGCGCTGTCGTATATGTCTGAGCATTGGTGACAGCCGCCAGAAACATCGCTACAATCAGCGCTGTTGTGAGAATCGTGCTCCATCCTCCTTCTCGTTACGAATGAACTCTCGTTTTAATAAGGGCATCATGTCTTTCGTTTGTCGCAATGGCAAGGAAGGGATTACGGAGGCGAGAGATCAAATCCCCAGTATTCCAGCCGGTAGCTGCTCCAGGGTTGGAGAATGAGTTGTGACGTTTCCATACAATGCACCATTCTCAAACAAAAGGCCAAGCGCACCAAAGGTTTTGTTCCTTCGGCAGCTCGGCCATCTTACAACTTACCTTAAGACCCGCCGCTTTCTGCCCCCTTCTCGCGGAGGGTTTAGCTTTGTCGGGAGAGTAACTACATCTAATTCAATATATACGATATTATGAGATAACTGTCAAATTAATATATATGGGAAAGTATTTAATAGTGATTTTATGAATACCACGAATATGAATAAGCATTTTGTCTGATATCTCATTGTTCGCATAATGACTGAAAGTATTTATGAACAGATAGTAATGAGGAGTGCTGGAACAATTAAGGAGAAAGTTATATCTCGTATATGTAATCAGTCGCGAAACAATTGTTTTCTTCGCTTTAGACTTGATATGGCTTCTTTGTATTGACGAAGCACTCAAAAACTCTTAGAATCATCATAAAATCTCATGAGAATAGTTAACTATGCTAGATGAGAGTCGATAAACAAAAAACTCCCGTTTCCCAAGAAAAGCAACATTCGTTTATCATGTGCATCAGCTCGGCCTTAATCGGCATAGTGGCGGAACATACTGAATTTACTGAGCATTTTTGGGCATCTGTAACGCTGATTAAGGAGAAATTATTGCCATGGATTTTCAGTGGCAGCTCATCAGTCACGAGTTTCATCTTTGCATCAGGGCTTTATCCTGTCGAAGACAGACATATTGAGCAAAGAGATTAGCGACAGCAGGTGTGATAACAGAAAATAGTACATTTGACAACCAGCCAATGGCTATGGCCAGAAAAATGAGCGCGTCTGAGCTCGCCTTTTTTACGTTGTAGAAAGGAAATAACAATGTCAATTAAAAAAGTGGTTGTTATGCTTGTCTTTATAATGTTGACGGCTTGTGCTTCACAAGAAATACCGAAGGAAGCTGGTTCTCTTCCCAGCCTTTCCGGCGTATGGAGTTATTCTGAAGGGCGGGGAGAATGCATTATTTCTCAAATTGGTGATCGCGTTACCATGGAGTGGACATACCTGTCCAGCTCAATCACGATTGCCCACCCTCAATATTTAGTCGAGACTACCTTACACGGGTTAGAACTATCTGGCCGCTGGCGATTTTCATGCTCTGCAGAGCAAAGACCCGGGTGCAATGAATGGTACTCACTACGGCTCAAAGTATATCCGGATTACCGGGTATTGAAAGTAATTGAGATTCAGGATCCCTATAGTTTGGCTGGTGCTCGTGGTATGCTGCTGATCAAAAAGAATTAGCTTGGTTACAAATTTAAAACGTACCCATAGTATTACATGGGTGCTCCTCCAATAGCATCCTTATGCCAGCGGTCAACATTCGCAGTGCTCTTCTGCACCATATAGCATGCTGTAAGCTCGTTGATAGGAGGAAGGATTCTTTGCAATCAGCAGGTTGAAGTCTGACGTCGACCTTGTGCGTACTTTTACTAAGTAACATCGTCCGACCGCTCAACTTGAACCCGCATACCTCGTCCGATAATAAGTAAAGGTTGTGCGATTTGCAAAAGACTACATACCCCACATTATAAATCTGACTCAAATCTCCCGGGTCAGACGCGACCGTTAACATGTAAGATCGTCCTGTAATCTAAACTAAACAATAACGGCGGTCACGTTTCTTGCAAATTCACGTCTTGACCGACATGACCAATGATGTAGGTTTAGCCGAACATTTATAGGCAATAGATCTGGAACTGTTATCGATATTCCGTAGCACCCTCACAATTCTTGACGATGGCTCCAGCAGAAGGGAGCCGTGGCTTCAGGTGGTTGAGGGTAGCGGTCGCCGACCAATTACGCAATTGAGATGTCAGCGCTCCGAATGATGCTTTCGCCTAAATGTTAGACTCGTCCGTCTTTAGCCTCTAAACGCAGATGCTCGTCTTACCGGGGTGAACGGGTCAGAGGAGAAGTCTTGTCTTCATATGCGCTGACCCTGAGCATATCGAACGTGAACAGATCTAATGTGAGCATGCCATCCGGGGGCTGCTGGCTCATGCCAGCGAGTATGATCGGTGCAGAAAGAGTACATTTTGCACCAGGGTTGACAAGAAACAGCGTGCCCCTCTTGGTCAATTGGCATCCTTCTCCAGAGGATGTCGCCTTTATTGCTTCCCCGTTCTTGTCTACTTCCCAGAGAAAATTATAAGATTTCCCGTCTCTAGCGACGAACTTTCTGTCGGCATCCGTCCTTATCTGTATTGTCGTCATTCCACGGTTCTCGATGCTGAGTTCGAGATGCTGTCGTCCTTCTGCATCTGGGCGCGAAACCTTTGCCATGAGCATGATGGTGGGTATGTCTATGACGCCCCGAGAGTAAAGGATCCTCTGCTTGTCCTTCTCGATTTCCTTTTCGATCTTAGGGATCATATCTTTCGGCGATGTCCATACCTTGTTTTTCTCAACGAAACTCTCCGTAAAGATAATTACGGTCAGTTCAGGCAGATCAACACCCTCCGAGCGCTCGCTCATTTCAAGCCCGAAGTAAACGTCTTCCTTGTCCTGGCACCATTGCACGGATGGTGGGAGATCATATTTTGTTTTGAACCTCTGCGAATACGGAGGCTTTATGTGTGCTGGGAGATTTTCGGGGACTCGGGAGACCGGCAAACCTGCGATCATCTGTCCGTTCTTGGTCTCGCAATAAGCGGCATAAAACGACTGGGCCTCTTTTCTGGCAGCCTCCAGGGACTGGGGAATAACGGTAATTATTATCTTGTCAGGAGTTATTTTCGCCTGCTCGATCGTTTCTTCTGCATAAACAAGTCTCGTAAAATCGGTAACGTTTGAGGCGTTGCCGGCCATCTCCTTGGGCTCAAGAGCAGGCTTCTCAGGGGCGGTGAGCTCCTGCCTCTCAGGGACGGTAATCTCCTGCTCATCACGAACCGGAGCAGTAGTGCAGCCGATAAGATTGGTCGTGAAACACGCACACCATATAAGTGCGAGAAACATACGCCATATAGTCGCTTCATGCAGCCTAGCACGGAACTTCGTGAACGCCATGAATAACTATACCATAAGCTGAACTATGACGAGGGAAGGCTTGCTTAAAACGGACCTCCGCTGGTGGCCATCCTCGTGTAATGCAGACTTTGACATAAAATAGTGACTTTCTCGAAACGTAAATCTCTTGATCACATTATAGGAGTTTGCTGAGTGGAAAGGATAATGGCAGCATGCCATGGAGCGCAATATTTGACATCAATTCAGCAAGTTATCCGTATCTTTGGCATCAGGACGTTTGTATAATATAATCGTCAATAAGATGTCCTGAGCGGGGGACACACCGACAGATTCTGGAACATCTCTAAAGGCATGTGAATCACGTGCCACCTCCCGAAGCGAGGTGAGCAGAATATGCATTATATCCTCAGAAAGATGTACGGGGCCATGTTGCACTTCAAATGTTCTGACAGTATTTCTCCGAAATACCTCAGCTCCGTTTGGACAACTACCTGTACTCGTTGTTCTTTCATACGGATCACCCTTACCTTTTTGCTCGTTACGTCTCTCTTGGCATCTTCACTTATAATTGTCACTGCAGGGTCGTGTGCAGGTGCAGAAAACCTCCAAATGGATAAATCCCTTGTTCCGGCAGACTCGGCAGAGGACCCGGTCGAGGCGTATGAGGCCTTGGACAAACTCTTCAAATCCCTTGTTCCGGCAGACTCGGCAGAGGACCCGGGGGAACTGACTGAACAACTGCATGATACCCTTGTCAGTCCCGCAAGGAGTCTTCTCACCATGCCCCCCTCCCACTACGATGCGAGGAACGTACTCCCCACCCTCCTGCCTCTCTCCAAGGACTTGCCTGCTTTCGGTGTATCGCGGGGCAGCGGTTCCCTCACTGTTCTTTCGAGTCAGGATAAGGACCAGACCGTGTGGTCCTTCAGGATGGCGTTGCCATCTATGCTTGGGAGGCTACAGGCTGATGCTGAGTTCGCTTTCCGGCCTTTTGAACCTTTTGTGACATCGGAGTTCGGCAATAGGCAGTCTGACGCATACCGATTTGAAATACGTGGAGGCGAAAAGGAATTCACCTATGGCGTAAACTATGTCGCGGTAAGAAAGGCCTTCAGCAGCCTTCTCTCGACGAAGAAGAGACTGGATGTCGACCGGGAAGGCCCAAAGGTCTGGGCGAGTTGGAGCCGGGGCAGGGTCGGCCTCTCCGTGTTCATAAGAAGCCTTCATGACAACCTGGATGCTGATGTGAACAAGCCCCGATTCACCACTACAGATGCAGGGGCATCGTTTACCTACATGCTGTCCACATGGCCGTACCTCGGCTACACGGTCTCGTACTCTGAAGGAGAAAAGAAGAGTTCCCGGGAGCCAAAGGGCTATACCCCTTACCGTGGTCCGGTCAGCACCCTTGAGCACTCGCTGTCCTACTCAAGCCAGTGGGTAGACATCGCATTGTACTCCTCCTACTCTAGGGAAAAGGACCTCCTTCAGCCGGTCGAGCGGAATGCAGATATGCGGTTGTACTATCTGTCAACAACCCTTAAGCCGATTAAGGCATTGCGCATCACGCCGGAGATAAGCTACGGAATCGACAGATATGCGGATTCTGCTGCATCGACGCATCGTCGCTCCGCTTCCCTCTCTGTGGATTATTGGCCCACAAGAAATATAGGATACAGGGCCTTTGGTTCGTACTACGTCGAAAAGAATCGACAATGGCGCATGGACACAAGGTATCTCTACACCGAACTCGCCGTCGTACGGGCATTACGCCTTTCCGCTCGGGGAGGGGAAACCCTCTCCTTTTCCGTCGGTCACCAGCGGTACCTTGAAGCTGCGTCGCCGGGAAATAACATTGATGAGTTTACGCTGTGGCTGATGCTGAAGATACCACTTTTTCGTTCAGGCACGGCGAGATTAGGCACGGATTCGTAGCCGTCCCTTCACTCCGCTCTTTCTAAGCGCCCTGCGTATAATGCACGTGACGGGTTCCAAACGCCCTCACCGAGCCGTAGCTCAGCTTATAAATCGGAAGTTCTCTACGAGTCAGACATGGATTCTGATATGTGGGAGCGCCCCTTAACACTTTGGGCAATCTTCTGCCCTTTCATACCTTTTCAGCCACCCACCACCGCACCAGTATCTGGGACGGAATACTCTTTTTTGTCATGATTTTATTGATTGAGGTGTAATACAGTGGATTGATTTTCGTCATCACGTTTTGCAACTTCCTTCTCCACTCTCCCGATGCCATATCTTTCGGAGGCTCCTCATCAAGGCTCAAGATAACGTCCTCCTCGACAATTTCGGCCTGGACACCCTCCTCGTCATAATACTTATTGTCTCTTGTTCTCAACAAGCTTTTTCATTACTGCTATCACTCTCTACTATTCTTTTCCCATGCCGACGAATTCCTGGATAGTCAGATGAGGCGAGACTTTTTTCATCAATTATAGAAGGTTTGGCACAGATGTACTGTTGCCAGCCTGGTTGATACTAAGATGCTCCATGCAATTTATCTGATATAATTTAATCAGGCAGCATGCCAGCAAGGAGGTGCATAGTCATGATGATAGAAATGGACACCAAAGAGCGGGACCTGTTGAAGAAAATCCTTGACTCCTATCTTTCAGAGTTGAGACTCGAAGTCGCCGCTACCAAGCGCAGCACGTCATCCCTCCATGAGGAGGAGGAAATCGTCAAGGGGCTCCAGAAGAAAGTGGCCGCATTGCAGTAAACGTGCTGTCATCCCTAAACTTTCCGGGCCATCTGATGTCGGCGATTGTGACGAGGGAGAGGTCGTTCTCGGTATCGAATCTTTAACCATTTCGCCTACGATACCTTCAGTGAGAATATTGTGTGCTCAAACTGAAGAGCAATCTCGTGAGATCGATCGAACATGCAACTGCGCCTGTTTCCCTTCTCGGACTGCAGGAGTCGTGCTGGTCGCTCATAATCATCTATCTTAAGGTTTTATTACGATACCCTTTTTGCAGGACCCCTGACGGGCTTCTTCAAAACAATAGGTCCGTACATTGGAGCACAGGCAATGGTTGACGGTCTGTCGTGGCTCGGGGACATTGTCAAGGTCCTGCTGCTATTGGCCATCTCAGGTATCCCGACGGCAGTGGCATTTGTCCTTACCTTCTCGATGCACGAGTTAATCTACGCACTCACCTTCATATCCTTTTCTGTCAAGAAGAAGGCATGAACAGGCGTACCGGCAGTGCTTGCCTGTGGTGATGCCTTTCACTGGGGACTGCTCATGGCAGGCGCGCTTATCGGAAACATCCCTATCTAGGTCGTCTAAACCTTCTTCCCGGACTGAATTGTCGACAGGGTTGCCATGGGTGCGGTGATATAATTCCGGAGATAGGCTGCTCCTGACATTCACTTCTGCCTACGGCTTCAGCTATACGTTTGAGCCTGACCCTATTGCCTGAGTGACAGTGTGCGGCTTCATGGCATCGGGTCGTACATTTTGCAAAGACGATTTCAGCCTGGGATAAACGGCACTATAGTAAGTTAGATGCCGCCCCTCTCAGAAACGGGGTTTCCCTTCTTCAGCGCACACATGTCCGGTCTGAACTTTTTATGTTTAAGATACCTTTTACCTCTTTGATCGCTTTTTATTTCCGCTTCTTCTGCCGTTCTTTGGCTCCATCATCCCCCATCATGTCCCCCTCTGATGATTCCGGCAAGGTTCACGATGCGACATCTGCCAGTCTGACGCTGCCTTATTTCTGGTGTGGTATATCGCTCCAGTTCTCTCCCTTCACTATCCATGCATCGTTCTTCTTTATCATCTCGATTGTGCCGTAACGTTTTTCGCCTTCTTCGGTGCCAATGAGGTAAAGAGCAGACCTGTCCCCTGCGGTGTTGATATAGCCCTTGATGACCTTCGGATCCTTAAGAACGAGTGATGCCATGAATTCCAGGCTTTCTTTCATTTCAGCGTCAGGCATCTCAATGTTCGTGGGCGGCTGAGAAAGTCTGCGGAATGCGGCAACATCTTTTTGCTCAATAGCCAAGCGATAGGCAAAATATGCCTTTGCAGGGTCCCCGCCATCCGGCGGGAGCGCCTTGCCGGTCTCGGCATCCGGCAGAGGCTCCGGCAGCTTTGCCTTCTCAATCTGCGCATTGAAGCTCACATTGATCTCATACGTGTATACGCTGAAATCTTTTTTCGCCCCAGTCCTAAATGAACCTTGTATGCGGTCCTTACTGAGGACATCGGCAACAAACTGCGCCACCGTCGTCCCGGACATTATCAAGCGGGTATCTTCCAGCACCGGATGTTCGATAACTTCATAGATCGGCTTGCCTTGATCATTAATCTTAAATAATGCATAGTTGCGTTTCTTATGTACAACATATTCAAGACGTTGCGCGTCCTTGAGCTCGTTTGCGGAAAGGGGTTTTTCCGTCACTAAAACAGCGATATCCAGCTTCTTATCGTCAAAGGCATTCGGCTGTGCCATGGCATAGGCGTAGTGTACGTAGAGCCTTTTCCCGTTGAGGGAAATATAGCCTGATGCTATGCCGGCTGTTGCCGACCTTTCCGGGGATGCCGTCGCCAGGCCCCCTTTGTGTTTTATTTCGGCAGCAATCAGAGAAGAACCCTGACCGGCCGTCCCCCACAAAAAAACCATGGCACAGATCAGGGCAAAAGCATTTTCCAGCCTCTTATTCTTCGTAATAACCACACCTGTTTCTCCTTTTATCTTTGAAATAGTTGGGATGCCATGTTCAGTCTAGTGCAGAGTCTTTGAAATACAATAGATGTGCGCTGCATCGGCATTTTTTGTTCCACGGCATGGAGCATTGCCTGATCAATGCAACTGCCGCATCGCCTTTTGCCTTCAATATCGGTCCATGTAGCGAGGAGGATTCCTCTCCGGAGAACAGGTCCCAGAAGACCTGAACCGTATAAACCCCGCAACAGTCACAATAATAATATGACTCGATGCATTCGTCTCCCAAGATGCTTCCTGAGATGGAGGCAACCGGTCCGGTCATATCCTCCCGGTTGAAATCTCTGCCGCACTGTGAGCATTGCATAGAGACCTGCTCCTTAACAGCGCACCACAATACGAATGCGCTGCCAGCTATAACCCTCTGGTAACCAGAGTGATGAAGATAACGGCTGTCATCTCAGACAGCTCCGCGGAAAAAAAACCGGATACAGCCCCTCGGTCCGCTGTATCTGCATAGGCAACTGACACAACCGATCACTTCTTGTCCTTAAGGAGAAGGATAACACCGGCGGCGATCGCACCGACCCCTGCCCAGGTCGGAATATTCACGGTTTCCTTCTCTTTGACGCGAATCTCGAACGGACCGAACTTCGCTTCATGTGTCCCCTTCGTGTAGGTGAACTGACCGTACACCAACGCGATTGTACCGGCAATGATAATTAGTATGGCCACGACCTTGTTTTTACTCATGCCTCCTAACCTCCGAGTATCTAAGAATGTCCGTACTGTACAGCAAGTTATTTAATGATAATGCCTCACGGTGTATAAGACAAGAACTTATGAGAAACGCCGGAGGAGCATCACCGCACCGTTGCCGACACATTGCCCCCTCACGGTAATTCCGCTATACTCTTAGTAACCAAGTTGAATACGACCTGAAGGATGACGCCCTATGGGACATGCCGGCGGAAAAGAGATCTACAGAGAGCTCGGCGCAAAGATAGACAGCCTCTCCTTTCGCACACCCTGGAACGAGACCTTCCATGCCCTTCTTAAAGAACTCTATACCCCGGATGAGGCAGACCTTGTCGTACGGATGCCCTTCGGCCTCATAACCTTCGAACGACTGAAGTCCTTAACCGGCTTCACCGAGGTACAGCTCGGCAATCTGTTGGATAAGCTCTGCGCGAAGGGTCTGGTCTTGGACCTGTGGCTGGCTGATTCCTTTCACTATACGCCGTCCCCCTTTGTGATAGGGATATTCGAGCTGACCATGATGAGAACTGCGCCGGATCAGGACTGGCCGAAGATCAGCAGGCTTTTTCATGATTACATGATCGGGCAGCCCGATTTTATCGCAGCGAACTGCAGTCATGGGGAGAAGATCGGCATCATGAGGACCATCCTGCACGAAGAGATGATCGATCAGGAAAAGTACGTCGAAATTCTAGATTATGAACAGGCGTCAGCCATCATCGAGGAGCAGAGCATCTTTGCGATCGGCACCTGCTCTTGCAGGCATACGACAACACATGCGGGTACGAAGACCTGCACGGTTCCACTCGAGACCTGCTCCTCCTTCGGCACGGCGGCAGAGCTTCTCCTTCGGCACGGCTTTGCGAAAAAAATCTCAAAGGCTGCAATGCAAGACAATGTAGCGCGCTCGAAGGAACTCGGCTTGGTGCTCAACGTCGATAATGTCCGGAAAAACCCCTCCTACCTTTGCCACTGTTGCGGCGATTGCTGCCATCTTCTCGTCGGCATGAAGATAACGGGCTACACCAATGTCGTTATTACCTCCAGCTTTCTTCCGGAAACCGATCCGGAAATTTGCACAGGGTGCGGCCGGTGCAGCCGGGCCTGCCCCATAGATGCCAGGACCATGGTCGAAGCTGAGAAATCCGGGGCGAAGAGCAAGAAGGAGCCCGTGACCGATGCAGCCGTCTGCCTCGGCTGCGGCGTTTGTGCGCTGCGATGCAGGAGCGGGGCATTGTCCCTTGTGCGCAGAAAGAAGAGGATCATCACGCCCGAGACGACCTTCGAACGCATTCTGCTCCAATGCCTCGAACGGGGGAGCCTCCAGAACCAGCTTTTTGATGACCCCCGAAAGGCGACGCATAAATTTATGCGGGGCTTGGTGGGCGGATTTCTCCGCCTCTCCCCGGTGAAGCGGGCCTTGATGAGCGATGCATTGCGGTCGACCTTCTTAGCTGTAATGAAGAAAGGGGCCGCCAGCCGCGGCATGGGCTGGATAACCGAGGCATGATACAGCGACATGCTCTTGTCTTAGGTTAAACCGCGCGCGATCTAAGGCGCTGCGGACTGAAGTGCCGTCTGTCGCAGGTGCTCTTTTGTCTTGACGGTGAGGTAGTCGTTCTTGTCCAGTTCAAAAAGCTGTCTCCTGAAGCGGGTCGTAAGATCGTACCACGAGCTGATCCTCATGGTGAAACGGTTTTTTTCAGGATAGTGCAGCGTATCCAAATAGGACTGGATCGCAAAATAGTACCGCACAGCGTTTCGCTCGATCGCTCCGCGGGGCCCATCGATAAAGACCGGATTGCCGTTGCTGTCTGTCCCTATTACCGTAAACCCCACCTTGCCCCGCCCCAGCGTCGCAAAATAGAACTTAACGGCGAGACGAAGTGCCGCACTGTCACCGTAGGTATAACTGACGTGGACAAAAGTCCTTTCCCCGTCAAGTGGCATAGCCTCAAACCTCAACCTGTGGTCCCTCGTGCCGAAGGGGCCTGCTTCGGCACTGAGCACGATATCCAGATACCCCTGCTGCTGTTCAATGTTCCAGAACTGGTAAACAACCTGCCGCGCCTCTTCCGGCGTCTGATAGTCTTTACGGCCGATGTAGAAAGTGAGCAGTTCGGCTGATGGCATATCCCTGCTGATGCAGGCCTTGATATTGGGATGGAGGGATACGATCTCGCACCAGGTTCCCGGCATCCTGAGCGTACCGACTAAGCTGTGGAAGGGATAATAAAAGATCCCGTAGACATCCACCTGTACCTTGTCGTCCCGCTCTAAAGACTCCAGGAAAAGAGGAAGGCCGAAGCTGTTGGTCTCCAATTTGGCCATGTTCCTGTAATACATGCTCCGCAGGATCTCTTCGCCTTGCTGGGTCCTTTCGACAGCCGAGGCGGAACCGAGAGAAAGAAATACCGCAGCTGCGGCCATGAACAGGAGACATTTCAGAAGGCTGCTGATCTTGTGCATCTGCTGTACAGGGCGTGCACGCAACATGAACGGCTCGAACTTACGCATAATGTATATTATCAAGGAAATAAGCTCCTTTACCATGCCTATTGCCATCCTCTGCCACTCCCCTGATTCTGGAGACATTCATGGACGAGAACCGTTAATTGATTTTTCGAGACCGGTCCGAGAGTGGATGATCCATTGACGATGATGACAAAAGGCGATAGCATGTATGTAAAGGAATACGCAGGGGAGAAAAGATCCTAGTCTCTTGAGCAAGGAGGACGTCATGGTTAAGACAGCTCTGTTAGTTCGCCTGGAAGTTAAGCCCGGAAAGGAGGCCGATGTAGAAGACTTTCTTCGCGGAGGTCGTGCAATTGTCATGGAAGAGCCGGCAACGATCGCCTGGTTCGCGATTCGCCTCGGTCCGTCGACCTTCGGAATCTTCGATGCCTTCCCTGACGAGGCAGGTCGTCAGGCTCACCTCTCCGGCCGTGTGGCTGCTGCGCTTATGGCAAAGGCATCTGAACTGCTGGCGCAGCCGCCGGTTATCGAGAAGGTCGAGGTACTCGCTGCAAAACTCCCGGGGTGAGAGTATGTCATGCGGTCTATGAAGAAGGTATAGCCTGTCGTGCTACCGTACATTAAGCTCCTGTTCGTTCAAAGGGGGGGTAGGCGTCTCTCACGGCTAGAGCAAGCTTCTCCTCATTCTGGTGTCGAAGTGAAAATCCCTTCGCCGGATAGAACGGTTCCCGGCGAAGATGAGAAAAGCTTCCGGCTCGTGATCCCGCCGGAGAAGAAAGAATGGCCCGCTGCCTACCATGCTCTCCCATGCCTTTCTATAATCTGAAGAAGCATGAAGACAGCCTTTATCTATTCAGACGACTTCGCGAAGTATAACTATGGTCCGGCGCATCCACTTAAGCCCTTCCGGCTAAAGCTGACGTACGAGCTGATACGGGCGTACGGGCTTCTCGCTCTTCCAGATGTATGCATTGTCGAAGCGAAACCGTCGACGGAAGAAGACCTGCTCTTGTATCACACGCGTGATTACCTGGATGTTCTGAAGGCTGTAAACAGCGGCCTCGAAATACCCGGTGAGGAGCGATACGGCCTCGGCGTTGGAGACAACCCGGTATTTGCGGGCGTCTTCGCATGGTCGAGGCTCGTGACCGGCGCATCTCTTCAGGCCGCTGCACTGGTTGACAGCGGAGAGGTCTCCATCGCCTTCAATATCTCGGGCGGCCTCCACCATGCCCTCGCCTCCCGCGCTTCCGGCTTCTGCTATATCAATGACCCGGTAATCGTCATCGCCGACCTTCTAAAAAAAGGCAGAAGGATCGCCTATATCGATATCGATGCGCATCACGGTGACGGTGTGCAGGAGGCCTTTTACCATACCGACCAGGTGCTGACGATATCACTCCACGAATCCGGCCAATACCTCTTCCCCGGAACTGGTTTCACGGCCGAGACCGGCGCAGGACCAGGGGAAGGCTATGCCGTGAACATTCCCCTTCCCCCTTCTTCTGACGACGAGCTTTTTGTATATGCCTTCAACGAGGTCGTTCCTCAACTAATCGAGCGTTTCAGACCGGACATCGTCGTAGGCCAGCTCGGCGTGGACACGTTCCGCACCGACCCCCTTGCCCATCTGAATTTCACGACAAACGGTTTTTGCGACGTGATCAGAAAGATGAAAGAGCTCTCGCCCCGGCTCGTAGCCCTCGGCGGAGGCGGCTACGAGATCACGAATGTGGCCAGGGCATGGACCCTCGCCTGGGCGGTCATGAATAACGTCGAGCTCCCGGACGAAATTCCGGAGGCAGTCCTCGCACAATATCCTCTTGAGGGATTCAGGAACCGGAGGCTGCGGGACGAAGCGTATCAGGAAGAAGGGGCAGTCAAAGAGCAAATGAGGGACGAGGTCGTGAGAATCGTTGCCAGGATCAGGGAGATGTCTTTTCGGTAGGAAACGCTTTCCTTTGCCGATATATTCGCGTTGACGGTTTGCCATGCATCATCTGAGCACGCCACGGACAATTATGTCGACTGCCTCTTCCGATGTCAGCCCATGCGCCATAAGTGTCTCGAGCTGCCGTTTATCAACGCTTCCTATGGCTGCCTCGTGCGTGACCTTTGCCAACGGATTCGTAACATTGATGATCGGGATCGCCTTTGCGACTGCGCTGTCCTTTACGATTTCGAGGCAGTCTACATGGCCGCGCGCACCTGCTGCATTGCCTTCGGTTATGCCGGTGACTTCGGCAGTCGCCTCATCTTCAAGGGCGACCCTCGTCTTTATCAGCCCCCGTGCATTCTCGCCCGCGAGCGTCACCCGCTCCCTAATGCTGATGACATCATTTCCGTGGCCGAATACTTTTGCCGTCAACTCTGCAACAGCATCTTCTTCTGCCGCCACAGCATAATCGATAGCAAGAGTCCCAACCCTGCCGCCGATCAGAATGAATTCCGAAAAGTATCTCCCGTTCCT
Organism: Nitrospiraceae bacterium UBA6905; assembly: GCA_002451165.1. Taxonomy (GTDB): domain Bacteria; phylum Nitrospirota; class Thermodesulfovibrionia; order Thermodesulfovibrionales; family UBA6898; genus UBA6898. Next base: position 40,698 of record DKBH01000046.1, read on the forward strand.
GTTGACCTTTACAACGGACTTCGGGAGGACCTCGATCCCGCCGTACAGTCCGTGATAATGGGTTTCTGAGTATTTCATCTCGGCATTTTCACCAATCTCAACGGTTGCATCCATGATATGCCGCACTTTTTCCGCCTTCGGAAAGATGCAGTGGGCGATGAAATGGGCTGAAGCATCCTTATCGAGCTTCACCTGCATCTTGATCTGCTGCGTCCCCTTTTTGTGAGGGATCCCGAAGCAGAGATGCACAGGGTTCTTTATCTTTATGCCTTCTTTCACCGTAACCTTAGCGCTTATTCCGGTCAGCGTCTCCCTTGCCTCGACTTCAAGGCCTTCAACGCTTTTCATGCTCAGAAGTTTATGGCCGCTCGCCACCAGATGCGCGATCTCATCGTTTTCAAGGATGGTCTTGTCGCCGCCGGCATCGCCCAGGGCTTCCATGAGATCATGCAGTTCACGCATCACAGACCTCCCCGACACAGGCGAGGCATTTCTTGGACTTATAATAGTCAGCCACTTCTCGGGGATTCCCTGAACAGACTATGCCGCCCCTGCAGAGCTGGGATGCGGTGTCCGCGATTAACGCTATCTCTTCCCGGTGGGTTATGAGCAGCACTGCCGAGCCTCCCTGTTTGAACAGGCTGATGACATGTATGATATCCTGCGTCGAGAGCATGTCGATCCCGGAATCAGGCTCGTCGAGGACCGCAAGCTTCGGGCGGAGCGCCAGAACCGATGCCAGCTCTATACGTTTCCGCTCTCCTCCACTCAGACACCTGTCAACCATCCTGCTGAGATACAGCTCGGGTGAAAGGCCTACCATTTCGATGTACAGGGAGGGATCTCGCTCCTTGTGTTTCAGCGTAAGATAATCTCTGACCGAAATTCCCTCGAACCTTACCGGCTCCTGCCAGGCCATGGTAATGCCGAGTTTTGCCCGCTCATGCATCGTGAGGTTGTCGATGGCCTGTCCTTTGAAGCGTATCCCTCCACCTGAAGGTTGGTACCCCTCACAACCCATCACGAGATATGCAAGCGTGCTTTTTCCTGTGCCGTTAGTACCGAGGAGGGCGTGGATCTCGGAATCATGTATGGTGAGACAGAGATCATCAAGTATTCTTTTATCGCCTATATGAAAAGCGAGGTTCTCTATATCAAGCAGCGGTATCATTTCCTACAACATGCCGATCTTATGTGGAGTCGGGTCAATATCATACGATATGTCCTAAGAAATATATTTCTTCTCCTGAGAGTATTGTATCATCTTATCGATCACATCTCTGAACTCTTCGTCCCCTGTCGCCAGCTCGCGCATACCTTCGTAGCCCTTCAGCTCTTTTCTTTGCCAGAATAGCATTTTCTGCATATTCCCGGGTTTTATCAAGAGACCTGTAAACTGCCTATCCGATTGGAATAAAGGACAGATGTCTGTGGACATTATTATTCCCTCACCATAGCAAGGCGTTGACGTGGGTGCCGTTGCCGCAGCAGTCCATGCGCAACGCCTTGCTAAAGTCAGCTCATGACTGTTGCATCAGCTACAGCCACATCCGCCCATCAATGCGCCGGCATCAACAGGCGCAGGGCTGTTCATAGTTGCAGCAAAGTTGTCCATCTTTGCTGCCGCGCCTTTTCTGACCATCTTTGCAACTGCAATTGCCTGTGCAATATCGGGGTCGCTGGCCCCGCTTTCCCGGGCCTTATCAACATGATATTGCAGGCACGGCTGACAGTTCGCCGTCACAGATGACCCGATCGCTATCAATTCTGTAATACGGGCATCAAGCTTCATGGTATATCACCTCCTTTTGATCCTATAGACGGAGAAGGGGCGGGAAAAGATACACCTATTTTTTTTGAAATCTGAGAGAAGAGGACGTCCGTTCGCAGGCAAGTTCATTGCGCTCATCACGATAGAGGCTGCATTTCGCATCCAGTTGCTTTCTGAGGGCAGTCCTAGCCCGGTGCAGCCTGATCTTTACGGTATCGAACGATATGCCGAGGATACCGGCAATCTCAGCATTGGTCATATCCTCAAAATCACTCAGCACCAGAACAGTCCGATAGTTTTCCCGCAGCCCTTCCACAACACCCCGGATGCATTCACTCATTTCCTTTTGTATCAGGGATGCCTCAAGAGAAGGTTTATGGTCTACTGTCAATAAATAATCCTCCACGGCAGCTCCTTCGTCGTTTCCCTGCCGAATATCCGGAGCCTCTTTCTGTAGAGAGAGCGTGCGCAACCTGTCCCGTGCCGTGTTCGTTGCAATTCTATAAATCCATGTTGACAGGCTCGCTTCTCTCCTGAAATCTTTCAGCCCGTGGCTGACTTTTATGAAAACTTCCTGTGCGAGGTCTTCGGCTTCGGTTTCACCGACAATCCGGGCCAGATAGCGCCGTATTTTTTCGCTGAAGCTCTCATAGATATCCAGAAACTCCTGATCGAAAGCTATACTTTCATGCATCATCCGGTGCCTCCTGTCAAAGATTAATTATTCCAAAATACAGCCCGGCAACAAGCAGGACCGCTCCGCTGAAGCGCCTTGACCAAAAAGCGAAGTTCTTCATGCCTCGCGAGCTGATGACGCTTTCGGTGAGTCCTGCGGAGAGACCTGCGACGAATATCAATGCACAATGGCCAAGCGCATAGACAAAGAGCAGCGATCCGCCATACAGCATATCTCCCTGCGTCGAGACATAGGCCAGGATAACCGCCAGTACCGGCGTTGCGCAGGGAGAGGATACCGTGCCGGTCAACATACCGAGCAGGAATGCCCCTGCAAGGCCCGTTGCGTTAACCTGCCGTGTTTTTTGGAATGGCAGGGGAATTGATATGATTCCCATGAGCTGGAGCCCCATCAGAACCGCAATGGCAGCCAGGATGATGTAAATCCACCTTCCCATAAAGCCGAGGATTTGTCCCATGGC
>DKBH01000110.1 GCA_002451165.1 Nitrospiraceae bacterium UBA6905
GTTCCGCATGCGGGAACGTCAGTTCGCCAAGTATGAAAGAGCCCTTGCCTGGGAGAGGAAAAACCTTTAAGCACGACCTGTTCACTATCTCCGTGAGGGCTTCACACCTCGGTCATCTCCGGCCGTCCCGCCAGGCGGTTTCTCTTCTCTTCATGAAGCGAATTTAATCCAATTTTCATAATAAATACAGAATGAAAGCATATAATTCAGCAAGAAGGCATATTATGAGGTCCTGCATTACGAAATGCACATTTCAAGTAAAAAGGAGACAACAATGAAGAAAGGGATGCTTTTCTTTCTGGGAGTACTGGTAGTTTTTGCGGTTTTTGCTGCATGGACAACGGACAGTTTTGCGTATAACCGTTATATAGACGGATGCGACGGATGTCATGGTGCATTTCGCAGTGGCACAACAAGTACAAAGCCAGGTAACACGTGGCCAACGAATAAACATGATGTTCACAGAAACCAGATGCTTGCTGGCGTTTGTGAAGCATGCCACACAGGCACCCCGAATTCAGGCTCGACCTTCACGGGCAGTTCGGACGGCAATGGATCTCTCCCGGGTCTTGGTTGTATCGGATGCCATGGCAATGATTACGGGGGAATAGTTGGAGTCAGCGGTGCGGGTCTCAGGAAACACCATGCGGGGAAGGGTGTAACGGTTTGCGCCAGCTGCCATACCGGCGATCCGACGCCGTTGCCGGAAAGCAATAATCCCCCCTATTATGGCAAGGCCGGCGTAAATATAACCAATGCTCTCAATACTGATGGTAAAGAAAACTATACCTCTGACGGCCTCGGTCTCGACAATGACGGGGATCTCCTCTACGATCAGCTTGCCGGCCCGCCGCCCGCATCCTTTGACGTAACGAAGCCTGCTGCAGGCGAATCAGTCCCCACCGGCGCACCCTATGCCGTCACCTGGACAGCCGCGGACGGCGCAGCGTCCTATAAGGTCAAGGTTTCCATCGATGGCGGGGTTACCTGGTCAACCCTGGCAACAAGCGTGAATGACACGACCACGAGCTGGGATGTTCCTAATACCATCAAAAAGAACATCTCTAATGCTATCATCAAGGTCATTGCCTATGACAGCAGTGGTGGTAAGCTTGGAGCTAAAAAATCGGGGACCTTCTCCGTTGATGTGCTGACCATTACAGCGCCGGCTGCTGCCGAGGTAGTTCCCCAGAATGCTCCGTACACCATAACCTGGACAGCCAATGGTACGGCAGTCCCTCCTGACCAATTAGTGGTTAAGTACACCTTGAACAACGGGAGGACCTGGAAGACTGCGCAGGGTACTCCAAATTTAGGGGCGTCCAGCTTCAGCTGGAATGTTCCTGCAGTGTCAAAAACAAAGACTAAGGCCAGGGTAAAGGTTGTACTCAAGGCTGCTGGGGTCACCGTAGCAAAAGCCGTAACCGCCAAATTTACCGTTCAGTAATACCCTCTCAAACCCCTCCATATCATTAGGGCCGGGAATATCCCCGGCCCCTTTTTTATGCTCTCAAAGGGCTTGCCTTCATTCTTTTGCTTGACAATATATGTAACACATGTTACTTTTGAATCATAAGTTACATATACAATGAAGGGAGAACAGAGAAATGAACAGATCGGGCTTGAAGCGGAAGGAGGACTTCTTGGACATACCCTCTGTTCAGGAGGAAGTAAGAGCAGGCCATAAGATACCGGAAAGATGTACTGAAATGACAATAGAGACGGTCTTTACGGCCATAGCTTTTGCAGAGGCAGGGGAACTTGCCTATGCAAGAAAGATCATGGACAGCAGTTCAGGAGGTGAACACCACTCCTCGGAGCATTGCGGCGATGTTTGCTGCTGCATGCGGAGTACATAATCGGTGCAAAAGAAAGAACAAGGAGGCTCAAGATGGCTTATCTTCTTCTACACCGTCCCCTCCAGGCCGGTAAGCAACAGGGTGAAGGTCTGGAGAAAACTGAATAAGGCAGGCGCCGTGCAGCTGAAGGGAGCGGTATATATCCTTCCTTTTACCGAAGAGCATTATGAGTTACTTCAATGGCTTGTCGCTGAAATAGCGGCCATGAAAGGTGAGGCGGCAGTGGTGAGCACGGACAAGATAGATACCATGAAGGACGAAGAGGTCATTGCACTCTTCAACAAGCAGAGAGCCGATGACTATCAAAATACAGGAAAGGCTCTGGAGGACCTTGAAAGAAGGTTAAGCAGCATACAGAAAGGCGCAAAGGCCCAGAATGTTAAGGGTATATCAGATCGTTTCAAGAGGATTCGGAGGGACTTTGAAGATATAGAGAAGATTGATTTCTTTTCGTCCTCGGAGGGGGCATCCTTACGCGAGAAGATAAGGCAGACAGATGCTGTTATCACTACCCTTTCAGGCGCTGGCTCCGCAAAAGAGACGCCCGCAGCAATAGCTACGAAGAGAGCCATTGACTATCAGGCCAAAGTATGGGTAACGAGAAAAAGGCCGTTCATTGACAGGATGGCGTCTGCCTGGCTCATCAGGAGGTTTATCGATGAGCATGCTGTTTTTGCTTTTGCCGACGAACAGGCATTAGAAACGATGCCCGGGGATTCCGTAGCTTTCGATGTCCGGGGCGGGGCATTCACCCACAGCGGTGACCTGTGCACCTTCGAGGTCATTATCAAGTCCTTCGGCCTCAAAGACGGGGCTCTCAAAAAAATGGCCGAGATCGTCCATGATCTTGACGTCAAGGACGATAAATACAAGACGCCTGAAGGGAAAGGCATTGAAGATATCCTCTCAGGCATCAGAAAAACTGCACAGAATGACATGGATGCCCTCGAAAAGGGCATAGCCGTATTCGAGATGCTGTATGCATCAAAATCACCTTGATACAAGGAGACTGCAAGCATGCCACCCATAGAAAAACATGTACAAGAAAGTGAAGCAAGGACAGGGAAAGACTTTCGGAATATCCATGAATGGCTCGATAAGGACCCTGAAAAGAAGGCCGAACGGCACGACATCACCCGGATGTATGAGTTTGGGAAGGTAATCGAGGAACAGTACGGAAAGGAAGGACTCCAGGAATATATACGGCATCTTCATGATGACGTGAAGGCGAAGGTCCATCACCTCCAGCAGGACTTTGAAAAATCGATCGCCGAAACCCTTGCGTATTTCGGCGTGAAATAGGAGATCCCCGCATGCCCTATACCACATCAAAAACAGACGTTGAAATTCTGCGCAAGGCCGGGGTATCCGAGGCGGATGTACGCCACTGCTTAAAGGTCGCTGAGAAAGCACTGGAGATCGCGGCTCGGACCGCTGTTGAAATTGACCACGAACTGGTTGGCCGGGGCGCCCTGTTCCATGACATCGGCAAGGCGAAGACGCGTGAAATGGATCATGGCAGGGTCGGTGCTGAAATCGGTCGAGAGCTGGGTCTGCCGGCAGAGATCACGGACATCATGGAGAAGCATAGCCGCGGTGGATTGAGCGAATCCGAGGCGCTCGAGCTGAACCTGCCGGGCAGGGACTATACACTTCGGAGGCTTGAGGAGAGGATCGTGATCTATGCAGACCGTCTCGTCGACATCATCATGGACGGCATTGTCGAACTGCGTGATGAGCGTGAAGCCGAAGAGCGCTTTGAGGAGATCCTCAAAACGATCCCGAAATACGGAAAGAACCCCCTGACGCTCGCCCGTTATCTGGGCTACCATAGGGAGATCCAGGGGCTGATGAATAAATAGCTATGGGAAAAAGGGTTGGGCAGAGTCTGAGGATACGCCACCGTCTTTTCCCTCGTCCTGCCGCCATCTGATGCGTGATCCATGACCCCCTTTGCCATACTCTGCATAACCGGATTCCTTGCCATCTTCAGCTCAACGATCTCGAAGAGTCCTGCGCTGCCGCTATTTGCTCAACATCTCGGCGCGGGCCCGGCAGGCATCGGTATGGTTGCTGCCCTCTCGGCGTTTACCGGTATAGTCGCAAGCGTCCCGGCCGGCATGCTCTCCGACCGCTGGGGCAGGAAGAGGATGCTTATGATCGCGTCTGTCGTTTTTGCCTCGGCTCCCTTCCTCTACCTCTTCATTACCAACATCTGGCAGCTTGCGCTCGTCAGGTTCTACCATGGTTTTGCAACGGCCCTTTTTATTCCCGTCTCGATGGCGCTCATTTCGGACCTCTTCCAAAAAGAGCGGGGGGAACACATGGGGTGGTTTTCCGCTGCTACACTCCTCGGCAGGTTTCTCGCACCGGCAGCTGGCGGGGCCCTCTTGGGTGCGTTCGCCACAGCCCCTGTTCTCGGCTTCCGAACGGTCTATTTGGTCTGCGGACTGGGCGGTGCTGCCGCCTTTTTCTATGCGCTCAGGATTCCGCCAGACAGCCGAGTCTTCGGTCACCATAGGCCCTGGCATGAAACCTTCGTCGCATTCAGGTCCGTCCTCGCGAACCGTTCGATCATGGCAACGGCGTTCGTCGAGGCCGCTGTCCTGTTTGCCTATGGCACATTCGAGACATTTCTCCCCGTGTACGCTCACGAGCAGCAGATTAGCGCATACGGCATCGGGATATTCCTGTCATCACAGGTGGTCGTGCTTGCGCTCACAAAACCGCTCATGGGAAAATTCTCGGACCGCCATGGCAGAAGACCGCAGATCATTGTCGGAGCAATGCTCGGGGGTTGCGCCGTCGCCGGCCTCGCCCTGTTCGCAACGTTTCTCCCGCTCCTGGTCATCAGCATACTCTTCGGATTCAGCCTCGCGGTGGTAACGTCTGCAACTGCTGCCTATATCGCCGACCTATCAAAGAGAGAAACATACGGCTCGGCCATGGGCGTGCTCGGCTCGGTCATGGACATCGGCCATACTACCGGCCCGGTTATTTCCGGCGTGACGGCCATGCATTTCGGCTATCCAAAGGCCTTTCTCAGCGCATCTCTTGTCCTCGGCATCTCAGCACTTATTTTTTCTCTGTCGGCTCGACGGAAGAATTAACGACGGTTCAAGGATGCGGTACGAAGTGATGATTTGCAACCTGCTATAATTGAATAAGACATGAACATTACCCGAAGAGATTTCCTTAACGGCATACTCCTCGGCACCGGGGCTCTGCTTCTCGAGATGCCGGCTCCCATGAGATTGTTCGCACAATCTTCCTCAGGCTACGGCTTCGGTGGCATCGGTGACTATGCATCGTCGAATGGCAATACGAATGCGGTCATCAGCGCATTTCAGACGATAGAAAAAGGGAACGTTCTCTCGCAGCGCAGCGAAATAATTGAAACCGATGAATCATATGATCTCGTCATAGTCGGCGGAGGGTTGAGCGGATTGGGAGCTGCATACGAATTTCTAAAATCCTCTCCCAAACATTCAAAATGCCTTATCCTTGAAAACCACCCGATCTTTGGCGGCGCCGCAAAAAGAAATGAGTTTCTGGTGCTGGGTGAGCGACTGATCGGCCCACAGGCCTCGAACGCTTTTGGTGTCATAGACCGCCCTGGCATACCCGGATACGACATATACCGTGACCTGGGAATACCGACAGAGTTTGAATACGGCGAATTATCGTCCGGTCTGAAACCGCTGGACTTTGATACCACAAACTTCGGCTACCGGCTCTGGTTCGATTCAAAGAGCATCGGTCACTATTATGCCGGGCAGGGAAAAGATGATCCGGGCAGGTGGGTTGCAGGTTTCTGGGGCGAAAATCTTGCAGGAACACCCTATACTGAAAAAACCCGAAAGGATTTCCTCCGGTGGCGGAATATCAGGGAGCGTCCTTATGACGGCAGTGATTATGCCCGCTGGCTCGATACCATGACCTATCAGCACTACCTCGAAAACATACTGAACCTGGATTCGGAAATTACGCGCTATGCCCATCCCGTGCTTGCCAGCGTGGTCGGTCTTGGCTGCGATGTCATCAGTGCCTATGCAGCGCTCCAGGTCTCCATGCCGGGCTTCCCCGAATTCCAGGGACATCGTTCACTCAAAAACAGCCACTGGCATTCGTTTCCGGGCGGCAACGACGGTTTTTCCCGTTATTTCATCAAGACCCTGATCCCTGACGCCATCGAAGGCCGCAAGAGTTTTGCCGATATACACAATGGCCGCGTGCGCTTTTCTGAGCTGGACAGCAACAGCAACAAGGTACGTTTAAGAATGAATGCCTCTGTCGTCCATGTCGAACAAAAGGACAGTCCTGCTCCGGGCAAGAGGGTAGCGATTATGTATCTGCGTGACGGGAAACTTTACCGTGTGAGAGCCGGCAGCGCCATCATGGCCTGCGGAAGTCGCGTTACCAGAAAAGTCGTGTCCGGCTTACCAATGGCTCACGCAGCAGCCTATACACAGTTCCATGTCTCTCCCATACTGGTGGCAAATGTAGCACTCACCAACTGGAGATTCCTGTACCGTTTGGGGTTCACGGCCTGCAAGTGGTCTGACGGGATCGGCTTCGGCTGTAATATCCGAAAGCCGATGTATATAGGAGATTATCGCCCTCCTCTGCATCCTGACAAGCCCACTATTCTCACGTTTTATATTTCCTTTCATCAGCCGGGGCTTCCCATTGAGGAACAGGGGGAAGAAGGAAGGAAAAGTCTCCTCGAAACAGGCTATGCGGCATTCGAGAGCCAGATTATGCAGCAGATGAAAAAGCTTTTTACCGATGCCGGATTCAAGGCCGAATCGGACATTGCAGGCATTATTCTGAACCGGTGGATGTACGCCTATGTCAACCCTCAACCCGGTTTTTATTTCGGCAGCGAGGGGAAACCAGCGCCCCGGGACAGCATCCGAAGACCTTTTGGAAGCATCTCCTTTGCCCATGCCGAACTGAACGGACATCAGCACTGGGTTGCAGCCGTTGACGAAGGCAGAAGAGCCGCCAGAGAGGCCTTGTCAACGTTATGAGAAATGTGTTTCTTAATAAGAACGGATTTTGTAAACTACATCATGACGCGTAAGAGTCGTCACATATCGGGAGCACCCTTGACCCTGTGCCTTATTCTTGTGCTCGGCGCCACCTTTCTTGCTCCGCTGTATCATACCCATGACCACGCCGGCGATTTTCACGACAGGGGAGGACATGACCATATTCTGCTCCATGATGCGTCAACGGGTGAGATTCTGGTCGCTGACGACGAGCCCGGTCCGCATCTTCATCTTCTGAAAAATAGCACAGAAGCCGTCTTGCATCTGCATCTCAAGAGCACGCTGTTAAGAACGGCCCTCTGCGCTGTAACAGCTCGGCCGATGTTATGCGGATATTATGCATGCAGTCGTTCAGCCTTTACACGGGCAGCCCTCTTCCGAAGTAATACCTGCGACTGCCTTTCCGGCCTTTCACCTCCTGCGGCCTGAGCATCATCAATCTCCAGGGCCATCCGTGTGGCATTGCCGCTCCAGCAACATGAATTTTAAGGAGTCATCATGCTGAAAATATATTGTCTCCTCGTAGTGAGTCTGCTGTTATTCCCCCAGCAAGGGTTAGCCCTCGAGCCGTCGGAAAAAATGCTCTTTGAGAAGAATTCCCTGTACCAGTACATCCAGGTAATAGAGGATACCGCAAAAAAGGAACGGTATGTCCGGAATCATAAACGGGAATATACGCAGGGAGGTATTTACGTGGATGCGCCGGACAAACTCCTCTTTGAATTCACGCAGTTAATTTTTGTGTCTCTTGCCTTTCTGGACAGGGAACCGAAAGACGTGCTCTTTGTCGGCCTGGGTGCCGGGGCCATGCCCAAATACTTTGCAGCGCGCTATAGGGATGCTGCTATTGACGTCGCCGAAATAGACCCTGACATGGTGACCGTCGCGCAAAAGTTTTTCTATTTCAAGGAGAACGAAAAGATGAAGGTCCATGTCGAAGATGGAAGGCTCTTCGTGAAGAGGGCCAAGAAGAAATACGATTGGATCATTCTCGATGCCTATCAAAACGACTATATTCCCTTTCATCTTACAACGCTCGAGTTTCTTAATGAGGTGAAAAGCAGACTGAAAGATGACGGCGTTGTCGTCGCGAACATCACCTCGCCCTACCGAAACAAGTTTTTCGATTCTATGGTCATGACCTATTTGAAGGCTTTCCCACATCTCGTTCTCTTCAAAGGGAAAAAGTCTGCCAATTTTATCTTCGTTGCGACATCAGGCAGCGAAGCCAAAGCAAAAGACAGTGTAGAAGCGAGAGCCCGCAAAATTCAGGCTGCCCGAAAGTTCGATATCGATCTCACAGATTTCGCATCACGGTATGAGCCTTCCGAAACCTACGCCTGGAGCGGCGCAAAGGTCCTCACGGATGACTTTGCACCGGTTCATCTCTACCAATATCAGAAATCAGGCGCACCGTAAGGAGGAAGGGAAATGATTAAGTTCGTAGTCTTCATGTGTGGTGCGATTGTCATGTCATTTGAAATTCTGGGCAGCCGGGTGCTCGCCCCAAACTTCGGCAGCTCTGTCTTTGTCTGGGGAAGCCTGATAAGCGTCTTTCTCGCTGGTCTCTCCATGGGATATTATCTCGGCGGAAGACTGGCAGATATCAATCCCTCATCGAGGAAACTCGCTCTCATGGTAATGGCACCCGGGCTTCTTTTTCTGTCTTTTCCGCTTTACGGCGGTCCGATATCAGACTGGATCTTCATGAAAGACCTTGGCGTGCGCTTCAGCCCGTTGGTCGCGTCGGTCGCCCTCTTCCTGCTGCCTTCGGTCTTCCTGGGCATTGTGAGTCCCTACACGGCAAAGCTCATGATCTGCAGCCTTCATACCTCGGGCAAGACCATCGGTGCCCTTTATGCGCTTTCCACCTTCGGCAGCATCATCGGCACGCTGGTAACATCCTTCTACCTCATAACCGTCGCCGGTGTTAACATGCTCATCATGGGACAGGGCATTCTGCTGGTGGCCTTGTCCATACCGCTCTATTTCATGCATCTGACCTGCGACGTTAGCCAGACCGGCGTTGACCGCTTGATGGACGATACGAGGTAAGCATCATGACAGCCGAGGGATTCTGCTCTGCCGGGCAGACTTGCCTGTTGGAAAAATTATCGAGATGCCGGCATCAGCTCTGAGTCCGCCTTGACCTTCAAACTGCCTTTGCCGTAGCCTATTTCTATGATCCTCCGCATCGGCCACCTCTCGACCTTCTACCATACCGCTATGCTGCTCATGGCCGATAGTAGCCTCTGTTCATCTCTTGATGCAGAGATTTCCTGGAAACTCTTCGGCACCGGACCGGCCATCGTCGGTGCCTTCGAAAAGAAGGAGATCGACCTCGCCTATGTCGGACTGCCCCCCGCTATTATCGGGATCGAACGGGGCGTGCCGATCGTATGCGTAGCTGGCGGTCATATAGAAGGTACGGTCGTCTGCGCCAAAAGCGCCTATCGCGGATTTCCGGAGATAGCGCAGCTCGATGATCTCCTCATGCAGTTTATCGGCAAGACGATCGGTGTACCGGGCACGGGTTCGATTCACGATGTGATCCTGCGGCAGAGCATCGGGCAGGCGGGCCTTGAACGGACAGTGAGCATCAGGAACTTTGCCTGGGCCGACATGGTCCTCGAAGCTATCATGAGGGACGAGATAGCAGCGGCATGCGGCACCCCTGCACTCGCGGTTTCCATCAGGCATTACGCCGGAGGGAATATCCTCTATCCGCCGTCTCGCCTCTGGCCGAATAATCCGAGCTACGGCATTCTCGTTGACAAGACGTTCCTGCGTGACCACATCCCCCTGGTGGAACAGTTCCTGCGCATCCACGAGACAGCGACAGCCCGTATCAGGAGCGATGCAGACAGTGCTGCCAGAGACATTGCGGCCTATGTCGGCTTCATAGATGCCTCCTTTGTACGTGAGACCATTGCGGTTTCACCGAAGTACTGCGCCCAACTGACCGATGCGTATATCGCGTCGACCATGGATTTCGTGAAGATACTGCAAGCCCTCGGATATATCAGGGGACCGATCGGTATCGATGACATCTTTGATAGCTCGCTCATCAGCAGAGTTCATCCGGAACCGGAGCATTATAGCCATGGGATTGCCGCTGCGTAACGGCAATCAACGGCCCTCCGTTTACATGCATCGCACAATATTATTAAGATACCATTACTATGCCCAGGGAGGTTCATGATGTCTGAAAAGGAAAACCAGCTGCCGAAGCCGCCCAGGACTCCCTTTGGAAGAAGACATGGCGACGAGGACGAGGGAGGGCTGCCCCATCAGCTAATGGCTGACCGGATGGCCATGGCCATGGCAGAAGGACGGCTCGACGAGTTTATGCGTGAGAACCTGCCGGACAATGAACAGACGCGCCAGCTTGCCATGATGATGATGAGCATGACCGGCATGATGCCACCGACGGGATTTCCAGCCCCTGACAGGCAATCAGGCACTCAAGCTTCTCCGGATAGAAGCGAAGAAGGTGAGGATGCAGCCCGGGAAGCGGGCGTTCCTGCAGACGTCATCGAGGCTGTCCGTTCCGGAGACATGCATCAGCTCATGGATCTTCTCAAGCGCGAACATCAGAAAAGGACCGGCTCTGAGATACCGGTACCCCAGTCCACAGCGGAGGCAGGGTTCAATGCCGCGCCGACAGGGATAGAAAAAGAGACGCTTGACCAGCTGCTGGCGATCTCGGCTGCGAACAGCGTGACTCTGGACTGGCTCATCATGAGAGCCATAAAGGTCTACATCGAGGAATACCGGAAGACCGGCAAGCTCTGACTCGCTGATTCCGCTCCGATAGTATATTCAACAACGAGTATGCCGTGCAGCTCCCCTCCTGCAGGAAACGTCTGTCGAGAATTGTCAACACCTTTTGTTTCGTTCAGAAAGAGATGTTTTCCAGGGTGCGGCCGAGTGTGATATGAGCTTCGAACAATGTCTGCATAGAAATCAGCGACTCGCGAATTCCGGACTCCTCTCCAGCTAAAAAACAAAGAAGCATGTTACGAAGTAACCGCAAGCCGGCGTGGTCCCTCCCAATGAGACATCTCGTATTACTGAAATAAGAAGGCCGTGAGCACATTAAGAAAATTTAATCTAAGCTTAATCGGCTCTTAACAATCGGTAACTAGAGTATGGGCTACTCGGCAAGACTCCTGATGGTCTAATCTTTAGAAAGACTCTCATGGAAGGAGTGGAGAAGAATAAGAAACCTTTTAAAATTAATTAGATAAGGAGTAAGTGAATAGATTACTAGTTTTTGTGAACAGATTAGTGTCTTTTAGTGAACGAATGTTATTGTCAGCTTTAGGAATAGCGGCATTGCATCCACGGGCCTCTGTGGAAGTCGCTGTTTAATTGTCAGCACAGTTGATTCATCCTGCTCCTCGGCAATAGGAACTGCTTGCTATCCCGAGGATGAGGCCGCAAAAACTACCGTAATTGAAAAGTTATAGTCATTAGGGGAGGTGACATGTTTTTTCATAATATACTCGGGCTTTTTTCGAATGATCTTGCAATAGACCTTGGCACTGCCAACACCCTCGTCTACGTTAAAGGGAAAGGCATTGTCTGCGATGAACCTTCGGTCGTCGTCATAAAGAAAGACAACAAGAAGACCGTAGCGGTCGGCGCCGAAGCAAAAAGAATGCTCGGCAAAACTCCCTCCAATATCATGGCCATCAGGCCTATGAAGGACGGCGTCATAGCGGATTTCGATGCAACCGGCGAGATGCTCAAGTATTTTATTAAGAAGGTTCATAACAGGAGAAGTTATGTATCACCGAGGGTAATCGTCGGGGTGCCTTCCGGAATTACGCAGGTAGAGCAGCGGGCGGTCAAGGATGCTGCTGAGGCATCGGGCGCAAGAGAGGTCTATCTAATTGAGGAGCCGATGGCTGCCGCCATTGGCGTGGGGCTCCCCGTAGGAGAGCCGTCCGGTAACATGATCGTGGACATAGGAGGCGGCACTACGGACGTCGCCGTCATCTCCATAGACGGAGTGGTTTACAGCAAAGCGGTAAGGATGGGCGGCGATAAGATGGATGAGGCGATCATGGCCTATATAAAGAGGAGATACAATCTGATGATCGGCGAAACAACGACCGAGCAGATAAAGATAGAAATAGGGTCGGCCTGCAATAGCGTCGATACAGAGAAGAGGGTGAAAGACATCAAAGGGAGAGACCTGATATCGGGCATACCAAAGACAATAACGATCAACGAAGATGAGGTACTCGAGGCCCTGTCCGAACCGATCAACGTCATACTCGATACCATTCAGATCGCTCTCGAAAACACGCCGCCGGAAATCGCAGCTGATATTGTTGACAAAGGCATTGTCCTTGCCGGAGGGGGTGCTCTTCTGCGCCGGATTGACCTGCTCATCAAACAGAAGACCGGTCTTCCCGTTACCATCGCCGAGAACCCCCTGACAGCGGTGGTCATGGGCGTAGGGAAGATGCTTGACGACTTAGAGATGCTTCGCAGAATCTCGATAACCTGATGTAATGCCCAGAAATAATATCCTTCTCTTTTATCTTAGCCATGCTTTCTCTTGTCTTGGTGACGTATGAGAGTGAGAATTGCCATTCCTTGTCAGTGACTTTCATGAGCGACCCTCTCAATCGTTGTACGCGTCGTCATCGAGGCGGATAGTCCTTCGACACGCACTTCGATAATCAGGCATCTTATTAGAAAAGTGAAGGTTTTATTCGGTAATCGTCACCCTCTTACCATGGTGCCGATGATGGTTCTTCGGAGAACTGCAGAAAAAAGCTATGTAGCTTCTGAGAGCGAATGTTACAATGGTTAAGGAGAACCAAGGAGACTAGAAGTACGATCCTGTAGTTTACACTGTTGTCGATTTGTAGAATAAGGGTAAGTACGTCGATAGGCCAGAAGGACACATGTGGCGGTAAACACACCGGAAATATCGCAGATTCTTGATCTTGTGCGGGGCATTATTGTGGTCATCGATGCCGACCAGAGGGTCAGTTATATAAACAGGAAAGGCTGTGAACTCCTGGGGTATGAAAAAAGGGACATCATCGGAAAGAACTGGTTTGACAACTTTCTTCCCGGCAAGATACGGGAGGACCTCAAGACGGTCTTCGACAAGTTGCTGGACGGAGAAATCGAGCTTGCAGAATATTTTGATAACGTCGTGCTAACAAAAACTGGACAGGAAAGGATCATCGGATGGCACAATACCGTGCTGAAAAATGACGCCGGCTCGATCGTCGGCACCCTGAGTATGGGGGAAGATATAACAGAACAAAGGGAAATGGACTTCCTGCGCGATCAACGCATTCAGGAACTCCAGGACAGGGTCAGCGAACTGATGTCGATGAAGATGCATATACCCATATGTTCATGGGACAAGAAAGACATGAAAAAAGCGATTCATGACCACTATCAGCGCATTTCGACGACGGGGAAGTGCTCAGAATGCCTTCGCATCCTGAAAACAGGGCCGAAACTTTAAAAAAGACATTCCTCTATATTTTACCGCTGCCCGCACGCCGAAAATGATGCCGGTCTCAGACGCCATGAAGCGGTCTCAGCAATAAACCTGCGCACCTCAAAGCCCGTGACGATTATCGGGACTCATGACATGAATTCTGTCCGATATCTCCTACTCTTCCGTAATCGTAATGGCTTCGACAGGGCAGATATTAGCTGCTTCCTGGCAGTCGCAGGTATCGCATTTATCAGCAGCTATTACATATGCCTTTTCATCTTTCAGTTCAAAAACCGCCGGGCAGAGTTCTACGCATGAACCACAGCCGATGCAGGTATCCCAATCAACCACAGGTTTTTTCACATGCAGCTCCTTTATGTTACTTTTTCCCGTTCTTCGAAGTTCTTGATAAACTCCCCGATCTGCACGCCAAGATAGACGCAGACATATCCGTCCATGCATGCGTCCGCATCCTTTTTGTCGAGATGCGTCGTAAGTTCATGAGGACCTTTCTTGAACTTCACGAGATAGGCATGCTTTTCTTCGCTGTAATCAAGACTCACCGAGATACCATGGTCTGCGATCTCCGGATACATCTCCGTGATCTTG
>DKBH01000026.1 GCA_002451165.1 Nitrospiraceae bacterium UBA6905
GTTTCTGTCATACTACGCTGCCCTTGAAAAAGCTGAGCAGGGCCCGGCTGATCTCTTCGGGCTCGTCCTCCTGAAGGAAATGGCTTCCGGTAGGGATTCTGACTAGCCTGCTATGAGATATTTCCCGGTGAAGCTTTTCCGATATAGCGGCGCTGAGGAACGGGTCAGCTTCTCCGCGGATGATAAGCACAGGCAGGGGAAGCGTGCGGAGTTGTGTTTCGATCTCGAGAAGATTCCTGTTGTCCAGGCAGTTTGCAAAATGAAGAAAGGCCTTTCGTCCGCCCAGTCTGAGCAGCGGTTTCATGAAGAGGTCCATAAGCTCGGGTGTACATCGTTCCTTATGGTAGATCCCCCGCCGCACGATAATCTCAAATAGCCCGAGATCCATGGACGACATCATGATCTGACGGATGATCGGTGCACGCAGTGCAGTGATAAGCTGCACAGGCCACAGATCATACGCAACGGTATTGATCATCGCGAGGTCGAGAAGGTGTCCGGGATGATGTACAGCGAATATCTGGCCTATACCGCCGCCGAGATCATGTCCCACGAAATGGAACCTTCCGATGCCGATACAGTCCACGAATTCCTGAAGGCGTTCAGCATGAGCCTTGATCGCATAGGAGACATCAAGCGGTTTGTCAGAATCGCCGCAGCCGAGCAGGTCAACCGCGATCACGTCATAATGCGGCTTCAGCAGGGGGATTATCTTCCGCCAGATAAATGAATAGGTCGTTATGCCGTGAACAAGAAGAACGGGTTCCCCGTTCCCGGTCCGGTAATAGGCCATCTTATTGCCCGAAACAGTACAAATATTCCCACCTGCGTAAGCGCCCATGATTGTATTCTATCCTCTTTCGACCCGGAGTAATAGAAAATCCCTGGCGAGCTAAAATTCTTTGAAGACCTTTGCCAGGGAATCGCCGGCCACATGTATCCTGAACTCATTGAAATAGCCGAAGGGCGTCTGGATGACCGTGTACCCCGTGCGTTCGAGTCGTATCATGACATCGTCTAGCAGGAGTTTTGCAGAGGCGGGCGATGATTTGCTCGAAGAAAGATGGTTGAAGGAATGGAGCACGATGTTCTTCGTCTTGAACTTGCCTGCCAGCCATTTCACGTTCTTCACGAACTTCTCACGGATGCTGTCGGGCCTTGATTCGTCCTCAGCTTCACTGTGGAAAAAGATGACGACGGCATTTTGCATGGATTCCTCGATCTCCCTGTCGGGGGCGGTCTCAAGGGTCTTTGCGGCGGTCTTATACCACCATTCCGTCGCGTAGAACATGAGAAGCTTCACTTAGAGACCTGTCGGGTGATCTATGAACTCTGTCGGGAGTCCGAACTTCTTCTGCAGCATATCCCCAACCGCCCTGACACCGAGGGTCTCGGTAGCATAATGACCGGCGAATACGAGGTTTACCCGCATCTCCTCCGCAAGGGTAAAGGCGCTGTGCGCCGGTTCACCGACAAGAAGCGTATCGATACCGAGCTTTTCCGCATCGTAGATGGCAGACCATCCTCCTCCCGAAACAACCCCGATGTTCTTCACCTTCCTGCCGAAACCAATCACGGTTGCCTTTGTGTCCAATTCCCTTTCCACGAGGCTGGTGAACTGCTTCAGGGAAAGGGAATTGGCAAGTCTGCCCCAGTAGCCGATCTTTTTGCCGTGGTATTCGCCGAACTCCCCTATTCTCCTGATTGAGAGAACCTTCAGAAGCCTGATGTTGTTGCCGTACGCGGGATGCCAGTCAAGGGGCAGGTGGCAGGCGTAGAGGGAGATATCCGCATCAAGGAGGGTCTTGATCCTTTTCTTCATAACACCGCGGATGGATCTGATTCCGCCCCAGATGAGACCATGGTGTACGATCAGGAGATCTATCCCCCGTTCCGCAGCCGCATGAAAAACATAGTCGCAGGCATCAACGGCAATGCCGACCTTCCGAACGCTTCCTTTTCCCTCAATCTGCAGGCCGTTAGCACTTTCGTCTCCGGGGAATTCGGCGAGCTTCAGTTCTCTGTCGAGAAAGGATGTAAGCTTTGTGAGAGAAAGGGGTTTTATGATGGAATTATGCATTTCCGTGACCGATCACAGCACGTTCTTACCTCTTGCAGGTGCCGTCAAGGTTGAACTGATAGGTCGACCAGTTCCTGCAGTCAGGGCAGCGACCAGACCAATCATCAGCCCGGTATCCGCAGTGGCTGCAGCAGTATGGGAGCCGGAACGCAGTTTTGATATCGGCCGCCTTTTTGAATTCCGCTACAGCCCTTTCGAGCTGTTGTTTCCTCAGAGTAAGATTACCCATGAGCATGTGGAGCTCAGGATATGATGCGCCGCCGGTATCTATGCCGGAGAGCATATCAAAGGCGTCATCGATCATCTCAAGCCGGTAGAAGAGCTTCCCCAGGAAGAACTTGGTGACCGGGTCATTCGGACTGCGCGATATGCCGGCCCGGTATATACGGATCAGTCGGGACGGTTCACCTAAACTGATGAGCAGGTCCTCGAGCCGCGCCAGAACGATCTTTGAAGCTGTGCTCTCATAGCTTTTTTCCAGCACGTTGATTGCCTCTTCGCTTTCTCCCTTCTGCAGAAGCACTTCTGCGATCCCCAGCGTTGCAGGTATGAAATCCCTATCCGTCCTCAGGATGCTCTTGAAGGCCTTTTCCGCCTTTTCCAGCTGATTGTTCTCGATGCTGTGACGGCCATACTCATATTCGAATCCGATAAGGTTCTGCTGCTCGCGTTTCTTATCCTTTTCAGAATGTTCATGTTTCAGAATTGCCTTCTGGAGGGAAACGACATCGTCCCAGCGGCCCTGTTTTTCAAGGATCTCCCGCTTCCGGTACATGGCGGTGAGGTTCGCATCATCAAGGTCCAGGGCCTCATCAAGATACCGCAGAGCTTCCGACCATCTGCCCGCCTTCTCCATGAGCCGTTCGAGCGCAAAGAGCGTTTCGATCCGTTTGGGCTCGAGTTCCCGCGCACGCTGGTAATGGGAGTTTGCCTTCTGAAAATCATCATCGAGCGATGCAATGTCGCCAAGCCGCAGGAGGGTGTCGATGTGGTCAGGCTCTTCTCTGAGGATATCTTCCAGGGCCTCACGGGCGGCCTCCTCGTTCTTTGCGAGGAGGGCATTCAAGGCTTTTCCATAGAGTTCCTGGACTTTTATTTCCTGCCGCTGTTTTTTTTGATATTGCCAGTTGTCGATGAATTTTTTGGTGTCCCGGATGGCGAAAAAGATGAAAGCTATGAAGGCACCGATTGCGATCGAGAACAGTATCAGCGCGAATTTCTGGATCTCGTAAACCGGCCCGAAGGGGACAGCAACCGTGACCACGCCGTGATTGGCGAAGGAAAAGAGAGAAAGTGCAAAAAGAAAGAGCACGAAGAGGATGACGGATAACTTGCCCATCAGTGATGATACCCCTTTTTCTGCAGAATGGTAAAGGCCCGGTAGAGTTGCTCAAGGAGGATGAGACGGGACATCTCATGGGTAAAGGTCATGGCCGAGAGTGCGATCTTTTTTGTTGCCATTGCCTTCACCTCATCAGATACGCCATAGGCTCCACCGAGAAGAAAGGTGGCCGACATGCCCTGCCTTTCGATAAAGCGGGCGAAGGCTTCCGAATCGCAGGTCTCGCCCTTTTCGTCAAGAAGAACATAGGGTGTCCTGAGTCCTTGTATGCGTTCTCTTTCCTTGCCGAGCATTCTGCTGATGTCCTTTACCTTCTCCTCGCGGATCTCTGTTATGACAACATCCGCATAGGGCTGCAGGAGTTTCAGGTACTTCTGTATACCCTCAAGAATGAACCGCTCTTTTGTCTTTCCCACCCACACCAGGTTTATCTTCATGGTATTCTATAGCCTTGGCATCCATCCAGAGCTTTTCGAGGCAGTAATATGCGCGTGTCTCTTTCTCAAAGATATGTATGATCACGTCTCCGTAATCGAGCAATACCCAATGGCTGAAACGGATCCCTTCCCTGCCGACGGGCGTGATGCCGATGCGGGCGATGTCCTGCTCAATGGCTTCTGCAATCGTCCTGACCTGGGTTGTGCTTTCGCCGGAACAGATGACAAAATAGTCGGCAATGACGGTTAGTTCGCCGAGTTCGAGGATGATAATATCCAGAGCCTTTTTATTGTATGCTGCTGCTGCTGCCGTGAGGGCCAAGTCTCTGCTCTTCAGCGACATCCCCTCATTATAGCCCTATGCCTTCTTTTGCCGTATCCATACAGGTTCTCAAAAATTATATAGGATTCAACCTCAGCTGGCAACAGGTATTTTATGCTTTTCCCTTGTGCTGCGAGGGTTCTGATATCTGTTGCCGATATCGTGACTGGCGTTACATTCAGCAGGGTAACCGAATTCTTGCCATCACACGGCATGGTTTGCAATGCCAGGACCTTCGCATCGAGCCTCCGGAGGACACTCTTTTTTGTTGAAAGGTAGGGAGAGGCGGAAAGGTCTGCGAACCGGCATCCGGGCCGCGAAAGAATAAGGAAGTCCGTATGACGCACCAGCATGTCCGGTCGGTACCAGTCCGGGATATCAAGGAACGCATCGATGCCAAGCATGAAAAAAAGACGGTCGTGCGGATAGAGCTTCCGAAGTTTGTGCAGGGTATGTACCGTATAGGATTTGTGTCTGCTCCTGCATTCGATGTCAAGCACCTCGAAGAAGGGGTTTCCCCGTACAGCAAGGCGCGTCATCGCAAGCCTGTGCCGCGCAGCGGCAATGTCGTCTGTTTTCAGCGGTGGATTACCTGAAGGGATGAATATTATCCTGCCGAGGTCAGCAGACTGACGGGCTTCTTCAGCAATCCGCAGGTGACCGAAGTGAACGGGATTGAAGGTGCCGCCGAAAATGCCGATATTCATGCTCTTACGTTGCAGGATGCAGGATGAAACGTGCCGGTGGTCAATGCTCTTTCACTAACGCGCATCATGAGTCCGGCATCAAGGATTATTTTGGTCATTCCCGCAGCTGACCGCTGCCAAGGACAATGAACTTTGTGCAGGTCAGTTCCTCAAGTCCCATCGGACCGCGCGCATGGATCTTGTCCGTTGAAATGCCGATTTCTGCACCGAGACCGAACTGGAAACCATCGTTCAGGCGAGTTGAGGCATTGATAAGCACGGCAGATGAGTCCACCTCCCGCAGGAACCGCATGCCTCTTGTATAATCTTTCGTCACGATCGTGTCAGAATGCGCCGAACTGTACCGGGCGATATGGTCCATGGCGGCGTCCATGTCCTTCACAACCTTCACATTCAGAATAAGATCGAGATACTCATTGTAGAAATCCCGATCCGCGGCCGCCTCGACTGCGGGCACGATCTTTTTTGTTTCAGGGCATCCCTTGATCACGACGCCTGCATCCCTGAAGCGTTTGATCATTCCCGGCAGAAAGCGCCTGGCGATCTTCTTGTCAACAAGCATGGTCTCCATGGCGTTGCAGGTGCCGGGCCGCTGCACCTTTGCATTGAAGCAGATGTCTTCGGCCATCTGCAGGTCAGCGTCCCTGTCGACAAAGACATGGCAGACACCCTTGTAATGTTTGAGCACCGGTATGCGGGAATTTTCGGTCACGGTCCGTATGAGGCCTTCGCCGCCCCGCGGTATGATAAGGTCGATGATCCCCTCGAGCTTCAGCATCTCCATGACCGCGGTCCTGTCCACCAGATCGATGAAGGAGATCGCACCCTGGTGGATACCGTGCTGCTTTGCGGCATCACGAAGAATCTTCACGATCGCCTTGTTCGAGTGTACGGCCTCAGAGCCGCCGCGCAAGATTACCGCATTGCCTGCCTTGAGGCAGAGGCTTGTTGCATCAGCCGTCACGTTCGGCCGCGACTCATAGATGATCCCGATCACACCGATCGGTACCCGCATTCTGCCGACGGTCATGCCGTTCGGGCGCTGCCACATTCTGATCACTTCCCCGACAGGATCGGGGAGTGCAGCCACCTCGGCAAGCCCCTGCACCATCTCATGGATGCGCTTCTCCGTAAGGGTGAGCCTGTCGATCATGGCGCGGGAGAGCCCTTTTTTGCGGGCAAAGGCTATGTCTTTTGCGTTTTCCCGCATAAGCTCCCGGGAACGCTTTCTGATCGCTCCTGCCATGCTCAGAAGCGCGTCATTCTTCTGCTGTGAAGATGCTTTGGCGAGCGATCGAGCACCCTCACGCGCTTCTCCGGCCTTTGCGAGAACATATGCCTTTATGTCCATGAGAACAGCCTCCCTTATG
>DKBH01000052.1 GCA_002451165.1 Nitrospiraceae bacterium UBA6905
GATGCAGGTCGGATGGATCTGCGTAAAGCAGGGGTTCGCGAAATAAGCCCCCTTCTTGTATGCGCGGAAAGCGGCGGTCACATTCGATCCCATGGCGTTAGTCGAGAGATAAAAGACATTCGCATATCCGCCGGTGCAGAGGCAGACCGCATCGCCTGCGTGGCTCCGTATTGCCCCGGTTATGAGGTCCCTTACGGTTATCCCCTTTGCCTCCCCGTTGATGACAACCAGATCAAGCATCTCGGTCCGGGGATAGAGCCTGACCGTGCCCGCATGAATCTGTCGTGCGAGGGCCCCGTAAGCTCCCAGCAGGAGCTGCTGACCGGTCTGGCCCCGCGCAAAGAAGGTCCTCGAGACCTGGGCGCCGCCAAAGGAGCGGTTGTCGAGATACCCTGCATAGTCCCGGGCAAAGGGGACCCCCTGGGCAACGCATTGATCGATGATGTTATTACTGAGCATGGCAAGGCGGTAGACATTTGACTCCCGCGCCCTGAAGTCTCCGCCCTTGATCGTGTCGTAAAAGAGGCGGTAGATGCTGTCGCCGTCATTCGGGTAATTCTTTGCGGCGTTGATCCCGCCCTGTGCAGCAATACTGTGGCCTCTGCGCGGACTGTCCTGAAAACAGAAGGCCTCGACATTATAGCCAAGTTCTCCGAGCGTTGCCGCTGCAGAAGCACCCGCAAGGCCGGTGCCCACCACAAGGATCTTGTATCTCCTCTTGTTTGCCGGATTCACGAGCTTCAGCTCCTGCCGGCGTCTGTCCCATCTCTCTGCAAGAGGACCTGAAGGGGATTTTCCGTCGAGAAGCATATTCGCTTATCTCCCTATCACATTGCTGATAATACCCGCGGGAATTGCCGCGTACCCGAGGAAAAGCGCGAGGGCTGCTGCCGCCCCGATTGTTACCACGGCCGGCTGCGTCCTTTCATTGTTCAGGCCGAGCGTCTGGAACATGCTCTGCAGGCCGTGGGAGAGGTGAAGACCGAGAGCAGCCATAGCCATGACATATGCGACCGAGATGCCGATATTCCGGAAGCTGTGCATTACCATGCTGAAGACATCCGGACGCCCCAGGGCGTCAAGATGCCGGCTCGCAGAAAACTCCGGCATGATCACCTGAGCGGTGAAATGTAGCAGGTGGTAGCCAAGGTACAGGGCTATGAGCAGTCCTGTCCATATCATGTTTTTGCCTGCCACTGTTGCGCTGAGATGCTTCGTGGCCGCATATTTCCCGGCTCTTGCGGCCCGGTTCTCCAGGGTGAGCTGTATTCCGAAAATGACATGCAGACCGAGAGCAACAGCCATTATCAGCCTGACAGCCCAGAGAAAAGGGCCGAGGCTATGGAGCATCTTTGCATAGGCATTAATGCCATCAGGACCGCTGAAAAGCGATATATTGCCGAGCAGATGTATGAAGACAAAAGAGACCAGGGCAAGCCCTGTGATGGACATTACGATTTTTCTGCCGACCATGTTGTTGATAAGCGTCACGTCTTTGTCCTTATTGCGCTCCCCGCACAATCTCTCCAGGGTGGTCCGGTCAGGTAATGCCGGAAAAATCGTACATATTATACGACGAACTGTGGGATAATGAAAATACTATTGCTATCAGGAGGAACATCATGACCCAGCAACCAAGCCCCAGTTACAGTATAACGCTGCGCCTTGAGATAGAAAACCGTATCGGGATGTTCGCCCAGCTTGCAACTGTGCTCAGTCTGGCAGGCGGGGACCTCGGGTCTGTTGATATCGTCCGTGTCGAAAAGGGCAAGATCATCAGGGATGTGACCATAAATGCCCGTGACGCAGAGCACGAAAAGGCAATTACCCACGCCATAAAAGAGATGAGGGGCATCCGGGTGCTCAGGGTCATGGACAGGACCTTCTCTGCTCACGAGGGCGGCAAGATTGAAATCCATAACAAGATCGCGGTGAAGGACAGGGCGGATCTCTCAAAAGTCTATACACCGGGTGTTGCCCGCGTCTGCATGGATATTGTAGGGCATAAGGAACATGCCTATCGCTATACGATCAAGGGGAATTCGGTAGCTGTCGTGACCGACGGAACTGCCGTGCTCGGCCTCGGCGACATTGGACCAGAGGCTGCTATGCCGGTGATGGAGGGAAAGGCTATGCTCTTCAAAGAATTCGGCGGTATTGACGCCTTCCCTATCGCCTTAGGCACCAAGGACACAGAAGAGATCATCACCACCGTGAAAAACATCTCTGTCCCCTTTGGGGGTATCAATCTTGAAGACATCTCCGGTCCCCGCTGCTTTGAGATAGAGCGACGGCTCCAACAGCTGCTCGATATCCCGGTCTTCCACGACGATCAGCACGGCACGGCGGTTGTTGTACTTGCCGCGTTGATCAATGTCGGCAGGCTGCTCAGAAAAGATATCAGAAAATTCCGCGTCGTTATCGCCGGCGCAGGCGCTGCCGGGATCGCAAATGCAAACATGCTCACCGCTTATGGCATCAAAGATATTATTGTCTGCGACAGGACTGGAGCCATCTACAAAGGCAGGAGACAGTACATGAACTTCTATAAAAAGCTTCTTGCCAAGACTTCAAATCCAAGAAAAATCAAGGGAACCCTCTCGGAGGTTTTACAGGACGCCAACGTATTTATCGGACTCTCAGGACCGAATATCATCCCGGCGTCAGATATTAAGAAAATGGCAAAAGACCCGATTGTCTTCGCCCTGGCAAATCCTGATCCTGAGGTATCACCTGAAGACGCCCTTCCCCTCTCAAAGATCCTTGCCACAGGAAGGTCAGACTATCCGAATCAGATCAATAATGTGTTGGGCTTTCCCGGCATTTTCAGGGGCCTTCTTGATGTAAAGGCAAAGGGAGTGAACGAGGCGGTCAAGTTTGCTGCGGCACAGGCGATTGCCCACGTAATTGCAGAGGATGAGCTGCATGAAGACTATATTATCCCGAGCATCTTCGATCGGAAAGTTGCATCATCCGTTGCCCATGCCGTTGCCGACGCGGCAAAAAAGACCGGGCTCGCGAAGTAGCACTTCCGGGCGCCTCAGCTCGCTACACGTCTTCCCATTGTCAGGATATACATTACCGCGGGCTACCGAGCTCGGCGGCGGTCCATGATGTAGATGCTCTTGGCAAACGACTTGGCATACTGTTTCAGCTCTGCCACTTTCTGCGAGATCTCTTTGGGATCGCGTACGAGTGTCCTGTCCGTATTTACCACGGCTATGGATACGGTCATAATGCCGAAAATTGCGGGCTTATCGTTCCGGTCAATGGAGATGATAAATCCCTTTTTGGCATCTTCAGGGTCATAATGCTCGATGATCCCCTTGTCGAACTCCTCAATGATCTTATTGCAGATGGGCTGGACCCTGTCAGGTGAACAGATCAGTACAAAATCATCGCCGCCGATATGGCCAAGGAAGTCCTCGGGCTCCCCATATTCGCTCTTGATGCCCACCAGAACCTCGGAGAGCCATTTGATCAGATCGCTCCCCCGGGCGTAACTGTAGCGGTCGTTATATGCCTTGAAGTTGTCAAGATCGATAAGACAGAAGGAAAAACGCTGGGTCTCATTCAGGCGGACCAAGAGCTCTTTCTCGATCGCAAGATTGCCGGGCAGTTTCGTCAGCGGATTTGCATCGAGGTTTATCTCTTCCAGTTCCTTCAGCCGCGAGGACATCTCCCGAAAGGATATGGCGAGATCAGCAAGCTCATCAGCGCCCTTGATGTCGGGGAGGCTATCAAAATCTCCGCTCCGTATCATATTCGTCGCTTCCTTGAGCTTTTCTATCGCCGCATTGAGATGGTTCGTAAGGAGGGAAGCAAAGAGCAGGCCAAAGGCAAATGATGTGGCGCTCAAAACAATGGTAATCAGAAGCGCCCGCTCGCTCAGGGAGTTCGACTTATTGATAAAGAGGCTCTGCTGCGCCGTGATCTTGCGGTCGATGTCCTTCAGACCGAGTATTATCTGGTTAAAGACAGCCTTTGTTTCATGGAGCGAGACATCTTCCGCCTCCTTTGTCCTGCCGTCCCTCAGCAGTTGCGATTCACGGGTAAAGAGCGTATTGTACCGCTCATGCAGAGAAGTGATGGATTGAACAGTCGCGGAGATATACGTTTCGGTCTTGCCGACCTCTGCAAGGATGTCCCTGAATTCCTTGCTGCGGGACCAGAAGAGGTTCTCCGCCTCCTGCTGCTGAAGCATGAGAAAGCGCTTTTCATACAGGTCCTGGGCCAAAATGCTGTCATTCAGCTTTGTCACCCGTCCGCTGGCAGCGATGGAGTTGAAGACCGTGTTCCGGGTAATGGAATTCAGCTCCTTGAGGCTGAAGATGGCATACGATCCCACGAGGAGCGTGAACGAAATCATGACGATATAGCCAAGAAAGATCTTCTGCCGTAGGGTAAGGTTCATCACGCTCATCCGCTTATATTGCCCCGAACTGCATTTCCCCAGCCCGTCTTCATATCCTGAGCATGCTCACGACAGACCCTATGCCGTCCCGGTAACAACGATATGCCGGGCTCCGGCCGCTGCCCATCACTGCGCCGCTCCGCAGGCAGGGCAGTGCGGGTCCTTAAACCCTTTGAATGTCCGGAAACTCATATCCTGCCCTGACCAGACGAGGAGCTTGCCGCGCAGCAACGTGCCAATACCTGAAAGATACTTGAGGGCCTCCATCGCCTGAAGCGTGCCGATAACGCCCGGTGTTGCTCCCAGAACCGGAAAAACCTCCTTGGGCGGAGACTCGGGAAAGTAACACCGGAGACAGGGGGTTTCAGGAGACTGGATGAAGGTGAGGCGGCCGTCCAGCCCCCAGATGCTGCCATGCACCATCGGGATCTTCTTTCGCATCGCGCTTTCATTCAGGAGGTACCGTGTCGGAAAATTATCCATGCAGTCGAGAATGAGGTCAGCATTGCCGACGAGCTCATCGACGTTTTCCGCGACTATCTTATCAGGAAACGCAGAAATAGTGATATGCGGGTTCATCTCTTCGAGCGTCTGCTTGGCAGAGACTGCCTTGTTCGTCCCGATCCTCCTGTGGTTATGCAGAATCTGCCGGTTCAGGTTCGACCAGTCCGGTGAATCGAAATCGCAGATGCGGATGTTGCCTACCCCTGCGACCGCAAGATAGATCGAAACCGGCGAGCCGAGACCGCCTGCTCCCGCAATGAAGACCGTTGCGTTCT
Organism: Nitrospiraceae bacterium UBA6905; assembly: GCA_002451165.1. Taxonomy (GTDB): domain Bacteria; phylum Nitrospirota; class Thermodesulfovibrionia; order Thermodesulfovibrionales; family UBA6898; genus UBA6898. The sequence continues at coordinate 5,194 of DKBH01000052.1, forward strand.
TGATCTTGCGCTGGGTATCCTCTCCCCAGCCCTCCATCATCATCTGGCGGTTGTATCTCTTGAGTTCTTCTTCGGTGAATGCCACGACAAACCTCCCCGCAATCCTCTGCCTGCAAGCCATGGTATGATGAAATAAGGCAGCAATGCGTGAAAGAGTATACCAGATGTCCAAAAAAACCTTCAATAACGTATAGGTTACATGGAGCATGCCATCGCAGCACGTTTTTTTTCTGCTGCCCGGACCTTTCCGGACAACACCGCCTTCTTCTTCTTCGCTAACGGTTGGCAAAGACTTACCTATCGCGACCTTGCCATTGCGGTCACCGGGGTCGCCTCTTCGCTCACCCGCGCCGGCATCCGGAAGGGAGACCTGATAGCGATCCTCTCGGAGAACAGGCCCGAATGGGGCCTGGCCTACCTCGGCATACTTTTGGCAGGGGGCTCGGCCGTTCCCCTCGACGCACAACTCAGCGCTACCGAGGTGCTGACCCTTCTTTCCGACTCCGGAGCCAAATGCGTCTTTCATAGTAACAAGACCGCTGATCAACTCTCGGCCCTGAAAGAACAGGCCGAAGGAGCTCCGGGCGCCGGTATGACACTTATCAATTTCGACGCACCGGATTTCACTGCCATGAAGGGAGCATCCCCGGAAAGCAGTTTTCCGCCAACCGGATCAGAAGACATGGCCTCGCTCATCTATACGTCGGGTACGACCGGAAAGCCGAAAGGCGTTATGCTTTCGCATCGAAATTTTTGCTCCGATGCCGATGCAGCCGTGACTGCCCGGATCGTATCTCATGTTGATACAGTTCTCGCGGTCCTGCCGCTGCATCATACCTACGCCTTTATGTGCACACTCCTGGTCCCGCTCTTCCTGGGCGGGACCATCACGTATCCACAAAGCCTGAAGGGACCTGACCTGCTTGCATCCATGCAAGAAACAGGCGTAAGCGTCCTGGTCAGCGTGCCGCAGCTCCTCGGCATGATGAAAGACAGCATCATAAGCCGTATGCAGGCCCGGCCAAAACCGCTGGCCATCCTTGCCGTTCTTCTCCTGCGGCTTTCCGGCTTCCTGCGGAAGCGCTTTGACATAGCACTTGGAAAAATCATCTTTCGGTCTGTGCACCGTGCCTTTGGCAAGCGGTTCCGCTTCTTCACCAGCGGCGGCGCCCGTCTGGACCCCTCCGTCATGCTGGACCTCGAAGCCCTCGGCTTCACGGTGCTGGAAGGCTACGGCCTGACAGAGACATCGCCGATCGTAACCTTCAACACGTTCGAAAAGCGGAAGCCCGGCTCAGCGGGAAAACCGCTGCCGTCGGTAAAGGTGCGCATCCTAAATCCTTCTTCAGAAGGCGAAGGCGAGATTGAGATTAACGGTCCCATGGTCATGCAAGGGTACTTTAACAACCCTTCTGCCACGCGCGAGGTGCTGCATGATGGGTGGTTCAGGACCGGCGACATCGGCAAAATAGACCACGACGGATATCTTTTCATAACCGGAAGATCGAAAGAGGTGATCGTTCTCAGCTCCGGCAAGAACATCTATCCTGAAGACGTCGAAAAGATGTACCTCGGTTCACGACTGATCAAGGAACTCTGCATCACCGGCGCAGAACGTCAGGGCGTGGGAGAAGCGCTCCATGCCGTCATAGTTCCTGACGTTGATTATGCGAAAGCGGCTGGCATAGCAAATCTCCACGACGCGATCAAGTGGGAGATCAACAGCGTCTCCGGCAGGCTCCCGTCCTACATGCGCGTGACAGGCTTCTCGCTGCGAAAGGAGCCGCTTCCAAGAACGCCGCTCGGAAAACTGCGCCGCTTTCTTATCCGGCCCGGGGAGCAGGTTGCAGTCAGACAGCAGCCGCTGCCCCCAGAGCATGCAGAACCTTCCGACATCCTGGAGCAGCGTGTGGTAGCCGCGATCCGGGAAGTGACCAGAAGCAGGGAAGGCATTGCATCATCAGACAATCTTGAGCTTGACCTCGGGCTCGACTCCCTCTCCAAGATAGAACTTATGGTTGCGATCGAAAAAACCTTTTCCCTCACGCTTCCCGAATATTTCATGTCCGATGCTTACACGGTAGGCGACCTTTGCGGAAAAATACGCCTTGCGGCTTCCGGCCGTCCTGCGGAATTAATACAACGGACAGGATGGAAAGAAATCATTTCCGCAGAACCGCCTGAGCGGATCATGCTCGAACCACCGGAATCCCCTATGTTTGTTGCGAGAATCGGCCATGCCGTATTGAAAGCGCTCATGAAGCTCTTCTTCGGCATCACGGCGAAGGGGACAGAGCATGTCGCGCTTCCCGGAAGCTTTATCATCGCACCGAACCATACGAGCTATCTGGACGGATTCATCGTAGTACTTTCCCTCCCTTTTTCCTGTTTCCGCAATATGTATCTGCTGGGAATCAGCGACTTCTTTACCGGCTTCCTCAAAGGCCGTTTCGCAAGGATAGCCCACGTTATCCCCATCGACTCTTCGGCCTATCTCAACCGTGCTTTACAGACATCGGCATACGTGTTACGGAAGGGAAAGACCCTCTGCGTTTTCCCCGAGGGAGGCCGCTCATCTGATGGGAACCTGCTGGAGTTCAAGAAAGGGGTTGGAATCCTCGCGGTCGAGATGGGGGTGCCGGTGGTGCCTGCCTATATTTCGGGAGCCTTTGAGGCGCTCCCGCGAAGCGCGTCATGGCCCCGGCCCGCAAAGATCACCATAACGTTCGGCAAGCCCCTTTCTGCTGCCGATCTGGATTTCAGACAAAAACCGACAGCCATGGATGACTACCAGTATTTCGCATCGGTCGTGCAGGAGAAGGTGAGGGAACTTTCAGGTACGACATGATGCAATAAGGATGCGGAGCTGTTTATCTGCCACTTTTTTCACATGCGCCAACCCCTTCGTGCGCAGGAGCTCCAGAACATGTTCCGAGGCGAGACCCTTCAGGAACTGTTCCCTCTTTTTTTTGTCGCAAACACCGGCAAGCGCTTTCTTCCTTACCGAGCCCAGGAAGGTCAGATATCCTGCCACGTCAGGACCATAGAGGCGTTCGAGCTCCTTCCGCAGGGTGCCGGCAAAGGCCGGGCTTTTCCCTCCGGTCGATATGGCAATCGTCAGAGGGCCCCTTCGGACCAGCGAAGGCGCGATGAACGTACATTCCTTCGGGACATCAACAACATTGACAGGTGCCCCTGCGTCTCGTGCAACCCTGCTGTTTACGGCAGGTGAGTCCGTAGCAGCGATCACCAAAAAGCTTCCGTTGAGGTCTCCCTTCCGGTACCACCTCCCGATATGACGGAGGGCTTTCTTCTCCTTCTCCCGGAAAAGCCTTGGGGTAAGCGACGGGCTGATAACGGTCACGACAGCGCCGGCCGCCATCAGCGCAAGGACCTTCCTCTCGGCAACAGCGCCCCCGCCGACAACAACAACTTTCCTTCCGGAGATATTAAGGAATGCGGGATAATACTTCACGGGACGTCCGGGAAAGTTACTTCTTCCCTTCTTTTTTTGACAACGAGGACAGTTCCTTCCGCGCTTCTTTCGTCAGCGAACTGTTCGGAAATTTCTCCAGCAGACGGTTCAGCATCTCCTCTGCCTTGTCCCGCTGACCGGACTGCTTATATGCCTGGGCGAGGCTGAGGAGGACCCGGTCCTCTTTCTTATAATCCGGGAACTGCTTCAGCAGCCCTTCAAGCCGGTTGATGGTGGCCTCATAGGCCCCTTTCTTCAGATAGAATTCTCCGACCAGATACTCATAGTCCGCCATAGTGTCCCTGCATTTTTGGATGCGGATGTCGACAACTTCCTTGTAGGGGTTGCGCGGATAGTCCTTTTTCAGCTTTTCGAACTCGACCAGCGCCTTCTGCGCACCGCCGTATCCCCGCTCAGGGCTCTCGATCTGATTAAAATATACCATCGCAACTTCATACTGGGCATAGGATGCATGTTGATGGTCGGGATAGATTTCAAGAAATCTGCGGTACTCCGCGACCGCGAGGTCCGGCTCGTCTTCCTTTACATACGAATCGGCGATCCGGAGCTGAGCGAGGGGTGCATATTTTTTCGTGAGGTCCCGGTTCTTTATCTCGAGAAGAAGGGCGCGGGCCTGATCGTACTCCTTGCTGTCGATAAGCTTGTTCGCCTTTTCAAACGAAAGCTCGGGGTTGAACTCATCCGGTGCAGCCTTCTTTACGGCAGCTTTTCCCGCACAGGAAGAAAGCGAAACAGCAACAACAAGAAGAAAGAAAAGTCCCATGATTTTCGCGGCTTTCATGCTGTTATTAAAGCCGCAACGAACGGGTGAAGTCAAGCAGTATGCCATCTTGTGGGTATGCAGCCGCCCATGCCTCAGCAGTTATCACCGCGCGAATATATCTGCTTGTCCACCTGCTGGCTGCACCTTTGCGCTGCGCTGCGAAGCAGTATATTCCAGATGGTTTCAATCAACATTGATAGGGAGGAATGTCTTCTGTTCCTGATTGTATCTGCTGACACCTTCTTGCCGGCATGATGGGTGCCGCGGAGATCATTGACAGACAAATCTCCGAGCACAAGGTTCGTAGCTGATGGGAGATGTCGCGTTTACGAGCCGCGGTCTTAAAAATCCAGCGGGCTGCCGATTTCTTTAATCGCTCTGCTCGGCACGCAGTGGGTATAAATCATTATCGTCCTTACACCGCTGTGGCCAGAAGAGCGAGGCCATTCACTGTAATCAGGATGCTGCTCCTTGGCAATGCCCTTCTTCTGAAGAACGGCCTCGAATCTCGCCAGTATGTCATCTGGAACAGACCTCATCGGTATTGAACAAGTTGCTGTCTAAAAACTCACTCTGAATATTGAAACCATTGAAAAAATACAATGATATCGGATAGATACGTCAGTTATCAATCGCGGAATAAATTGACAGACCCCTACTGCTCTGATACTATTCTGATATTGGCGAGAAAACTCTTCAATATTATGGTTCGCGCGCTTCGCTCTGCGAACCAAGAGTTCGAGACCGCCCCGCTGCGCGGCGGCTTAACTGCCTCATTATACAGCGTCATTCTGGAAACCCGCCGTGGGCAAGGCGAAGAGGTCTCTTGAATAGGTGATAACAAGCGCATCTCGTATTATCGTCATCCCATTTCATAGCATAATACTGATGATTGGTGGGCAGTTGTGAATATCAGATTGACAGGTAAATAAAGGACCGAGGTTCTAAAATGGACAGGCTTTACAAAGGTATTCATATATTTCAGGAATCCTACTTCAAAAAAGAAGAGGAGTTTTTTAAGAGACTTTCTAAAGAACAGAAGCCGGATGTCCTGTTTATAACCTGTGCTGACTCGCGTGTAGATCCCAATCTTGTTACCCAAAGCAGACCAGGAGAGATTTTTATTGTGAGAAATGTGGGAAATATTGTTCCACCTTATGATGCCATAAAGGACAAAAACAGCGTTGCAGCAGCGATAGAGCTTGCCGTGATGAGGTTGAAAGTGCATGACATTATTGTCTGCGGACACTCCAACTGCGGGGCCATGCAAATGCTTTATGAGGATGAGCAAAAATTGAGGCATTTGCCACATGTATGTGAATGGTTGGAACTGGCTGCCCCTACACGGGATTTTATAATGAAAAAATACAGTAACTCTTTGGAGGATATACGGCAACGCGTGACTGAGGAGGAGAACATTCTATCTCAACTGCATAACATCCAGACTTATCCTTTTGTGAAGCAGGCGCTTAAGGAGAAGACTCTGTATCTTCACGGGTGGTATTACAATATCGGAACAGGAAGCATATATTCTTACAACCCGTCCGAGGATGTGTTTGAAATTATCAGCGAAGATAGTATGCGTGGGACGAAATGAAAATACCCAGAGTTATGTCAACACAGCATCCCGATAATGTGCACTTACCTTTTTTTGCAGAGAACCAGGACATGTCCGGAGATGACGAGGTACAGGAGGCTTACTATGCGTTTTCGCATCTTGGGTGTGACGAACAGATGTGGGACTGCGAGGGCAAAGAGGTGGACGACTTTGTTGTTAGGAAGCTCCTGACCAGACACGAACATTTCTTCAAACAAAAAAGGCTTGGGGAGGATGTCCGGCTTATGCTAAGGCTTCCTAACCCAGATGTTGAAAAGAACGAGGCAAAGGTTCTTATCGAATCATTGGAGAGCATCCCCCGCTCTTGTGATGCTGCAAACTTATTTTACGGCTGTGAAGTACCGCCAATTCACGAGGTAATTCTGCCGATGACTATGTCCGCAGAGCCTGAATAGGGTCTATTACTATTACAAAGACTTTGTTGTCGAAAAGCAGACACAGCTTTTCTACCCCGGCGACATCTCCATTTCTGAGTGGATCGGTGAATATAGTCCGCGGGAGATAAACGTAATACCACTTTTTGAAGATAAGGAGCACATGTAGGAAGCAGGTAGTATCATGAGAAAATATCTCGAAGGGAAAGATATAAAGCACCAGAGAGTATTCATCGCCAGGTCTGACCCTGCCATGAACTATAGCATGGTTAGCGCCATCCTCTGCAATAAAATCGCTCTCCAGAGACTCCGCAACCTCTCCGAAGATACAGGTGTAAAAATATACCCGATACTCGGCGCAGGCTCCGCGCCGTTCCGGGGGCATCTTGCGCCAGACACTGTGGAAAAAGTGCTGGAGGAATACCCTGACGTGCAAACATTCACCGTGCCGTCGGCATTCAAATATGATCACCCCATCCCTGAGGTTATTGAAGCGCTCAGAAAACTTAACAGCTCGGAAATGATGCGTGGCTATGATATTGACGAAAGCAAAGGCCTCGAAATCATCGAGAAGGCTTCGGATGAGTATCGTCGTGTAATTGAATATCTGGCACCCATTATCAATTATGTTGCCTCATTTGTTCCTCGGAGAAGGATGCGTAAACTTCATGTTGGCCTGTTCGGGTACGCACGAAGTATCGGCAAAACAACTTTACCGCGTGTGATCAGTTTCTGCGCAGCCTGTTACTCAATCGGGCTTCCACCTGAGATATTGGGACTTGGCGTGCTTTCCAATGACGATATGCGCTGCATGAAGGACATGCATGTAACCTTTCCATATGACATGAAGACAGCGATGTCGTTCTTCAATGAAGAGGTGCTTGAGATTCTTCCTGAAGAGGTAAGAACTTCCCTCAAGCTTGACTGGGGAGCATATGATATAAACCATGAGCATCGAGTTGTAACATCCAGGATCATCAGGGCAGTGAAGGATCGCAACGGTGCCAATATCCAGAGCATGCTGGTGGAAGCAGCTGATGTGCGCAAATTTCTCGGTTAATATGAAAAGGAGGACATATCGTGACATAACCATTAGTCGGCATAGTTATGGGCAGCGACAGCGACCTTCCGGTAACGGAGAAGGTTGCTGATGTGTTCCAGGACATGGGGCCGTTACCATGATGAACAAATTGGACAACATAATGGGGCAGCTAAGCCATGAACTCTGGTTCGCGCGCTTCGCTCTGCGAACCAGGAGTTCAAGACCGACCCCTTCGGGGCGGCTTAACTGCCCCGTTCCCTCCCTCGCTTCGCTCGGGAGGGTATGCGCTGTGGGCAGAGCGAAGCAGTCTCATAAATAGGTGATAGCAGGCGTATCCTTTATAATCCTCATCCCATAGGTACCAACCCAACACCATGATGTTCCTCTTGAAATAAGCCTTTCGGGGCTGCCCTGGTAACACTGAGCAGATAGCATAGCACTGCATTTTCTCGGCGACAGAACCAACCATCGTTCTCGTTACTCCGGCGCGCGGAATTGCGCCCCTTTCTTGCTAAAGCGGTCGGGCCAGTGCTATCTTTATGAATGAATCTACTGCATGTTCAGAGGCCGAGCAGGTATATCAACAGCGAATTTAATGCCCGGCATAAGAAGTCGCCGGTTTCGGTCGCCCTCGCCTTCCCCGATATTTATGATGTAGGAATGTCGCACCTGGGCCTCAAGATCCTCTATAAGATCATCAATGACCTTCCCTTCGCGTCTGCAGAGCGCGTCTTTTCGCCCTGGCCGGACCTCGAGGCTGCGCTCCGGGAAGGCCGGGAGGCTCTTTCTTCTCTCGAATCCGGCACGCCTCTGCATGCATTCGACATGATCGGCTTCAGTCTCCAGTACGAACTCTCCCATACCACGGTACTGAACATGCTTGATCTCGGTGGAATTCCGCTGCGGACAGAGCAGCGTCTTGACAGAAAAGACATGCCCTTCATCCTTGCAGGCGGCCCCTGCACGGTGAACCCTCAGCCCATGGCGCCGTTCATCGACGCCTTTCTCGTCGGCGACGGCGAGGAGGCAATAGGAGAGATTCTCGCCGTTCTCCGCAGCTGGAAAGAAGACGGATCGCGAGACCGGGGCGTGCTCCTGACGGCACTTTCTGAAATAGCGGGAGTCTATGTGCCGTCCTGCGGAAAAGATGTGGCTACGCAGCGTCGCTATACTGCCTCACTCGATGCGGCCCCCTTTCCCACAGAGCCGGTCGTACCCTTCACAGCCATAGTCCACGACCGGATCAATATAGAGATATCGAGAGGCTGCACCATGGGCTGCAGGTTCTGCCAGGCGGGGATGATCTACCGTCCTGTGCGCGAGCGCTCTCCCGGAACAGTACTGAAGATCGCGGAACAGAGCCTTTGTTCCACAGGATATGATACGGTCTCCTTCACCTCGCTCAGCTCTGGTGACTATGCCTGCCTTAATGTTCTCATGAGCGAATTCAACAAAAAGTACCTGCAGCAGCGGATCTCCCTCTCCCTGCCTTCGCTCCGCGTTGGTTCGGTCAATGAAGAAATGCTGAGAGAGCTGAAGGCGGTCAGAAAATCGGGGTTTACCATCGCCCCTGAGGCAGGAACGGACCGTCTGCGTGCGGTCATTAACAAGGATTTCACTGCTGACATGTACGACCAGGCGCTCGAAATGCTCTTCAGGGCGGGTTGGCAGAACCTCAAGCTCTACTTCATGATCGGCCTGCCCACAGAGACCGAGGAGGATCTTGCGGCTATTCCTGCCATGGTCCACCAGGCGATAAAGATTTCCCGGAAGCTTACCGGCAGACACGTTACCTTAAGCGTGGGCGTTTCCCCCTTTGTGCCGAAGCCGCACACCCCTTTCCAGTGGTACGGACAGAACTCCCTCGATATCCTGTTGGAGAAAAACCGGCAGGTAAAGACCGCTCTCCTTCGAAGAGGCGTCCAGTTCCGGGGACACGACCCGGAGATGTCCATGCTGGAGGCTGCTTTTTCACGCGGTGATGAAAGCCTGGCCCTTCTTATCGAGGCTGCTTGGAAGCGCGGGTGCCGGCTCGATGCCTGGAAAGAGTATTTCGCTCCGGCAAAGTGGTATCAGGCGATGGAGGATACCGGCATAGGCGCCGCAATCTTTGCAGAGCGGGAGTATGCCGGTGATGCAGTCCTGCCCTGGGACCATATTGACACCGGGATCACGAAGAGCTTTCTCTGGAGAGAATACCAGCATGCCCTTGCTGCCGAACCCTCACCTGACTGCAGGACCGGATGCCATGCCTGCGGCCTTACCTGCAGCCCGCCCGTTTCACGTGCGGACGAAGATGGCGCTCGGACCGCTTTCTTGCCGCCGCCTGAAGGTGCGCCGGCAGCAGGCCGCCTTCCCGCAGGGGACATTTCCATAAAGATACGGCTCCGGTATGCAAAGACTGCAGAGGCCCGCTATCTCTCGCATCTTGAAACGACCACGGCGCTCATCCGCGCCATGAGACGTACTTCTTTCCCCTTCAGGTACACCGAAGGGTTTCATCCCAATCCAAAGGTCTCCTTCGGCCCTGCGCTAAGCGTCGGCTCCGCAGGACTGAAGGAATACCTTGATATAGAGCTTATTCCGCCTTTTGATGTTACGGCAGGTCTTTTGTCTCTCCAGGCAAAACTTCCCGACAGTCTCCGGGCAACGAGCATGAAGGCAATCGCAAAGAATGAAAAATCGCTCACCAATTTTGTTGTAAGATATGTGTACAAGATCTCTGCGGCAGAGGGGCTTTCCCTGGACGCCTATCTTCTCAACAAGGATATGACCATTCCGAGAAAGCAGGGCTCGTTCCGCCTCGATGAGATGGTTGAGGAGGTCCGGCAGGCCGGAGCATCGACCTTCCTTCTCACGGTTAAAGACCTCGGCGAGATAAAGGTAAGGATTGACGAGCTGATACCCCTTCTCTTCGGCCAGCCGGCTGATGCCCTTGAGATAACCAGGTTGGCGATGTTCGGCTGGGACGGCAGGTGGAAGGAACCTATGGAGGATGTTCCTGATGAGTAGCGAGATCCTGATCAACGTAACACACGGCGAGACGCGCGTGGCGCTTCTTGAGGGCGGTCAGGTCGTCGAGTTCTATGTTGAACGCCAGCGGGACGCGAGCCTTGTCGGCAACATCTATAAAGGAAAGGTCGTCAAGATTCTGCCCGGCATGCAGTCCGCCTTCGTGGATATCGGCCTCGAAAAGGCTGCTTTTCTCTATGTTGCAGACATCCGTTCTGAAACAAACGACTACGCGCCGATGTTCGAAGATGAGGACAAGGACCAGTCCATTGAGCTCTTCCCCAGGAAAACCCGAACGGAAATGCCTATTGATGAGGTGCTTCAGGACGGCCAGGAGCTCCTGGTCCAGGTATCCAAGAACCCCATCGGGAGCAAGGGCGCACGGGTCACGTCCTATATCACCCTGCCGGGCAGGTATCTGGTGCTCATGCCGGATGTCGATCACATCGGCATTTCGCGGAGGATAACAGACGAGGAAGAGCGCTCCAGACTCAAAACCATCGTCGAAAGCATCAGACCGGCAGGCTTTGGTCTCATCATCCGCACCGCCAGTGAAGACTCGCCGGAAGAGGACATCCGAAAAGACCTGGAGTTCCTTCTCCTGCTCTGGGAGAACCTGAAGCAGAAAAAGGACCGCGTACCGGCACGGGGGCTTCTGTACAGTGATCTCGACCTCGCATTTCGTTCCGTACGTGACCTCATGAGTCAGAACGTCGAGCGCCTGGTCATTGACTCAGCCGAGGAATATCACCGCATCCTTGAATTCGTGAAGACCTTTTTTCCCAAGCTGCTCGGAAAGATAGAACTCTACGAGGATTCAGAACCGATCTTTGATGCCTTCGGCATAGAACTGGACATCTCCCGCGCCATCGGACGCAAGGTATGGCTGAAGTCAGGGGGATATATCGTTGTTGATCAGACCGAGGCCATGACCGTTATCGACGTAAATACCGGCAAGTTCGTCGGCAAGGAAGGGCTGGAAGACACGATACTAAAAACAAACCTCGAGGCAGTGAAGGAAATCGCGTACCAGATACGGCTGAGGAACCTGGGCGGCATTATCATTATCGATTTCATTGACATGGAAAAACTCGAAAACCGGGAGAAGCTCTTCAATGCCTTCTCCGATGCCATGAAACGGGACAGGGCCAAGAACACGATTCTGCATATCTCAGAACTCGGCCTTATTCAGATGACCAGAAAACGGGTAAGGGAAAGTCTCGGCAGGACCCTCTGCGCCACCTGCCCCTACTGTGAAGGCAAAGGATTCGTAAAGTCCCCGGATACGCTTACCTATGAGATCCTCCGCTCGATCAAGAAGATGGCGCGCCACGGAAGCACCAAGATCATCATCACGGCGCACCCGCTTGTCGCAGAGCTCCTCTCCGATGAGGAGATGCTCGGCATAGAAGACCTCGAAAAGCAGTTCGGGGTAAAAGTGATCATCAGGGCAGACAGCAAGATGCACCAGGAGAATTATGAGGTCAGCTCCCTGTGAACGCCCCTGACCACACAGCCCTCGGGGAAAAATTGACGCACCTCATTTCTCTGCTCGCAGATGCCGGGAGTGCGGTACTGGCCTTCTCAGGGGGCGTTGACAGCTCCTTTCTGCTGAAGGCCATGAAGATGGCGGGAATCCGTTTCCTGGCGGTGACCGGATGTTCGGAGACCGTCCCGGAAAAAGATATCGAACAGGCAGTCGCCTTTGCTCAGCAACAAGGCGCCGAGCTCCGACTGATCCGCACCGGTGAGATGCAGAATGCATTGTTTGTAGCCAACCCCCCTGACCGCTGTTTTCACTGTAAACAGGACCTCTTCCGGAGATTGCGGGAAATTGCGGAACGTGAAGACTACCGATTCATCTTCGATGGCAGCAATGCCGACGACCTGAACGACTACCGTCCGGGCAGAAAAGCGGCAATGCAGTATGATGTCAGGAGCCCGCTTGCTGAGATCGGCTTTTCAAAACAGGATATACGGCTTCTCTCAAAAGACCTTGGTTTATCGGCGTGGGACCGCCCTGCGTCACCTTGCCTTTCCTCCCGCTTTCCCTATGGCCAGCGCATTACCCCCGATCTGCTGAGGCGCGTGGAAAAGGCGGAAACATTTCTCAGGAGCCTCGGCGTATCGACCGTGAGGGTCAGAGTGCATGACGACCTGGCGCGCATTGAGGTGCCGGAACAGGATCTGCATTTCTTTTTAGGAGGAGATGTGCGACATCGCGTTGCCTCAGCGTTGCACGCACTCGGCTTCAACTTCATCTCCCTTGATCTTGAGGGTTTTAGAAGCGGCAGCATGAACCGATCACTCACGCACCAGGCCCGTCAAAACATGGAGAGTCTTTAGCCGACGGTTGTCTGACGTGCCTCCTGACGATGGTTTATAATACGGTCATGCAACAGGCTCTCATACCCGATCTTTCACGGTGTGTCCTCTGCGGGAGCTGCAAGGCGGTCTGCCCTACCTACGAACTGGCTGCAACGGAAGGCATGAGTGCACGGGGGCGCCTTGCCCTGGTAAAGAATCTTTCCGATGGGCGGCTCTTGCCATCGCCGCTTCTGAATGACCGCATTTACAGCTGCATTCTCTGCGGCGCCTGTGCGGCCGTCTGCCCGTTGGGAATCGATATCCCGGAGGCAATCTATCGGGGCCGGCGTATACTCAGGAAGTCCGACCGAAAAAGAAGGTTCCTCAGATATCTCCTGAGATTCTCCACGACCTGGCCAGACCTGAGCTTCAAGCTCCTGTCCTTGAGCAGTGACTTCCTGCTGCCGTTTCTTTCGAAACGGAAGCTCATTCCCTTTCGGCCCGATCTCCCTGACCAGCCGTTTCACGTAATAGAACAGGTACATAAAGTCCCCAAGAAAAAAGGGCGAGTCGCCGTCTTCGCCGGCTGCAGTGTGAACTTCTTTCTGCCCCATCTGGGCGAGTCGCTGATCAATGTGCTTCAAGCCCTCGGATACGAAGTCATCTTGCCGAAGGATGAGCTCTGCTGCGGAGCGCCGCTCCGTGCTCTCGGCATGGATGAAGAGGCTGCTGCTCTGGCAAAGCAGAACCACCATGTCTTGAGCAGGCTCAGGGTTGAGGCTATCCTGAGCCTCTGTCCCACCTGCACCCTGTCCCTCAGGCATGGTTATGCCTCTTTGATCGGCAAACATATCGACAAAGCCATGGACATATCGGTCTTTCTCCGCGACAAGCTCGAGCAGAAGAGCCCTATCGACGCCTCCATAACGTATCATGATCCCTGTCACCTCAGACATGGCCTCGGGATATGGAACGAGCCGCGGGAGATCATAGCGAAGGCGGGGATTGCACTGAAGGAACCTCGGGAATCCGGGTGCTGCGGCTTCGGCGGCACCTTCAGTGTCTCATACCGGGAAATGTCCGAGCAGCTCAATAAGAAACAGGCAGCTCATCTTCTGGAGACCGGAGCGGGTACCATTGTTACCTCCTGCCCCGGCTGCATGCTCCACCTCGGTCAGGCTGTCTCGGACAAGCCGATGATCCATCTCATTGAGCTTATCGAAGAGGCCTATTGCCTCAGGACGCTCTATCAGGAGCCGGTCCTTGCGCAGAGCGTCTGAGCCTCGGGTAAAAAAGCACGGAGGTTCTGGTATACTTAAGTAACGTGCAGCAAAGGGGAGAACCATGAAATTCTTTATCGACACCGCAAATATCGAAGAGATTAAAAAGGCCTGGGAGCTCGGCCTCATCGACGGCGTGACCACCAATCCTTCGCTCATCGCTAAGGAAGGAAAGGAACCGGTGCAGCTATTGAAGTCCATCTGCAGCATTGTGAACGGACCGGTCAACGGCGAGGTTGTCGGCATAACTGCTGATGAGATGCTCAGGGAGGCCAGAGCGCTCGCCGGGATCCACAAGAATATCGTGGTCAAGATACCGATGATTGAAGAAGGTCTGAAGGCGGTTAAAAAGCTGTCATCCCTGGGCATAAAGACGAACGTTACCCTTATTTTTTCTGCCAACCAGGCGCTTCTCGCGGCAAAGGCCGGGGCTTCCTATGTCAGCCCTTTTGTCGGCCGCCTCGATGACGTAAGCCATCAGGGCATGGACGTCGTTGCCGATATCATGGAGATCTATGAGAACTATCTCTTCGAAACCGAAGTTATCGTTGCGAGCGTGCGGAACCCTCTGCATGTACTTGAGGCCGCCCGTATGGGCGCACATATCGCCACCATACCCTATGCGGTTATAGCGCAGCTTGCAAAACATCCGCTGACGGACGTCGGCCTTGCAAAATTCCTGAAGGACTGGGAAAAGGTGCCGCAAAAACCGTCGAAAAAGAAGTAGCGGGGAGACGAAATGCCTATTTATGAATACTGCTGCAACGAATGCGGAGAAGACTTCGAGATTCTCGTCTTCGGAAAGCGGGAGATATCCTGTCCGAAATGTGCATCTAAAGATCTTCGGAAGAAACTTTCGGCGTTCGGTATGAGCGGGGTCGAAAAGCCCTTTGCAGGCTCTTCATCGGCAGGCTGCACTTCCTGCAGCAAGAGTACCTGCAGCTCGTGCAAGTAGCTCCAAGATACGATTATTTTTCAGGGAAGACGAATGGATTAGCTCTCAGGATCTTCGATAACCTAAGCGGCGTCCCTTCCATAACAAATACTGCCATGCCCCGTTCATCGCTCCGCTGACCAGATCGCATCCAGGTACTTTTCCAGGCAATGTTCACCATCACCTGGCTGCCCTCTATCTCTACCCATCGCGGCGTAAAGGACAGATCAACCCGGTCAAAGGTCTTCGAGTTGGCTGTAATATCCCTCAGCCCGTTTTCTGTAGCGTTCTTCTGAAGGGTAACAGCATCGTTCGTCATAAATGCCGTCTTTAAGGTCTCAGCGAGTGCAAATGCCTCCGTCGCTGTCTTTGACTCCTGCGAGACCTGCTTCACCTCTTTTTTCCCGCCGCAGGCAACAGCCACAATGCATACAAGAAGAATAAGCGTTATCTTCTTCATAGATCCCCCTGAACGGCTTTTTCTCTGGTAATAATAACCCTTCACCCCCTTTTTTGCAATGAGCAGCTTAAGAGGCAGGCGTGCTTAGAGGAGGCTGAAAAGGGCCCCTGACGGTTTGGCTGCCTTTGCCCAGTACCCCCGATATATACAGCATCTTCCAAGGTCGGAAAGCTGCCGCCAGGGTACCAGGTAGAGCTCAGGTCCATAGGGGAGCACATCCGGAAGCGGCGCCTTGACCTCGGCTTACTGCAGATCGAGTTTGCCGCACAGATCGGCTTCACCGAGGCTACAGTCTGGAACTGGGAGCATGGAAACGAGCCTGTCAAGCTAACCAAGTAAGCAAGGGGGTCACCAAGTAAGCAAGGGGTCAGGTCTTGTTTCGTGCATTGGCCACCGTCGTGACGCGTCTGCTCACCGTCGAGTAATGGATTCCCAGATACTCTCCCACTTCCTTAAGGCTGTATCCGTACTCCTTAACAGCCTGCTGCACGGCCCGCGCGTCGGTTCGGCCCGCAAGCAGCCGCTCAAGCGGCGGTCGGCCGACGTATCGCTGTCTTTTCGGTATTTTCCCTCATATCTTCCCGCCCTTCGCTAATGCAGTAGGCGTGGCAGAGCCAGTTAAAACGACTGTTGACCTCCCTGAGGACTTCAAGGATCGTGCTCCGGTCTTCGTCGTCTTTGTAGATGTGCTTTCGGGCATTGCCGCACGAGGTGAAATGATACACCGCACCGTCAAATTCTATGCGTAACGGCCTTGCCACGATAGAAGTTTAGTACATATGAGATACGCTTGCACGAAACAAGGCCTGACCCCAATGTTACCAATGCTACCCTGGGGGAAAAGCTTTCACCTATCTCATATTCAGAGGCCCCAGGCAGTCTTAATTAAGATCCTTTTTTAGATTTGCAATGAATAATGCCGCCAAACTTTCTTCTACTTCTAAATTTTTATTGGCTGCCGCAACTTGAAGTTCCCCAAGTGATATAATTGCGTTAACTATTACACGCCTGAAGTTTCGTTTGACAGCTGTTTCACCAATATCGGATATACAGTTTAGTATTTCTGTGATGGAATCCTCATCTCCTCCATTTATTGCCAAAACACCAATTCTTCTCAAACCGAAAAAGAAAAGCTTAGCCACTCTATCTTCCTCTGCATCTGTGAAAGTCTCATTTTCAATTATATTAATAATTCGTTCTGTGATTGCCCTCAACCCATCCCTTAATGTTGTATAGTCATACTTCATTAAAGAGCTATGTATGATGTCAATGATGGGTTGTATTCGATCAACCTTCCCTTTTTTATTTTTTTCTTCCATGGCAGCAAGTAAAAGGCTTTGTTTTGTTATTTCTTTCGCCAACAATTCTATTATTGTGGACGGCTTCAATAAATTAAGGATGCTCCATATACAAGGAATCACAGCAATAAACGCGAAGACACCAATGTAATATAAGTGCGATATATGATTTTCAAGGTTGGATAGACTATTCACTTTGGCGTCCATTTCTTCTATTAGCTTTAGCACCCAAAAACCATAAATCAGAGCAAAAGCATAAATTACTATAAGAATTCGGAAATCAGGAGTTTTTTTGAAAGCATCTATCACCCTTACTGAGTAAGTTGACGCTGCAAGCTGGATTGCCACAAGACTGAGGGTGATAACCAATGCAAAAATTGTTGCTTCACTTTGCAATAGGGCACTGAGCATATATCTGGCACTGTCAACGTCTGTATGCAAGAACCCGCAATATGAAAAACGAATTATAACCAGAGGTAAAAGAATAAATGAATAAAGCGTTAGCCTACTCGACCATTTGGGTTTGCTGAACCAAAGACGCAAGTCTTTCGTACGAAGGCTTTTAATTTGCAATGGGAAAGAGGACAATTTACTTCTCCCTTCACATCATAATATCAAAGTTTATTGAGAAATCCTATGTGGGTAGGCCTTACTCGGCGCACTGCCTTTGCGTGTCTTTCTCTGCGGGAGCCCTGGGGCAGACGGGCAGCGGGGAAATGTCGCGCCTTGAACGACATCGCGAAGCACAAGGAGTGATAGGCGTGGTGTTTCCCCTCTGGGAGGAGCGGGGTTGGAAAGATAAAGGCACTCGAAAACCGCAGACCCAGAAGGGGCGAGGACGCGTGTTCTTACCTTAATGTGGTCTCAAATGAGATGTGACTATGTTGGCGCTCGGAACCCGCAACGCATTGAGGACACGTGCGCTTTCTGCTTCGCCGCCATCTTTGGCTGTTCCCCTTTCCTTCAGGGTGAGGCCGACGGAAAGGAGAGGGGTAAGGGGTGAGAGGGGTGGGGGGATGTGGCGCATTAAGGAATTAATCAGAGGCAATGTGCATCTAAGTATTCATTGACAGATACAGCACTAGGTCGGCTGTCCCTGTCTTCTCATTTCAGCGGCTTCGGAAAGAGGAATACCTCAAGCGAACTCCTCTGTTACCAGAGGCCTGGAAACCACATTGCTGACAGGCCCCGTGGGGACGACAGCTTCGGCTGTTGCGAAGATGGTTGTTGCCGCTGACCGGGGAGTCATAATGACAGGCCACCAGAAAGGCAGCCCGCGCCACCCCTTAGCTTCGTCCCCGTTTTGGCGCAACAGCATAAGGACAGGTATTTCCTGCGCTTTCGTTAGTGCCAGCTCTTTTTGTTGTTTCGTATCTGGTGCGTTGGAAAACCGACCCTCTTCACGATAGCGAGCAACATTGCGATCGGTAGCAGTTAAGAGCCAGACTTTGCCTTTCAAATCAGGATTATCGCACGTGAGAGAAAGGTGCTCTAACGCTGCGAGATGAGCCTTTCGGTCATCATCCATAGCATCGTCGAATTGAAGATTTTCGTATGCCATTTCCAGAAGAGCAACCGCTCTACTCACATCGATCAACACAGGTTCCTCAGCCGAACCTACCAGACCAGCAACACGGCTGTCCAGTTCCTTCAATTTTCTTGAGCCGGCAGATCTGCTGACCGTCTGGAAACCAGATAGGATCAGCCTACGGCCTGGTCTAATGCTGACGACATCAGAGAATAGCAGCTTATTTGGTGAACAGGATATTAAGCGGTTTGTTGGGTCTTTGCAAATGAAGTAGACACCGCGGTCGTGCGCTCCGGATTCAAAGGCCTCTCTTAGGGCAGCATCAAACTCGTGAATGCGCTTCATGATCTGATATACGTGCTCAGGAGCATAAAAGCGTGTCACGACAAGGTCGGCCGCTGAACGGGCGCCATACATCCTGGAATGCTGAAGAACGGTATCCTGCTGGAAACGATTTGGGTTTCTTCCGTAATAAAACGCAATCAAGTTGCTGATTGTGATTCCGCGGTCGAGAATCTGGCCCCCAATAAACATATTGAACGGTGTCCGTAATTTGAGCTGTCCATCTTCAGCGAGCAGTTTCTTTATCTCGGTATCTGAATTAACCTTCGTGATCATGAGCTGCCCAGTTTGCAGAGACTCGACTACGGCCGCCTTTACGGTATCAATTGACGGCACGGGCACGCCTTCCAGTTCAATTGACCTACGGAGATCACTGTATGCTGCCCGAATTAGCTGATCAAATAGAGGGCTGTCTTCGCGTGCTTGGTCAACCAATGCGTCTCTGATTGCAGTGGCAAGCCTTTCCTGCCATTCATGAGAACTGCGGGCTTGCTCCGTGTGAAAAAGAAAGCTATATTTCTGCGGCCGTTGGCCAGCAGCACGCTGTTGAAGGCGTCGGATGGCACCTCCAACAAGAAATGCAACAATTGCATCACGGAGGACTGCTACGTTCTTTTCGGTCAACACCCGTTCGATCTGTAGCCGGCGGCGATCCTCTTTCTTGAGGGCGTCCCGTTCAGACAAAGGAACTTCACGGAAGAAATAAAAGAAAGGTGAGTCCGGGTCCGTGCTCTTTTCAAAATACTCATCCCCTCCGACATACTTGCTATGCGTCGGTAGAAGTACTGTAAATGCGGGGCGTTTTGGCTTGAAGAGAGGCGTTCCGTTAATTATCAGTTCGTCATCTGGTTGAAGATAGAGAGCATAGGGTGTAGCTGTAACCTGCAAGAACGCTGAAGAAGTTACCGAAGCCCTAAGCTGATCGATCTGCTGTGAAATGACGCCGGGCAGGCTGATGCCGTTAGTCCTGCGGAAGCTTACTGAAGCGAGATCGGCTTCATCGTCGATGATCAGTACAGATTTCTGCCGCAACTCTGGGAATCTATCCCGAAACAGACTTAACAGACGCTTCAAATTGTCATCTTCTTTCTTTACGACAATGATGAGCTTACGGCTCAGCTCATATGGAGTGAGATCAGGTACGGCTAGGATATCAAAAACATCAATCTGGTCTGCGAGAATGAATTCCCGAAAGTCCTCCTTTACACGGCTGAGGGTCTGCTCGGTAAGAGATTTCGTCCCCTTCGTAAGAATGACGGCTACGTCATACCCACGATCAAAAGCCCGCGCAATGACGCCTAAGAATGCTCGGGTCTTGCCGCTCTGCACTCTACCCAACAGAATGCCAGGGCGGTTAGTGGAAGTTGCTTGAGCTTGCAGCTCTTGAACAACCTCCTCCACCTTTTCTCTTAATTCGGGAGCGTCTCCGCGTTTGCTCGCAAGTAGGTCATAAAACAGCTCGATTTCCTGCTCGTCAGTCGCCTGACGCCTTGCCAACCAGAGCTTAATTTGGCTCTCCCCAAAGACAGGGCCAGACTTCAACTCCGCCAGAGGAGCCGGGAAATCCGGGAAACGCCTCCTCCAGTTGGCTACAGCTGAAGGGCTCACATTTGCCATCTCGGCTATTTCGTAGATTCCGATTAATGCTGTTTCTGCCATGAGGTCCTCCTGTTGTTAATTTTACTAACAGCTTAATGTTAACAAACTTCACAGTGCTTGTCAATGCCATTCACAATATTGAGCCGTAATAGACGGGGTGCTCATCAAATTATTGCGTAATTTCAATATATTATGCTCAACAGCCTTTGACTGAGCTCTGGTCTCTGAGGTTGGTATGTCCTCGGTTAGCAAAGCCTCATATCCTAAGAGCGACTAAAGAGGCGCAATTGTGCAGATAATTTTAGAGGCAAATTAGCGGAGGAGAGGCACTTTGGTTAGTTATAGTAGTCCATATTCCAGCTTCGCAGGGTGGCCGTTTCTCAACGCATCGTGTAGCGGCAGCATGAGAGCATTAATCTCAGCAGGTGGCATGCATGATATATTCGAGCAAGATCGGCTTCACTCGAGCGTCACCGTTTACTATGCGCTCTGTAATCCCATGGCGCCCGGGGGCTGCCATGCTGCCAGAGACCGCGTTATTTTCCTTTGCCTCGTCTTCTGCCGTGACATAAGCTGATGTGTGAGGCGCGTTGAGATATTTCCTGAAGGCCCAGGCATGGCCCTGACGGATCATTTCGACATTGATATCAAGGGTCCCTTTGCGGATGAAACAGATTTTCCGGCCGTATTGATCACGGCCTTTTGTGCGGACCTGGACCTGCTGCCCGAGGATAAGCTGTTTCAGGGCGTGCGTCGATTCGTCACCGTAGGCTTGCTTGCCTTTCGGCGCATCTATGCCATAGAGGCGGCAGACAACGAACTCTCCGGCACCAAGGGGGTCAGGTCTTGTTTCGTGCATTGGCCACCGTCGTGACGCGTCTGCTNNAAGCAGCCGCTCAAGCGGCGGTCGTCCGACGTATCGCTGTCTTTTCGGTATTTCCCTCATATCTTCCCGCCCCTTCGCTAATCCGGCCATCCGCTCAGCGAAATCCTCTTCCCCCAGTGCGCTCTGCCCCCGCACCTTGTCCCAGATTCCCTTCTGTCCCATCCCCTCTCGCACAAAATCCCGGTATCTGCTTTCGGCCTGACCCCTTCGTACACCGAACTGTCCAAGCACCCAGTCTATTGTCAGACATTTGTGTGGCTGTTCGAGACCTGCTGTGCTCTTGTAGCTGCTCCATGCCCACTCCTCGGGTTTCTCTGCCGCCCGCGCCCGCACAGGATTCAGCACGACGTACCTGCAGACCTCCAGCAGATAGCTGTCTCGGTCTAACACGATCGCCTTGTACCTGCCCTGAAATATATGACCCACACGGTTATGCTTTCGATTGAAGCGCTGCGTGTAGACACCGTTAAGGTGCCGCATCCCCTGTGACAAATTTCCGTCCGGGGTTTCGATCACCAGATGGTAGTGGTTGTTCATCAGGCAGTAGGCGTGGCAGAGCCAGTTAAAACGACTGTCGACCTCCCTGAGGACTTCAAGGAACGTGCTCCGGTCTTCGTCGTCTTTGTAGATGGGCTTTCGGGCATTGCCGCGCGAGGTGACGTGATACACCGCACCGTCAAATTCTATGCGTAAAGGCCTTGCCACGATAGAAGTTTATCACATTGTCGAAGGTTGCACGAAACAAGACCTGACCCCAATTCTACCAATGGGTGACCAGCCAATTGTAAGCTTCTCATGCACATAGGTGCGAATGGTCTTGTTCTTGAGCCGCGGTCTCCTGCTTGCCCCTTTCCTCCGCTCAACCGACCGCTGGTTTGCACGACAGGGAGTATAGCAGTCGTATGTCGCAGACGAATTGCGAGCAAGTTCCCGAATGATCGTGCTTTTGTCCCGGTCAACAGCTCCGGCTATCTCTCTGGGCTTCTTCCCCTCATAATGCAGTTTAGCTATCACTTCCCGTTCATCCATGGTAATCTGTCTGTAGTGTTTTCCCATAACCACTTAGGATAGCAGCTCCCTTTTTGCTGCCCCAACTGTTGCACTTCATTATTGAACTGGCGAAGCCAAAAAATAAGCGATATTGCATATCCTTTCCATTCCGGTTTTCCTGTCCAAGTAATTCTTTCATCTTCAATCGCTCACTCCTTAGCCTTTGATAATTTATTGCGTTATATTTGCAAATAACGTCGCATTTCGCTGGGTCTGCAGTTACCGGTGACCTTGGAATGTCGTCCTCTCATAACACAGTTTATTTATTTTTGTAGGGCCTGAAATCTAAACCGTGTTGTTTTTCTTTAACGAGACATTGATACCCTTGCACATGAGGTTCCCCCATCAGAATCCCTGTCTTCGCCGGCAAGCTATCTAAAGTCCCAAAATAAACGCTGTACACATCATCAAAAATCGAGATCGCCATCCATGCCGCTTGAGCTTTGAACTCCTTTTCAGCTCTCCGGGCTTTATTTTCGCAATCGCTCCCCAACTTGTACCGCGAATTAAGACGCCTATTCTTTTGGTATCGGTTTCGAGCTTTTACGCTGATGACGTATCTTTTGCCGCCTTTTTCGGCATATAGGTCGGCGTAAGGGAAGTTCTTTTTCTGATCGTTTAAGTTCCGGATATTCTTGAAGCGATTATCAACCAGCGCCTTCATGGCGAGCAGTTCACCCAGCGCTCCCAGCGATCTTAATCGCAGCCAAGTTTTCTGGATCGGCATACCTCATTATATATGAAAAAATTATGACGTGAATACTTTAAGTGGATGCGATAATCTTTCTCGCCTTTATACCACTCTGATTAAGAATAAATAGGCAGTGTCATTTTTTGTGACACTGCCTACAAGCGCATTAATGTGGCAAATTGGCGTGTCACTGGTGCGGAAAGGGTTCAGGTGATGCAGGGAATAACGCTGGTCCTGTGTCTACCTTCACGTTGTTTTGGCCAATGCCAGCTCCTGTCAAATAACGATGGCTATGGTCTGCAATGCGGCCTTCTAGCTTCGAGATTTGAGTTGTTAATGCTTCCACCATGTCCTCCAACGCTTTGACTCTGGCTTCAAAATCAGCATTTGACAACCGTGCTCCAGCACGCACGGGTCACAAGGGGGGTCAGGTCACAAGGGGGGTCAGGTCTTGTTTCGTGCATCGGCCACCGTCGTGACGCGTCTGCTCACAGAAACCGGAGAGGGTCAGGTCTACTCTCTTCACAAGAGACCCCTTTGTGTTTAAAGCGTCCTCTTGCAAAGCCGGGACTATTCCGAGCGAGAACTCCAGCTGCTGAGGTCCAGTAAACTGAAATAGAGTCCATCTGAAATGGTATAATCTATTGGAATCTCTAGCTGTCTGCGCTCTTTGTAATTTCTCAGATCTGATCATAAGGAGGTGAATCATGCGGTACAGAATCATTATTGAACAGGACGAAGACGGCATGTTTGTGGCCGAGGCTCCTGCCCTTCCCGGCTGTGTGTCTCAGGGCAAGACCAGAAAAGAGGCCCTCGACAATATCCAGGATGCCATAAAGGGATATCTGGAAAGTCTGAAGAAACACAATGAGCCCATACCTCCACCGATCGACGAAGAGATTGTGGAGGTAGCGTAAATGAGCAGGTTGCCGGTCGTTTCAGGACAGGGCCTCTGTAAGGCCCTGCAGAAGATCGGCTACTCCATGGACCACCAAACCGGAAGTCATATCATTCTGCGAAATCAAGACCCGCCTTATAGAAGACTCACCGTCCCTAATCATAAGGAAATCTCCAAAGGAACACTTCGCGCCATCATTCGCCAGGCCGGGTTAACCGTCGAAGAGCTGATTGATCTGATATAGAAGCCGTGGTACAGGCTCAACCCGCGGCAAATATCCTTTGCTCCCTGATCAGTTGCCGCATGAATACCGGACATTTCTATTTTGGTTTGACACACCCATCATCAGGCTTGCCTTTGTCCCTGGTTAATGCTATTCTTGTGACGTTTTTTACGTACGAACAGAAACATGCTCTCAAAAATACTTAGTGCCAGCATCATAGGTATCGACGCCTACCCTGTAGAGGTAGAAGTCGACATATCATCTCGGGGGCTCCCGCATTTCTCCCTGGTCGGGCTGCCCGATGCAGCGGTAAAAGAAAGCCGCGACAGGGTGCGCGCCGCCCTGAAAAACATCGGCTTTAGCTTTCCGTTAAAGCAGATAACGGTCAATCTTGCTCCTGCAGACCTGAAGAAAGAAGGCTCTTCCTATGACCTCCCCATAGCCGTTGGCATCATAGCGTCCGAAGGGGTCATTGCCGCTGACGCAGTTCAGGGATACCTTGTTACCGGTGAGCTCTCCCTTGACGGCAGGATCAAGCCCGTGCGGGGGGCCCTATCCATGGCGATTAAGGCCAGAGACCTCGGCCTCAGAGGCTTGATCGTTCCCGAAGAGAACGCGCCTGAGGCTGCAGTGGTCCAAGGCGTACAGGTCATCGGCATAACGAATCTGCCGGATGTCATATCATTCCTCCGTAAAGAAAAAGAGGTTGATTCCTATTCGCTGGACATGGGCAGAACCCTGCAGGACCTTTCGCTCTATGAGGAGGATTTTTCCGAAGTCAAGGGTCAGGAACATGCAAAGCGCGCACTTGAGGTTGCCGCCGCCGGAGGACATAATCTGCTCCTTGTCGGACCTCCGGGCTCAGGCAAGACCATGCTCGCACGACGCCTTCCCTCCATCCTTCCTCACATGACCTTCGATGAAGCCCTTGAAACAACGAGGATACACAGTGTGGCAGGAATCCTCAAAGACGGCCGGCCGCTGCTGGCGACACGGCCATTTCGGGCCCCGCATCATACCATATCTGATGTAGCACTCATCGGCGGTGGACAAATTCCCAAGCCGGGCGAGGTCAGCCTTGCACACCATGGCGTTCTTTTCCTTGATGAGACGCCGGAATTCAAAAGGAACGTTCTCGAAGTGCTGCGCCAGCCCCTTGAGAACGGCGAGGTGTCGGTGTCGAGAGCCGTTGCTTCGATAACGTACCCAGCTTCCTTCATGCTGGTCAGCGCCATGAACCCCTGACGGTTTGGCTGCCTTTGCACAGTACCCCAAATATAGCCTGCATGTTCCGAGACCGGTAAAGCTGCCGCCCGGGTACCCGGTGGAGCTCCAGACAATAGGGGATCACATCAGAAAGCGCCGTCTTGATCTCGGGCTGCTGCAGATCGAGGTAGCCGGAATGATTGGGGTTTCAGAGAACACCGCCTGGAACTGGGAGCACGGTACAGAGCCTGAGCTTGCCCACATCCCCGCAGTGCTGACGTTCCTTGGCTATGTGCCTTGGGAGTGCCCTGACGATCCTGTGGGCCGTCTGGCGCACTTCAAGAGGGTCAAGGGCCTGTCACTGCAAAGGCTGGGGGCGCTGATGGGAAGGAGCGCTGAACAGCTGGAAGATTGGGTAAGCGGCCGTGTGCAGCCGTCGAATAGGAATCTTCTCAAGATAGTGGATTTCTTGGAAGAACGCTGACATATACAAAGAATACATCCGGGCGTTATTATTTCTAAGAGCATAGTCGTTGCAAGGAGGCAAGCCTGTGATGAAAATAGTTTGGAGTGTAGTTCTCTTAGCGTTAGCCGCGGCTAACGTTGAGGCCGCAGAAAAACCGAAGTTTCCTAACGCAAAGAAGGTCGAAACTTTGTATCTTGCCGGCGAAGTAGTGAAGGCAAAAGAATTGATGCTCACGGCATCTGAGGACCAGCGTGACCCTGGATGGTACGGATTCATGATTCAGCTACAGGTAAAACTGGATGAATCAATAGATGCGGAAAGAACTGCAAAGGAAGGTATTGCAAGGTATCCAAGAGAGTCTTCTATTTACCTCGGGCTAGCCTCTGCTTACGCAGCCCGGAGGGAATATGAAAAGGCACTGGAGACAATCAACCAGGCACAGTCCGTTGCCGCTCAGGACAAGAAGGCCCTTGGCTGGGCACTGGACCAAAAGGCCCGGATTTTCAAATCTATGGGGGAATACAAGGCTGCCCAAAAGACTTATGACGAAATTCTAGTGAGCGACCCAGAGAATGTGGGTTTTATCCTTAACTCGATGATGATAGAATCGGCACTTGGCAACTATAGGGTCTGTTTTACACGATTTGAAAAGGCAAAGGCTGTGGGGCTCAGTCCTTTTGGCGAAAGTGTAGGGATTCAGTTTCTCAGTTTGGCGGCTTATTACAGCGGCAATGCCACTGAGGCACAGAAACATGCCAGAGAGCTTCGGGTGAAGAATACAGGCGCATTCAACAGTGAAGTTGCGCTTATGAGTTTCCTGCTTGACGACGAAGCGGATGCTGTCATTGCAATGCTCGCTCAAAAGAAACCGCCTACAGATGATACGTCCGCTATTTATTATGCCGGGTTAAAGGCAAGAAAAGGCGATGCAAGTATATTGAAAGCTATTCTTACAAGGTGGAGCGAACTTTCGGTTGGCAATCTGGAAGCACTTACGATTGTCCTTGTCCACCTGAAGCATCAGAACGCGCTTCTAATAGCACAAAGCCTCTATGAGAAGAATCAGCTAGATCCAGATTTTAACTATCTCTTTGCTTATGCACTTAAGAACGCTGGCAAGGATTATCGGAAGTATTCTGACTACGCTGTCTCTAAAGCACCCAACAATAAAGTGTACCAAGGATTGTGATCTCAGGGGGGGCTTGGCCGAGGCTTGCTGAAGCATCGCGGCAGCCTTGCAAGGCGCAGGACAAGCATGGAGGGCGCGAAGGCGTGAGCTTGCTTCTGGCATGAGCTTGAAGTATGGCGCGAGGCGTAGGCGTTGCCCGGAGAGGAGCGACTTACTTGAAGCGCTCCCCTTGCAAAGCCGGAATGTTCCGTGCGAAGTCAAAGGATCATGAAGGCGATCAGTGCAAGGGACATGACAGAACTGCAAGCGGAATGACTGAGCGACGGGGGCTATGGCGAACTTGTGGCTGTGAATGGTGGGTGGGAGAACAGCCACACCTTATTCAATGCCGCTAAAATAGGGGTTCTATATTCATGGCTGCCTTTCTCCTGAGCCTGATTCCTCGTGCCCGCTCTTTCGCGTCATAGGCGTTGTGGCATCGCTGACACAAGGCCTTAAGGTTCTCGTCATGGCAGTTTTCTGGAGTATGATCGAGATGAGCAACCGTCAAGACAACTCTGGAGCTGGTGACCGGGTGCGGCTCGTTGTTCTTCGCGCCGCACCACTCGCATTTGTCACCAGCACGCGCTCTGATCCGCTGTGAAATAGCTTTCCAGTTCTTAGGATACCTGCACTTATTTTCCGGTCGTATCGGCATGATTAAAACGGTTCGAGATCGGTCTCCGGTTCTTTGCTGAAAGAGTCTTCCTTTGGTTTCCTCTCAGCTACCACCAGCCAGCCGTCCCAGGTGCCGGCCGGGATCAGGTCAATCTTGACGGACTTCTTGCCTTCTTCCTTCTCCATCAAGACCCCGACCCTTTCCCACCGGGCTTTGCCTTCCCTGTCCTCAGACTTCTTCCAGAGCAAATCATAAACCTTCATCGTTATTCCTCCTTATCGTATTAGCCAAAGGGCAAGCTCCATGTCCTCCCCGTTCGCCGGGATCGTTACCCCGCCCTTTTCCGTCCTGAACTCGAGCTTGTCTATCACGTAGGAGTCACAGGGTACTCCGTCGCTCCCATAGATACGGACTAGGTACAAATCGTCTTTGTTCTCTATGACCGCTTTCATGAAGCCTCCTTTCCGTCAAGCGCGGTGCACAGCTCGCTGACCTCGCAGTAGCCTGCGCACTTCCGGCCGTTCCAGTTCTCCCGGTTTCTGCACTTCGGCGCGTGGTCCATCTCAAGGGCCTGAAAGAGCAGGAACCTTTTCCGCTCCATGTACTTCCTGACCCAGCGCGCGGAGATCCCGTTGACCGGCACAAGCGGAGCCTTCTCCTCGATCCCGCGCATGGCTGAGACCATCAAGCCGCCGTCACGCGAAATCACCTGAACGGCCATGCTCCTGACCGTGTACCCTTCCGGCAGGATGGCAAGGAGCTTATCCCGGTAGTCTGAGAGCTGCACGGCAGTTTCAAACAGGGCCGCGATCCGCGACGCTGAATCGCCGTTGACGTAGACCTTCCGGGTCTTCGGTTCGCCCTTGTTCTTGCCTGACTTCTTCAGAATCGGTTGGCCACTTTCGTCGGTCTCCGGAACCTCGACGGCACGGATTCCAAGGGCCTGCTGCACCTTGTAGCTTCCCCAGGTCTTGTAATCGTAGAGCGTCATGGTCTCGCCGTCGTAGAAGTCGAAGGCGCCGGAGCATATTTCATCCCTCAGTCGTTCCTCTGTCAGGTGATCGCCTTTGCCGAAGTGCTCAAGGACTCCGTGGGCGCTCGTGCCAAGGATGCTGAATGCCTGCTCGTCCGGGTTGATGTGATACGGCCGGGTGATCTTCAACCATGATTCACGGATACCCCGGAGGAGTTGCGTTGTCGACGGCTCGCCGGTCCACTCCCGCTGACGGGCGCACTTTCTGAGATACGGAAGGGCCTTGCAGCGGCCGCAGGGGAGCGCGTCTCTAAGGCGGCACTCCCCGAAGCATTCCGCGAACGTGATGCGTTGGTGATCAGGGCATATGAAACCGATCGCTGGCATGGTCTACCCTCCCGCACTCTGAGCTTTCCCGGCCTGCTCTGCCTTCTCCAGTTCGGCTTTCCGGGAGTCCTTCGCGCTGACGACAAGCGTCTTGTCAACGAGCTTCAGAGCTTCAATTTCGGGCTGGTGCTTCTTCCACCAGTTCCGGAGCTCGAAGATGTTTTCTATCTTGCTGATCCGCTCGATCATGTCTTTGACCGCTTCCCGTGCTGCCGCGTCTCCATCAGCTCCGGTTTCCAGCCATTCAAGAAGCGTCAGGCCTGTTGTCTTGTCCGGGGTAAAGTGCTTTCCGTCGAAAAGGCCGGTGCGATCTTTCGAGGCCGTTGCTATGTGGTCCTCGGCGGTCATGTCAAAGACAGTGGTAAACTCGTACTCGATGCCCTCCCGGAAGATAGGCTTCAGCCCGATCTTGACCGGGGCGCTCTTTCCCGTTCTTTCGTCCCGCTGCACTTCATAGGCCATCTTCGACCGGAGAGTAACGATCATGTGCATACCGCTTTTCAGGATCGCGTCAACAAGGCGGTTGTGTTCCGGGGTGATGTCTTTCCAGGCATTGAATGAATTCTTGTCGTTCCGGGCTTTCGTGGCTTTGTCATGCATCTCCAGTAAGCCGCCTTCTCCTTCCCATGCGTGGGAAAGGCTGTCGATGACCAGGACGTTATAAGCGGCCTTCTCCGCTGTCTCGATATACTCCCGGTACTTTGTCGGCGTATACGGCGGCGCAAGCGGCGCAATGTCGTATTCGAGCAGGTGCGCGTATAAGTCGCCGCTGCCGTGCTCTGTGTCGATCAAGGCGATCTTGCCGCCTATGCCCTGCGCGATGAGAAGGGCTGAATATGTCTTTCCTGCGCCCGCGGGTCCGGCGATCCCGAGCCGGAGCTTTGCTTTTTTTCTTTCAGCTTTCCTGAACATTGGTGACCTCCTGTTCTGTCCTTTCGATGAATTCCCTTACGGCGGTTGCCACAAGCTTTGTGATGGGTACCCGCCGCGCCTTCTTGATCTGGAAAAGCTTCGTCATGTCGGCGTCTTCGATCTGGTTGCCGATCCATGTGAATTTTCTGTATGTCACGGTTGCTGCCGGGGAGGGCCTTGACACCCTCCCCGCTCCTTTCTTAGAATTCAGGTAACAAGTTGCGGTTCTTAACCAAGGCGGGCTGATGGATTCCAGGTTCATCAGCCTGTGCCTTTTCAAGGAAGTCGTCCGGCTCTTCGCCTTCTGTCGGGTGCTGCGCAATCTGCAGGTTCTTGAAATAACCCACGGTATCACCTCCTTTCATTCGTAAACGACGAGGATCCCGGCGCCTTCGCATTCCGGGCATTCGACAAGGCGGCCGTCTTCGCTTTCCTCGTCTTCAACTTGGCCGCTGCCGTTGCAGGTGCCGCACACGTATTCGGCTTCATAGAAGCGGGTAAGAGAGTTGCCGCTGTCCCATGCATCCGAGCGATATCTTTTGATGAGCTCGCCTAACATTGCCGCACCTGTCAGTTATTGCTTACAGTGCCGACATAAAAAAAGGCCCTGTAGTTCTTTGCGATATCTGCCCTGGCTTCCTCCGGGGGAATGCCGAGGGTGCAGACCCGGAAGTTTCCGCGAAAGCCCGAAGGCGTTTTCACTATGAAATAATGCCGCTTACGCCAGTCGCCGAGACCGGCCATGTCCCTTTGAAGTGATGAAAGACCTACTGCAACTTGCTCGATGAACCTTTCCATTTTGTAAAACCCCCCTTCTTTATCCTTGCTTATATTGTAAGCTATAGCTTACGGTAAGTCAATCCCGAAAATATGGGAATGTAAGCTATGGCATACACAATATGTTGTGGTGTCTGCTATTGCTTTCACGTGGAACATTAGAAGAGCCTTTCCTGTGGCGGAACCGGGACGCCGCTTTCAGACCAGAAAGAGCAGCAGAGAAAGCCCGAAGGCCCAAAGCGCAAGCTGCACGGCGCGAGGTTGGCACGAGAGCACAGCCGCCCTGCACCATGCGGGAGCTTCGAGACCGCCCAAGGACACCAGGCCACGCCGAATTTATTGCGACCGCAAAGACTGAGACCTTCAAACATTCCGCACCTCCTCATTGTTTTTTTAAAACCTGCCCCCCGATGGAAGAGAAAAGAATGGAATGACTCAGGTTCTGTCAAGGGTGCGGCAGTATCGCACAGCGCTTGCCCTTGACGGGTTCTGAGGCATGGAATATCATTCGTGATCCGGGGGCATGGTGTTTCTGCCTAGGCAGTTTACTGAATGCTTCTTCTTCTGATATCTTCTTACCGTGGAAGGTAGGACCCCTCGATGTACCAACCTTACCTTCCATCCCCAGAGGGCAGGCCTACGATTCCCCAATCCCCGGGCCTGCCCTTTCTATTCTCCGGGAGCCCTTGGGGGCGGATGGGAGCAAGCAAGGGACGTGACTGGCACGCGCTTGCATCAGCAAGGACAGTGACAGGCGCGGACCTTTGCCGCGGGAGGGCGGGGGGATCAGACAGAAAAAGGCACTCGATAAACGGAGTACCCGAAGGGGCGAGGACGCGTGTGCTTGCCGCGGTGAAAGTCTCAAATCCGGAATGACTATGTTGTCACTCTCACCCGCAGCGTGCGAGGAGAGTGTGATTACCGCTTCGCCGCCTTCGTTGGCTGTCTCCCCTTTCCTTCGGGGCGAGGCCGCCGGGAAGGAGAGGGGAAAGCACTTTGCCGAGGGCGCGCAGGCAATGTGCAGGGGAGAGGAAGGGGCGGGGGAGGATGTGGCGAATTAGTCGATTTTTTTAACGCTTACGGTATGACTCGCAATATGCTTTCCGTTGAGTAAGACTTCTAGAATTAGCTCACCAGGTTGCGTTATTTGAAGATTGATAATTGTCTGGTGGATACGATGCCGATCTTGTTCCATCCTGAAGTTGATTGCAAACTCTTTAGGGCGTTCTTCACCAGGAGGATAAATCCGAAGACTGGTCTGATAATCATTGTCACCGTCACTAGGCTCTTTATTCCAGGTACTTGTAGCAACAATCTGTGGCAATAAGATAGGGAGCTCCTTAGACTGCACTCCTTCAATGACATTGAAGAGACTTATTCGATTTGTGAGAACATCCACCGAGATTCCTTCGCTCACAACGAAATATTCAAGCTTAGGCATTATGCAGTAACCAAATCGCTATATTTATTTTCAAAGTGCGAATCCTTAACTGTTTCAGGGACGCGGTGGACTTCTCGATAGTTGTTATTTGGAGGCGACGGAAATATAAATTGACGATATTCATTTTTGGCAAGACGTTCGCGTCCAGCTAGACAGAGTTTGGCTACTTTAATACACGAAGTCAATTCTGCAAGATCTAATTGTGACAGATCCCTAATAAATTCTTCGGCAAAACGAGAGCTGAATGACTCTACAGAAACAGCAAGTAGCGCTAGCGTTATATCATATGGGAACTTTTCCGCAGGGCGAAAGTTCTTCAATAGCTGCTGAACGAAACTGCGCAGTGTTGTATCAGTTAGAACGCCACTCTTGTAAGCATCAACCAGCTCAGCACATTCACTTGTTCTCGACAATACCTTATGAAGTGCAGCAGGCGGTAGCTCAAAGCCAACGGAGAGAAGAAAATCGTCTGATTTGATTTTATCCAGAATATTCATATCTTAAGCCTCTCGATCTGTCCAATATTCTAACCTATAATCGGAAAAAGATTCTTTAAAAGGTACCTCGTGCGGCAAATGAATATATTCCCCTGATGATGAATCCCATTTGCTTAATATTTTGTGAATAGGCGGGGACTGAGCGGTTAAGCCTCGCTCAATTTGAACAACTTGACCAACATGCAAAAAGCCGACGCCTTCTGAATGATAGATTGCAAGATCACCCACAAGAGGATTTTCAGCATTAGAGAGTTTTCGATAGCCATCTTCTCCAAGTATCTTTATCCATTCGGCGTCTTCCGGAATAGAGGTTCTTCTGCTCGCCCAAGTAAGTCCTGCACAATTATAGACACCGCAAGGGCGACAACGATGTTCCCAATTGGTGCCGAAATTTCGAATTAGAAGCTGTTCTCTTCTTCGCGTAAGGTCTGTTGGAGGAAGTGCAACTTCGTTACGAATGGGAGAACCTTTTCGAGTATCGAGATGAAGTTCTTTGTGCGGAGACCCTATGAGTTTCACAAATTCAAACATGATGTATATTGATCGAATTATAACAGATGAGCTGCCGGATGGAAACTATAATTTGCTGGCATCAAAGGGAAAATAGACTATCACTTTCCCTCATAACTCTCCGAATGCTGCTTGTGCTTCTCCCAGTTCTCGATGTGCTTCTGCGCGAGCTCTTTTGACAGTATGTTAAGAAGGTTCTCCGCGTTCTTTTCCCTATCTTCTACTCAAAGCCCGGTAGTCCCACGGTGGCTGCGGGTTTGGCTGCTGCCACAGGCCGCGCTTAGCCTGCTTTGCCTCATCCTCAGCTGCAACATATGCCGAGGTGTTGGGCTGGTTGAGATACTTTCTGAATGCCCAGGCATGGCCCTGACGGACCATCTCGACATTGACGTCAAGCTCACCCTTTTGGATGAAGCAGATTTTCCGGCCGTACTGATCACGTCCCTTTGTGCGGACCGCTACTTGCTGACCGAGGATAAGCGTTTTCAGGGCTTTCGTGGACTCTTCGCCGTATGCCTGCTTGCCCTCCGGAGCGTCGATGCCGTAGAGCCTGCAGACAAGGAATTCGCCGCCTTCGGCGGGAGCGACAACAACGGTATCGCCGTCTTTGACGCGCACGACTTTGCCGTGAATGGTTTCGTCGTTGGCTGCGAAAGATAGAGCCGGCAACAACAAGAGCAAAACGCAGACGATAACTGCTTTACTGATACTACGCACGAGAGCTCCTTTCGCCCCCTCATCCCCCTGTTGCTATTGTATTACGGCAGCATGAAACAAGTCTTGCTTTCCGGGGTGGGGTTCGGGGCGCCCCTGGGGGCGGCCGCCGGGTTCTCCGGCGGGGGAGGGGTGAGCGAACAAGCAGGGCGACTGACAGGCCGGAGAGTAGCGGAGGACTGGCGGGAGCCTTGCGGAGAGCGAACGAAGGAAGGGGGGGAAGGAGCGAAGGCCCGTGGCCGAGAGCGGGAGGAGCTACCGACAGAACAGCAGAGCGGTAGCGGCGCGAATCTGATTAACAGGGAGCCCCTTCGAGGGGCGGACGGGACGGGCGGCGGGGTGATCTAAATGTATCTCTGTTTCACCGCATCCTTTGGATCAGACTATTGAAACCCTCGCCAATACTGTTCGATGGTCCATAGCGGCTGATTTGGTATTGAAGAACGGATGTTTCTTATAACTGTTTCGTACTGGGACGAATCGAATTTCGACCAGCGAATCATGCACGCCTCATTCCATGCTTGTTGGAGGCCGCCAATGTTTTGGGATGATAATTCTTTAAGTAATAAGCTATCAATTGGAGGGTGAAGCGCCTGCACCTTTTCGTTGTTGTGGTGGCCTCCGCAAATGAATCCAGCTTTCAAATAGATATTAATTAGTTTCGCTGCCACGCCATGAGTGAATGTAAGCCCTAGGGATTGCGCATTAGCGATAATGTTATTACGCCAGAGTCTATGACGGGTGTCGACATCCTGGGGTTCTGGTAAGCTTTCTGGTGCGGACAGTAGTTGGTTGAAACCTGTAGCCTCCAGTATTGATTTCGCTTGCTCAACTGTGAAATGACAGCCTTTCACGTTTGCAGCTCTGCCAGCAGCCCATGCAGCAAATCGATGTCTATGTTCTTCGATGGTATATGGCATTGTGGTGGGCCTATATCAGCTTTGCTGAATAAGGGTCACCGCGAACGCCAGAGCCTTTTAGCGGTCCTGCGAGGTTGATCTGCTGGAGCAACTGGAAGAAGAACGTACAGTTACATGAGTGGCCGGCTGGCCGGGCGTAGGAATCAAATACTGCAGGAGCAAAAGCCCGAAGATCAACTGAAGACACCTGGCTTCCCTTAAATGATCGGAAAGCTTTGTATAGGTCCGCCAAGGAAACGCTAATGGTCGATCTTCCCCTGACATAGGAAATGGTTCTATTGGTTATCGACGTAATACGTGACGTGCCGCCGCTTGGGTTCGCGAACGTATGTCCCAGTGGTATTGCTTGCCGAATTGCCTGAATAAATTGAGTCTGCGTCATAAGCAGAATATACCACACGTGAGAGAATGAAGAAACTAGATCGCCCCTTTGTCTCTGCTAAAGGCTTCGAGCCTTCGCTCCTCTTTGTCGTGACATTCGCAATCGCATTCGATCTGAATGATTATCGGCCGGCGCGGTTCGCTGTAGACTTTCAGCCAAGCGAGGCCGCGGCCCAGTAGGGGCCCCACGATCAACGCAATCACGAATGCCAATGCCCACAGCAGCATTCTTTTCCTCGTCATAGTTCCTCCTCCTTCTGGTCTCTGAATCGGATCGAGCGGAGCATGGAAGCTCTCCCGGCTGCGGAATTGATCCAGCGCAGCGATCCCGGATAACAGCTTTCGTGTCGGTAAAGGCCCTGACCGATATAGACCAGCCCCGTCTTGATCTCCCGACCGCAGACGTAGCAGGCCCCTGAGGATTCGCCAGCGGCCGCTGGAGCTTCAAGCGCGCCCGGACAGGTGTCTACACCCTCGGCGGCAGGCATTTTTCTATTTTTACTCTTGTTAAGTAGTTGTATAGTTCCGCAACTATCGGCATCAGAAGACCTTGAATCGGTTCTCATGGTACTCCTTCGAGTCGATGACTTTTTGCTCGTGCAGTGCCTTCCAGTTCCGCCGGGACGTGTCCAGGGTGAAGGACCCCATGACCACGAAGGCGATGAAAGCGATGATCCCGGATACCGCGAACTCCCCGGCTGATGCCGTCCTGAGTCGACCACCGAGAACGGTGATCCTGCGGGAATTCTCATCAAGGACCGGAACCCCCATCACGGTCAGGCTGTCCATGAGGAGATGCCCGATGATCACCCCGATGATGCAGTCACGCACCGGCGTTGACCACAGCAGGGGCAGAGCTGCCACCCATAGGGCCACAGAATGAGTAACGCCCCGATGTTGCACGCGCTTGGGTGTGATCATCTCCGCGAGATCGGGAAGGATCGCCCCCAGTGTCGTTAGAATGTAATTCAGGCCGAAGACTTTTGCTGTTGCGCTGCCTACGATGATGTGACTTGCCCACGTCATTTTCTTCCTCCTGCTCTTGTTCCTTGGAATATGTACCTGAATGCGGCCGCCAGAAAGACCAGGTGATGAGCGCCGATCAGGGCGACCACGGTTATCATGATGGCGATTACGAAATAGGTGATGTCGAAGGTATCCGTCCCGGTCCCCAGGGAGTGAACCTTTGACTTGCTCAGCCGCACCTTGAGCTTGGGATTCAGATAGCTGTACCTCGTGCAGCCTATTACCGAAGACCGCGCCTTTTCCAGTAGGGACAGCACGATCTCGAGCTTTCGGGAGTCCTGCAGCCGTTCGGCATTGTCGATGACAAGGTAGAACTTCTCCGGCAGGGTACGCGTGAAGTAGTCCAGCCGCGCATCGAGGTTCTTCCCGAAAAGCCTATACTCCTTCACCCAGTCACCCGTCGGCAGCGTGGCATTGATAAAGACGCACCGCTCTCCGGCTTCCTCCAGCTTTTGAATAGTCTTCTGAAGAAAGGATGTCTTTCCGGTCGACGGCCCGCCCTCCACGATGACGCTTTCCCCGACCTTGAGGATCTCCGTGGTGTGCTTGCCGTTGTTGTACCGGTGAAGGTACAGGAAAGCCTTATCTTTGATTCTTTGAATCTTGGGGTACAGTCTCATTCAGCATTCCCCTGAGCTGCGCGCGCCTGTCCGCGGGCACGTAGGCCAGAATCTTTTCGAGGATGTAGCCCACCTGCTCTTTTCTCAGCTCGTGGTCTTTCCTTTTCACGAGGTAGTCTGTCAGCTTCGAGTTATGGTCCTTCTGGTTGTCGACGCCGGCCGCAACCCGCTTCCCCATCCACTGCACTTCGTTGTAGAGGCCCTGTAGAATCCGGTCTTCCTCCAGGATGGCCTTCTGCTCAGACCTGTACTTCATGAGCAGGTCTGCAACGTCAAGCCGCAAGGTGCGCTCCTTCTGCGCCTCCTCGGCGCGCTTCTGGCTCCGCTCTGCGGGGCTGATCAGGGGCAGTGACGCGGAGATGCCGATTGAATAACGCGTCTTTGCCTGGTCAAGGGTTGTCGTACCCTCCTGGGTGAGCTCACCGTAGGCAGCGGACCCCTTGGCCTCGACCTTGAGCTGCTTCAGGATGTTGCTGTTGATCGATCGCATTTCCTGAAGGTCAGCGTTGTTTGCAACAATGAAGTCAATGACTGACTCCGCCCTGGCGGCAGCCGGAAGCAGTGCCACCACGAGCAGCACAAAAAATATCTTCATGAATGAACCTCCAATGTCTTTATCTCGATTCGCACTTCAGGCCTTCCGTACTGCTTGAACAGGTGGGCCTCGACTATCTGGCTGTCATCCGCATAGACGATTCCCTTCAGGGCGTCCTTGACCGCCTTTGCCAGGTTGTCGATGTCCGGCCTTTTCGTGTGATACGCGCCCTCTGCGCTTCTCCCCATCCCGAAGAAAAGGGAGATAGCGATAGGGGCCTTTGTCGCCTCTCTTATGCCGCGCTCTCTCATCTTTAGCCGTGCATGCCACGCGATCACCTCCTTGAATGATTTGCACTGTGCCGGGTCGTAGGCGCCGACGATGTTCTTCTGTCCATGCTTCCGGATGAAGAACCGTGGACGGGCCTGCGGCACCGGCTTTGTCTGAACCTCAAACGCTAACTGCATGTTCTCCTTCGAGCTGCAGCCGGAATTCCCGGATGAGCTGTGCGATCTCCGCGCCGCTCTCCTCCCTGAGCTTTTCCCGTGCCTTCGTGTCCTGGCGCGCTCTATCAACTTTCGCGGCTTTGATCCGCGCGTCTTCCTTCAGTTTTTCGAGAAGGGGGGTGACGTCCTCGGCAAGCATTCCCTTCATGTAGGCAACGGGGCTACCGATGCTGTCGCGCCTGATCTCACCCCGGCTGATGCGGTAGACGAAGAGAAAGAGCTTTTCCGTGGGTATGCCTTTCGGGATGCTCAGGCATTGCGGGAAGAGCTGTTTTACCCTCTTTTCCAACTTCTCTCTCTCCTCCTCCAGCGTCAGGGTCTTCGCTCCTCCCTGAGAGAGAGATTTCTTTGAACTATCTTTAATACTTTCTTTAGGAGGCCGGGAACCGTTGCCGTTATTGGGTTTGCGGGGTGTTGGCTGCTCCATTATGGGAGTAGGAGATTGCTCCAATATTGGAGTAGGTAACTGCTCCACTTTGGGAGTAACCTTTGCTCCTTTTTTGGCGTATGCCTGCCACTTCTCGTGATCCTTCTGAAGCCTGTACCCGTCACCGGTGCGCTCGATCAGGCTGTGCTCCTGCAGCGATCGGAGCGCCCGGAAGACATGGCGCCCCTGTATCCCAGTGCGTTCGGTGAATTCCCTGTACGTGATGTGCCGGGCCTTCCTGTGCCAGCCATAGGTGAGGCGGATGATCACATCGAGGACCTGCCGGACTTCCCCAGGTATCCTGATCAGCGCGAGAGCTTCAAGGATCTCGTTGGCGATGGCTGTATAGCCATTCTCCTTCTGCGGGCTCGCCATAACCTCCCCTGAGGGTCCTTACACTCCGGCGTGGACCGGCTCGCGCTCTTCCGGCTTCTTGCCATTACCGCCCTTGGTGTCCGCGGTGTCCTTGCCTGCCTCGTCGAACAGCTCGCCCTGGGCTGGGGTCACCGTAAGGCTGGCAACGTCGCCCTGCATCTGGATCAGCTTGAAGACGTTCTCCTTGCCTGACTGATCGGTTGCCATGAACTCGAGGGTCACCGAGACTTTGAGCTCGGAGTCGACGCCGACCTTCTTGATGTTGACCATCTGGGCGGCCACAGTGCCGAAGACAAAAACGGGATTCTGCATACTCATACCTCCGTGGTTTGATAAAGGCTCTCAAGAGCCGTGTTCTCATGGGCAGCTGGTGCAGCCCGTCGCTGTTCTTTCAGTGACTCCGCCAGGATGCGGAGGATTGCGCGAGCCTTGGTCTCCGCGATCTCGGCCGGGACCTGCTGAAAGCGGTAGACTGCCTTTCTGCGGGTTGCTTCTCTCATCTGTCAGTTATTGCTTACACCATCCACAAAAAAATAGCCGACCCTGACCCGCAGGGCATCGGCGATCTTCGCCAGCATTGTGGCCTTCGGCACCTTACGCCCCTTTTCGATCTCGATGACGTATTCTCTCGCAGTGCCTGCCTTTGTAGCGAGCGCTTCCTGTGTAAGACCGAGCCTTTTTCTCCTTGTTCTGACGCGCTCAGGGCTGAAGTTTCTCATGGCTGTTACCTCCTTTGTCCGCTATAGCTTACAAGAATACTCCTTGCCTGTCAATAAAAATGTAAGCTATAATTGACATATGAAAAAGGTCGGTGAATACCTCAAGGAAAAACGAGAAGCGCGGGACATGTCTCTTCGTGACGCTGCCAAGGCTGCCGACATCTCCCACCAGCATATAAAGGACATTGAGGAAGGGAAGAAGGTCCCAGCTTTCGACAGGGTAATGAACCTCCTGAAGGCCTACCATGCGGACGCGCAGGAATTCTTGCAGGCGACGGGTTACCTGCCTGTGAACGTCACGCCGACAGAACTGCCGAAGACAAGGACGGTTCCGCTTGTGTCCTGGGTGATCGCCGGCAAGTGGGAAGACTCACGCGGCGCCTTCCAGCCGGGCGACATTGAGGCCTGGATAGATACGGACGTAAAGGGCGCGGACGTATTCGCGCTGACTGTAAAAGGCGATTCTATGGAGCCCGAGTTTCAGGATGGGGACGTCATCATCGTGAACCCGCATATCAAGCCTGATTCCAATGACTACGTTGTCGTCAGAAACGAGGAAGACGAGGCGACCTTCAAGCAACTCAAGAAGTACGGCAAGGAACGAGTCCTTCACCCGCTTAATCCGAAGTATGAGGATATCCGGCTGTCAGAAGAGGTGCAGTATAAAATTGTGGGTAAGGTTGTTCAGAAGATAAAGACAAAAAGGTATTGATGAAAGTATTCGCGGTCACGGTATGACGTATAATTCAAAATAGTGATGAATTGATATGAAAGAAATTAATTCACAAGTGGCATGTAAGAGTTTAGCGATTGGTGAGGCTTCCTTAAACGTTAGGCCTATTCTTAAATGGGCTGGTGGCAAGACTCAATTATTGAGAGAGTTGCTGCCCAAAATCCCGAAAAACTATTGCCGCTACATTGAACCTTTTTTCGGCGGTGGCGCGCTTTTTTTTGCTTTAAGGCCAGCGGACGCAATTATTGCCGACAGTAATCCCGAAATTATTAATTTGTATAGGACCATTGCTGCGAATGTAGATGGCGTGATTAATTGTTTAAAGAAACATAAAAATACTGAAGACATTTTTTATAAGGTACGTGCACTAGATTGGACAAAACTTTCAGCAGAAGAAGCGGCTGCGCGGACAATCTATCTGAATCGGACCTGCTTCAATGGACTCTTTCGTGTGAATCGCCAGGGACAATTCAATACCCCATTTGGCCGGTATAAAAACCCTCGAATTCTTGATGAAGAGAATCTCGTTGCTGCATCTTCTCTGTTGCGCAAGGCTGTCATAGTTAACGGTGATTACATGGATGTATTAAAGGAGTATGCTCGCTCCGGCGATCTTGTCTTTCTTGATCCGCCATATCTGCCGATCTCGGAATATGCAGATTTCAAGCGTTACACCAGGGAGCAATTTTATGAGGACGATCACAGAGAATTGGCGGGTGAAATTAACAGATTGCATAACTTGGGGTGCTATACCATTTTAACAAACTCAAACCACCCGCTCGTTCATGAGCTCTATGGTCAATTCAAAATGGAAATAGTAAATACCAAACGACATATTAGTTGTAATGGGAAAGGAAGAGCTGGCGAAGATGTCATCGTAGATATCAAACCGAAGGCGCGCCTTATCTTAAGACCAGTATTAGAGCCACTGCCTGCTCAAGTATTAAAATATCCGCCGACCCGCTTCATGGGCTCAAAGAACAAGCTGCTAAAGCAGATTTGGAGTGTTGCGTCGCAGTTTCACTTCAACACTGCTATCGATTTATTTTCTGGTTCTGGAGTGGTCAGTTATATGTTTAAGGCCCAAGGAAAGGCGCTCGTTTCTAATGACTATATGGCAATGTCAGCTCTTTTTGCCAAAGCCATGATAGAGAATAACAGTGTCACGTTATCCGATGGCGATGCCATAAATTTATTAGAACCGCGGCGGCGATCCGATCGGTTTATAGAGACTACCTTCAAGGGTCTATATTACAGCGACGAAGATAATCAGTTGATTGATACTCTGCGTGCAAATATATGGGCGCTAAAAAATCCATATAGGCGTGCTATTGCTATGTCTGCCCTCATTCGCGCCTGTATTAAGAAGCGCCCGCGCGGAATATTTACTTATACTGGTAATCGTTACGATGATGGCAGGCGTGACATTCATATCTCATTGCGGCAACAATTTTTAGAAGCTGTAGCAGTTATTAATAACGCTGTATTCGACAACGGCAAAGAAAATAAGGCTTGGCATGACGATGCCTTGGAATTACAGACGATGGAAGAGTGCCTTATCTATATTGACCCGCCCTATTATAGTCCTCTTTCAGATAACGAGTACGTACGACGGTATCACTTTGTTGAAGGTCTTGCACGAGACTGGAAAGGCTTGGAAATTCAGCAACACACTACCACAAAAAAATTTAGGAGTTATCCAACGCCTTTTTCGACGCGTAAGGGTGCTGCTGGCGCCTTCGACCACCTGTTCAGGAAATTCCGCAACAATGTGTTAATTGTTTCCTACTCATCGAACAGTCTTCCAACAAAGGATGAAATGATTTCAATTCTGAGCAAATACAAGAACGCCGTTGAGGTAATTCCCGTGGATTATAAATACTCGTTTGGTACGCATGGGCACAAGGTCGGGGACAATAGAAACGACGTTCAAGAATATTTGTTTGTGGGGTTTTAAGCTTATGGTCAGCACAGCTGATTTTCCGCAGGCCGATCGTTTGGAGCAAGTTGGTAAAGTTGTACTTGCTATTGCTAATGGAAGGCGGGCCGACGAGGAAATAGAAACTTACATCGGCTTGGATTC
The DNA here is from genome assembly GCA_002451165.1 of Nitrospiraceae bacterium UBA6905. GTDB lineage: Bacteria > Nitrospirota > Thermodesulfovibrionia > Thermodesulfovibrionales > UBA6898 > UBA6898. The sequence goes on from DKBH01000052.1 coordinate 46,990, forward strand.
TTCTGGACGCCAAGGACGCTACTATCGTTTAGCCGCAGAAATGCTTGGCCTTATCACTAATCAACAAAATTATGCCGTGCTAACAACTATAGGTGAGGAATACGCACGCCTAACGAGCGCAGCTGCTCGTAAAGACTTTCTATCACGCTGCCTGATCGAGACACCGGTTTTTCGAGCGGCCCTGCACTATATTCACAAATATAAACCAACAGATAATCAGCTCAAGAAATGGTTTCGAGCGTTTTATCCTGGCGCGCAGAGTACGGCTGACCGTCGATTTGTGACTTTCATGAACTACTTGCGCGATGCTGACTTGCTCAAGCAATCAAAGGGACATAATGAGTTAGGTAAATATAGCGGCAGTGTGGTAAAGATAACTAAGCTATCGACGGCGGGCATTACAGCTCGCAAGCCCAGAAAAACCATTATAGCGCCGCCGACTACAGCTTCATCATCTGGTAGCATTCGCGTCGATATCGATGCGCAAAAGCGTGAACGAGCAAATCAAACACACTGGATGTTAGTTGCAGCCAAGGCTGCCTTTCTGGAAGGCCGTGGCCTCCAACCCTATGAAAACGAGCATGTTGACTTATATGCTAGTCGCGATGGGGATGTCATCCTATATGAAATGAAGTCGGTGGATCAAGAAGGAACAAACTTGCTCGCTCAGGTAAGGAAAGCTGTCGCTCAACTCTATGAATATCGCTATATCTTTGATGAGCCTAAGGCCAGGATATGTCTTGTGACGAATCAGGCCATTGCTAATAAAGATGGGTGGCTGCTGGACTATCTCGCTAAAGATCGTTTAATTGCTTATACATGGACAGAGAATTTTAGTGATTTTAACCTTTCTGACGCCTCGAAGAATCTGCTTGGCGGTTTCAGCCCATAGAGAACGATGCATCCAGATACACGTTTGGTAGCTGAGCACATGAAGGAGTTCGGGCTAAGTATTCTTGGCAGGGCAATTTGTGAGGCCACCTTTTCAGAATATGAAAGACCATTTGCACATGCATTAACCATTACACATGCTGCCCATGCAGCGGAAGTTTTGCTTAAGGCAAGAATTGCCGAAGAACACCCCTTACTGATTTTCTCGAAATTGCCGACCGCCTCGTCTACCGATAGTTTGCTATCTATAAAAGAGTTATTTGAATATGCCAAGAGTTACACATATGAAGACCTTCCCAACCTATTATGGGCCACTACAGGTCTGCGTGTAGATAAGCTCGACGAGTATAGAGAATTCGGAAAACTTAGAAATACAATTATGCATTTTGCAGTGCCTGCCATTAAATTAGCTGATGAAACACTGAAATTCGCGATAAATGTCATGGAGCCTCTCATTGATAAATTTTGGAGAGATTCGGCCATACCATATGCTGAAAATTGGGATGATGTAATTATCAGTGATGGTTATCTAAGAGAACGACTTGATGGTCTTGGTATCCACCTGACCCCTCGTATTATCAGCTTGGTGGTAAAAGAATGAGGCCATGGTATTTAGGAAATACTACCGTTCGTAGTCCATTCAGACTGCGTGACGGGCTAATTGCGTTAGCCAATTCCCCTCTTGGTGGCCACATCAAGGGCAGAGAGAATGAGATAGCCTTTGCTTGGGTGCTGCACAATAGCGGTGTGGCAAACATTGTGCGGCCTACTGCCGACGTATCCGATCTTGGGCGAAAATGGCGGGCAGCTTTGAGTCAGTTGGGGTTCATTTATCCTGAAGTTCCATCTCGTGAGGGTATACCTCAAGCTGACCTTGGAGAACCATTCACTGTCACGCCCAACGGCCGAAGGCTCATTGAAAGTGAAACAGTTCCGGGAATGCAGGAGTGTTTCCTCCGGTCGCTTGCTGCCTACTATATACCTTCGGCATTGGAACGTGGCTACCCATTCAGTGTATTTTCCCCTTTGCGGCATACGTTAGCGATTATGATTGAACTCGAGCGGCGTACCGGAGAGAGCAGGTTAAACTTTCTTGAAATGGGATTACATGTTCAACTAACCTCATCAGACAACCCGCTTGCGGACGTGCTGAGCGGCATTTTAACATTCCGAGCTGAAAGGGAAGCGGCACCCAATAAACGCCGGTTTGATCAAGAAGCACTTACCGCAGCAGCAGCAGAGCACAATTATGTTGCTGGAACTTTCAAAGATTACGCTGACACTAACTTCCGATATCTGAAAGCTACTGGTCTCGTCCAGGGCAAAGGGCGCGGCATAGCCATTGTGCCCGAAAAGCGGGTCTTCGTGGAGCAACTGGTAGCAGATACTGGCATACCGGATAGTGACCGATCGCTCTTGATTGCCTTGTGTAATGGAGCAACCTTGCCGACTGACAATAGGGACACTGCATTGATAGTACTCGATGACCTTGTAGCACAGCTTAACCGAAGAGGCGTTCCTTTTACAGTTGTTGGCCGGCCAGTGCAGACGCCGGCGGATATCGCAATCATCCGTCACGAAATAGAGCATACTTTGGCAGAGCTTAACGAAGACGAATATGCTGGACGGCAGGCGCAGGAATGGAATGAAATTGCAAATTATATGGACTTACTGATCAATCCACGCCGTAGACATGCAGCTGACAATGATGACGCGCTATCAATACCGCAAGCAGAAGCGCCAGCATACTTCGAATGGGTCTTATGGCGGGCATTCCTCGCCATTGACAGCCTTGTCAATAAGCCTTATGACGCACGACGCTTCAAGATTGATCAAGACTTCCTGCCAGTAAGCACCGCGCCTGGTAACGGTCCCGACCTTATCTTCGAATTCGAGAACTTTGTCGTTGTAGTAGAAGTTACCTTAACAGAGAGTTCACGGCAAGAAGCTGTTGAAGGGGAGCCCGTGCGTAGACATGTAGCAGAACTGGTAGCGCGCTATGAAAAACCAGTTTATGGGATGTTTCTTGCTAACCGAATTGACAGCAATACTGCCGAGACGTTTCGAATTGGCGTCTGGTATGCCCGTGACGACACGCGAATGCGATTGGATATCGTTCCTCTAACACTCGTACAGTTCAAGGTATTCTTTGAAGCGATGTTCACATCTCGTAATGTGCATGTCACCGCAATTCGAGAGCTGCTCGACACTTGCAGTACCTTTCGCCCCAGTCTATACGCTCCTGAATGGAAGGCGCAAATAGAACAAACCGTACAAGCGAAAGCAGCATCACTGTTGGCTGGACAATAACAGGCAATGAACGTCGGAATCTGGATAAGAGTCTCCACCGAAGATCAGGCCCGCGGCGAATCCCCAAAGAATCACGAACATCGAGCCCACATGTATGCGGAGCTGAAGAACTGGCATGTTGTAGAGCTGTACGATCTCTCCGGCGTTTCCGGTAAGTCGGTCATCGAACACCCCGAGGCAAAGCGCATGCTGGCCGACGTCGCCGGTGGCAAGATAAAGGCCCTTATCTTCTCGAAGCTCGCGCGTCTCGCGCGCAACGTCCGGGAGCTCCTGGACATCTCCGACCAGTTCCAACAGCACGGCGCGAACCTGGTAAGCATCGAAGAGTCGATTGATACCAGCACGCCTGCCGGCCGTCTCCTGTTCACGGTGATCGGCGCCCTGGCGCAGTGGGAGCGTGAGGAAATTTCAGCGCGCGTCTCGGCATCCATTCCAATCCGTGCCCGCCAGGGGAAGCCCACGGGCGGCAAGGGACCCTTCGGGTACATGTGGCAGGATAAGCAACTTGTCATTAATCCTGCTGAAGCGCCGCTTGTGCGTGAGATGTTCGAGACCTTCCTAAAGACGCGAAAGCTGCAGACGACTTGGACGTTGCTGAACAAGAAGGGTTTCCGCACCCGGAACAGCGCGAAGTTTGGGAGCACAACGCTGAAGAGGATTCTTACAGATCCCACGTACAAGGGTACAAAGCGGGCCAATTACTCCAAGAGCAAAGGTGATAAGAAGTCCTGGGTGCTGAAACCGAAAAAGGATTGGGTTTTCTTCGATGTTGAACCCCTCGTTGACGAAAAGAAGTGGAACGAGGTGAACACGATCATAAAGCAGAACGCGGCTCCGTTCCCGTCGACACCGCCGCCAGAGGGTGGCAAGTATGCATTTTCGGGTTTGGTCGTCTGCGGTAGCTGTAAGCAAAAGATGTACGTCATGAAGCACAAGACTATGAAAGACCCTCGTTATGTTTGCCGGGGCTGCCGGGCGAAGATAGACGAGTCTGACCTTTTCACGCAGTTCCACGAGGGCCTTAAGTGCATGGTCGTCAATCCGGAGCAGCTGCAGAGCGCGGTACCGACGGATGAACAGGCGATTCTCGAAAAGGAGAACGCGCTGAAGATACTGAAGACCGAAGGTAAAGGCGTCGATCGGAAGATAGACAACCTCCTCGATCTTGTAAATGACGGCTCGCTTGATAAGAAGACTTTCTCTGAAAGGATAGGGGGCCTCCAGGAGCGTAAGCAGCAGCTCGAACAGGAGATCCCCAGGCTTGAAGGTGAAATAGCCTTCCTGAAGGCCTCAGACATTGGCAGGGACTACCTGAAGACACAGGCGACGACTCTTTACGCCATGTGGGACACGGTGGANNTGACTTGGCAAACCCGACCAAACCCATGCCCGTGCGGATATCTGGGAGACCCGTCGCATTCCTGCAACTGCACCCCCGGCCAGATACAGAGATACCGCAGAAGAATCTCCGGTCCGCTTCTCGACAGGATAGATATTCATGTCGAGGTGCCGGCGGTTCCCTATAAGGATCTTTCTTCTGACTATACGGGTGAACGGTCTTCAGACATTCGGGAGCGGGTGGTCCGGACGCGTCAGGTGCAGTTGGAGCGGCTCAAGAAAGAGCGGATATACTGCAACGGCCAGATGAAGACCCGACATATCAAGAAGTTCTGTAAGCTTAAGGACGATGCTGTCACCATCCTTGAGAAGGCCATGCAGAAGCTCGGGCTGTCGGCGAGGGCCTATGCACGGATACTGAAACTTTCCCGCACCATTGCCGATTTGGAATCTTCAGAAGATATCCATGCACATCATATCGCTGAGGCCATACAGTACCGCTCACTTGACCGGGGCATGTTCTGAGTTTAGCCCGCCCTCATCAATTATATTTAGATATGAATTCGGCTTGACTCTGCAGTACCAGACCAATAAAATCATGGTGGGCAGTCGCAGAATTGAACTGCGGACACCGGGTTTTTCAGACCCGTGCTCTACCAACTGAGCTAACTGCCCACGGAGTATAACTATACCTATTACGTTTTTTGATTGTCAATACATGAACAATACGTTATATAAAAAACTCTTGCCGGTTCTTCCTGCCATAGTGTCGGGGATACTTATTGCTCTTTCTTTTCCGGCTGCCGATCTCTCCTTTCTGGCGTGGGTCGCCTTCGTACCACTCTTACATTCCCTCTGGAAGAAGCAGGGGAAAGAGGTCTTTTGGTCGGGGTTTGTTTTCGGCGTGGTGTATTTCTTCGGAACACTCTACTGGATTTACCATTCGATAACCTATTATGGCGGTGTTTCCTTTGTGGTCAGTCTCTGTCTCGTCCTGCTGCTCTGCTGCTACCTTGCGCTCTACCCAGCTGTTTTTTCCGTACTTTTCATTCGGCTCTACCGGAAGACCAAGCTTCCTGCGCTTTTTATTGCGCCGGTGCTTTGGGTCATGCTTGAGTTCGTCCGTTCCTATGCGCTGACCGGGTTCCCCTGGTCAAGCGTCGGATACAGCCAGTACAGAACCCTCTCACTGATTCAGATAGCAGATATTACAGGGATTTACGGTGTTTCGTTCCTCGTTCTCGCGGTGAACGGCGCGTGCGTCGATCTTCTCCTCACCAGGAAACGGATCAGTAAGATGCCCCTTTTTCCTCTTTCCTATACCATTACGGGCTTTATATTACTTCTGCTGCTCATCTCAGCAGCATACGGTTACAGTCTCTTCCGCCTGTCAGAGCTCCGGCCGGGTAATACCTGCTCTATCAGCGTTATCCAAGGCAATATTGAGCAGGACAGGAAATGGGAGCCATCGTACCAGCAGGAGGTGATGGCCGTATATGAAAATCTTTCCCGAGAGGCTCTTTCAGCAAAGCCCTTTCTTCTCGTATGGCCGGAAACAGCCGTACCTTTTTATTTTGGTTATGACACGCACAACACCGATGATCTCCTGCAATTACAGAAAAAAAGAGGTTCTTGGCTTCTTTTTGGCAGCGTTCTTGTCAAGAGCCGTAGTCAAGAGCGGACAGAACTTACGAACAGTGTCATACTCCTCGATCCAGAAGGAAAAAAAAGCTTTACCTATGATAAAATACATCTAGTTCCCTTCGGAGAGTATGTGCCGCTCAGAAGCATTCTGTTTTTCGTTGATAAGCTCGTTGCCGGCATAGGAGATTACGTCCCCGGAAGACAGTACATCCGAGCAGAAACAGAACAGGGCTCCTTTGGTACGATAATCTGTTATGAGGTCATCTTTCCCGGACTCGTAAGAAAATTTTTTGCCACGGGCGGTGATTTTATCGTTACGATAACCAATGATGCATGGTTTGGGAAAACAGCAGGACCGTATCAACATTTCAGTATGGCGGTGTTCCGAGCAATAGAAAATCGGAAACCCGTTATACGAGCTGCCAATACCGGGATTTCGGGATTTATCGATAGTAACGGCAGGATTATGTCTACGTCTGGTCTGTTCACGAGAGAAATCTTAACAGAGAATATTACAACAGATGGTTCTCTGTCGTTTTATTCCAGATTTGGTGATCTATTCTCATATCTCTGTATCGTCATATCGATTATTATGGCGGTCAATTTATTTATGCGGAGGTAACTATGCTCATGCATTCTGAATTCAAGGATGAACTCTCCTCGCTCAGAAAAAAAACTGAGGCGCTCAGAGGGTATCTTTGATATCGACGGTAAAAAGAATTCTCTTCAGAAGATCACCGACGACCTTCTGCTGGAAGATGTCTGGTCTTCTCCGGAGAAGTCTAAGGATATTCTGAAGGAAAAGTCCCGACTTGAGAATGTTATCATTCCCTTCGAACTCCTTGAGCAGAAACTCCTCTACATTGAAGAATCCCTTGGAATCCTTGAAGAAGAAGGCGGGGAACTATTTCTAAAAGAGATTCGAAACGAAATTGCCGCCTTTAAGAATATTCTGGAACAACTTGAACTCCAGACGCTATTATCCGGTGAGCTCGATAAAAATAATGCAATTCTTACGATTCATTCGGGGGCCGGGGGCATAGAAAGCCAGGACTGGGCACAGATGCTGTTAAGGATGTATCTTCGCTGGGCAGAGCGAAAGGGTTTCCAGGCTCAGATTGTGGACATACAGCCCGGTGAAGAGGCAGGCATAAAAAACGCTACGCTGACCATTGACGGCGAATATGCTTACGGGCATCTGAACTCTGAAGCCGGCGTACATCGCCTGGTACGGATATCACCATTTGATGCAAACAAGAGAAGACATACGTCCTTTGCTTCTGTTATTGTGAGTCCGGAAATAGAGGAGGATGTGCAGATAGATCTCAAAGACGAGGATATTAAGATGGACACGTACAGGGCCTCGGGCGCAGGTGGCCAGCATGTCAATAAGACTTCTTCTGCCGTACGGCTTACCCATCTCCCGACAGGAATTGTGGTAAGTTGTCAGAACGAACGTTCTCAACATAAGAACAGGGCTGTTGCCCTGAAAGTCTTGAAAGCACGGCTGTATGATCTTGAAATAAAAGCAAAAGAAAAAAAGATGGAAGAAATCGTGGGTGATAAGAAAGATATCTCCTGGGGAAGCCAGATTCGCTCGTATGTTCTTCAGCCTTATAGAATTGTAAAGGATCATAAGACCGGTACTGAAATCGGCGATGTAGACGCTGTTCTTGACGGTGATATTGATATTTTTCTTAAAGAATCATTAAAAGCAAAGACGCTAAAATAATAGTTCTCTCTTAATATTAGTATTTAATAAATATAATAGAAGAGATAGGTGGGGTTAATATGTCAATTATAATTGTAACATATTGATATATATATATATTTATATTTTATAACGCCGTAGATAAGGAGAAGTTTTTCCTGACAAAGTCACGAGTGGAATGTTATCTACAAAATACTCACAGATTTATAACGGAAAGGTTGTTTGGCATCACCAATTAAGATATAATACGTAACTTTCTTCATAATAAAGTTATTAACAAATGTGAATAATTTGTCAGTAAAGGGTTACGATGACTCTAGATGAAATATGGAGTAAAAGTCTTTCGAAGATTGAACAAAAGGTAGGAACCAGCGTTTTTGAACTCTGGTTCAAGCCGATAAGGATCCTACAGGTTAAGGATCAGATAGTTACACTCGAGATTCCCAATCGTTTCTATAGAGAATGGATTGATGATACGTATCCAAATCTCATAAAAGAATCACTCGAGACTGCCCTGGGGTTTGCCGTTACCCTGAAATATCATATTGGGGAGCAACAGGACACGTCCCGTACGAAAAGTATCGAGCGGTTGGAGCAGAAGAGAATTCGGCTTGCAAACAAAGGCATATATCTTAATCCTAAATATACCTTTGAAAATTTTATCAAAGGTATGAGCAATCAGTTCGCGCATGCCGCGGCTCTTGCCGTAGCGGAAACACCGGGCAGGATATATAATCCTCTTTTTATTTACGGCGGGGCAGGATTAGGAAAGACCCATCTTATGAATGCTATCGGTAACCGCGTGCTGGAGACACGGCACGACGTGTCGATTCTGTACATACCTACCGAGCAGTTCATCACGGAGGTTGTGAGTGCCCTGAGGCATGACAAGATGACGGAATTAAAAGAAAAATACCGGAACCTGGACCTTCTGTTGCTGGATGATATCCAATTTATTGCCGGTAAGGAACGGACTCAGGAGGAGTTCTTCCACACCTTCAACTCTCTATATGAGAAACAGAAGCAGATCGTGGTTTCCTGTGATCGTTCGCCCAAAGAGATTAGCGATATCACCGACAGATTGAGATCACGCTTCACCATGGGGCTAATTGCCGACATTCAACCGCCTGACACGGAAACAAAGATTGCCATTATTTACAAGAAGGCAGACATGATGAATATCCGGAACATTCCTGAGGAGGTAGTACATTTTCTGGCAAGTGGTATTAAGTCTAATATCCGGGAACTTGAGGGTTCACTTATTCGGATTGCTGCGCAGGCATCGTTTTCAGGAGAAGACATAACCATCGAAAAGACCAAGAAGATTCTTAAAGACGTTATACATGACGATCACCGACCCATAACCGTAGACACCGTGCAGAAGGCGGTATGCGATTTTTATAGCCTGAAAATTGCGGACATCAAGGCGCGTAGACGGACGAAGGACGTTACGCTCCCCCGTCAGGTCGCCATGTATATCGCGAAACAGGTAACGGGTTCTTCGCTCAGCGATATCGGCAAGGCCTTCGGCGGCAAGGATCATGCTACGGTCATTTATGCCTGTAAGCAGATGGAAGAGCGACGGTCGAAAGATGAATCCTTCAACCGCATCATCGAAAATCTTCTTCAGAAGATAAAATATTAAGGAGGGGTCATGAAGATTGTTGTGTCAAAGGACGAACTGCAGGGTAAGCTTTCAAATATTCAGAACATCGTCGAGAAGAGAAACACCATGCCTATCCTGAGCCACTTTCTCCTTGATGCCAGCAAAGGGGGTTCCTCCATTACCGCTACGGACCTGGAAACAGCCCTGAAGGAACCAGTATCGGTTAAGGTGGAGAAGGAAGGGAAGATCTGTATTCCTGCACGGAAGATGTTCGAGATCGTCAG
>DKBH01000037.1 GCA_002451165.1 Nitrospiraceae bacterium UBA6905
AAGTACAAGGACTTTGATGAAACGAAGCGGGCTGTCGAGGCCTCCAGTGCGGATGTGGTAACGGTCGCGGTCCGTCGTACGAACGTAACCGACAGAAAAACAGAGAACCTGCTCGACTACCTTGATCCTAAGAAATACAAAATCCTGCCGAACACGGCAGGGTGCTACACGGTGGAAGATGCGCTCCGGTATTCCCGGCTTGCCCGGGAGGCAGGCGTCTCTGACCTTATCAAGCTTGAGGTCATTGGTGACGAAAAGACGCTCTTCCCCGATACGATCGGTCTGCTGCAGGCAACGGAGATACTTGCGAAGGAAGGCTTTATCGTCCTGCCCTACACGAACGACGATCCGGTCATGGCGAAACGGCTCGTCGATGCCGGCGCTGCTGCGGTCATGCCGCTTGCCGCGCCGATCGGGTCGGGATTGGGCATCCGGAATCCCTACAACATGAAGATCATCCTTGAGCAGGCGACGGTCCCGATTATCGTCGATGCAGGGGTCGGTACGGCATCGGACGTAGCCGTGGCCATGGAACTCGGCTGTGATGCGGTGCTGCTGAATACGGCCATTGCCGGCGCTAAAGACCCGATTGCCATGGCAGAGGCAATGAAGTACGGCGTGATTGCGGGAAGACTTGCCTATAAGGCAGGGAGGATACCGAAGAAACTCTATGCGACGGCGAGCAGCCCCTTTGACGGCATGCTGTGAAGACAGAGAGCCGTCTCACTGCTGAGTGCCGGCAGGCGACCAGCCCTTGTTGCGGACGGTGATGCCGCAGAAGATGACACCGGCGTTCAGACTCTATCTCATCACCGACAGGAAACTGTTTGCATCGCCGGCAGAGATGCTGCAGGCGATCGAGCAAGCCCTTGAAGGCGGAGCCGCGGCAGTGCAATTGCGGGAGAAGGATCTTCCCACCCGGGAACTGCTTGCCCTGGCATATGCCATGAGGAACGTGACGCAGCGCCATGGCGCAAGGCTCTTCCTGAACGACCGGATCGACATCGCCCTCGCGGTCAGCGCCGACGGAGTACAGCTCGGGAGAACCAGCATGCCGGTGCATGCGGCGCATAAGGCGGCAGGCGGCAGGCTGATGATCGGTTGCTCAACGCATAGCCTTGACGAAGCGAGACAGGCGCAGGAGGATGGTGCAGATTTCATCACGCTGGGACCGGTATATGAGACCCCCTCGAAGATGCGGTATGGAGCGCCTGTAGGTCTTCGCGTTCTCAGAGATGCAGCAGGCAGCGTCTCACTGCCGGTCTTTGCCATAGGCGGGATCACGACCGAAAGAATACCGGAAGTCCTGCAGCACGGAGCTTTCGGGATAGCGGTGATAGCGGCAATTCTGACGGCAAAGAATGTGCGGAAAACTACAGAGGAATGTATGAGGGAATTATCATGACGAGAATAGAATTGGCAAAAAAAGGGGTTATTTCCGATGAGGTGAAGACGGTTGCCGCTGCCGAAGGCCTGGCGGCTGACCGGTTAGCAGAAGATCTGGCAGCCGGCGTAAGCGTGATCCCCATCAACAGGAACCACCGTATAACGCCGATCGGCATCGGCAGGAACATGCGGACCAAGATCAATGCCAATATCGGAACATCCAAAGACAAGATATCCGTCGACGAAGAGATGGAGAAGCTTGCCGTGCTCGTTCGCTACGGAGCAGATGCGGTTATGGACCTCTCCACCGGGGGGCCGATCCGGGAACTGCGGCGGATGATGCTGGAAAAATCCCCCGTTGCCGTGGGAACGGTGCCCATATACGAGGCAGCCGTAAGGACGGCGTCACAAAAAGGGGCTATCGCGAAGATGACTGCTGACGACCTGTTCGCGGTCATCGAGGAACATGCTGCGGACGGCGTCGACTTCATCACTGCCCATGCGGGGCTTACGATAAAGGCAATCGAACGGTTGAAAAACGAGGGAAGAATCCTTGACGTGGTGAGCAGAGGAGGATCCTTTCTTGTCGAATGGATCATCTATAACGAGAAGGAAAACCCGCTGTACGAGCAGTACGACCGGCTCTGCGATATAGCATATCGCTACGATATGACGCTGAGCCTCGGCGACGGCATGCGCCCCGGATGTCTCTCGGACGCTACCGACCGGACCCAGCTCGAAGAACTCCTTACCCTCGGAGAATTACGGGACAGGGCTGTCGAGCGGGGCGTGCAGGTCATTATCGAGGGGCCCGGCCATGTGCCGCTCAATCAGGTGGAATTGAATGTGAAGATCGAGAAGGAGATCTGCAAGGGTGCCCCGTTTTATGTGCTGGGCCCGCTCGTGACCGATATCGGCATGGGATACGATCATATAACGGCTGCGATCGGCGGCGCCGTCGCAGGCGCGGCAGGCGCGGATTTCCTGTGTTATGTGACGCCTTCCGAGCATATCAGACTGCCAACCCTGGAGGATGTGAAGGAAGGGGTAATCGTATCAAAGCTCGCTGCCCATGCTGCCGACATTGCAAAGGGCATCAGGGGCGCTATGGATGCTGACATCCGGATGGCAAAGGCCCGCAAGGCGCTTGACTGGAACGGCCAGATAGCGCTCAGCCTCAACCCGGAAAAAGTCCGGGAGTGGAGGGCGGAGATCCCTCCCACCGAACAGGAGGTCTGCAGCATGTGCGGTGAGTTCTGTGCCATACGGACCGTGGATCGGGCATTGAAAAAAGGCGATGGGTAGAGGCATGTATGCAAACGATCATCCTACCGGTAATACGAATAGGTGCATGATTTGGGGCTATGCTTGCATGCCGCCATCCCCGATGACGGCGGAAATCCCGTCTCCTCGTTGATGAAGGGCCTTCTTTTTCACCGGGATAGAGCGTAACGATGCGTCTCCAAAAAAGCAACGGAAATGCAGCAACGGTTTTGGGGATTAGCTGTCCTGAGATGGGGGCTCCAGCGCTCCCATGAGCACTATTGAGAAGAGCTGCCGACCCATCGGTGCGATCCTGCTGCTCGGACCGACCAGCGCAGGGAAGAGCCCGCTGGGAGATTATATGATGCAGCGGGGCATGCTGGGCAGAAGATGCCATCATTTCGACTTTGGCCGTGAACTGCGGCAAGTTGCGGGACGCAAGGCGCCGGCACGGGGATTCAGTCCTGATGAATACCAGTTCATCAGCGATGTCCTTGAACAGGGACGGTTTCTGGAAGATGAGCATTTTCCCCTGGCGGAAAAAATATTCATGAATTTCCTGATGGAGAGCAGATGGCAAGAACCGGACCTCCTTGTCCTTAACGGCCTTCCCCGCCATATCGGTCAGGCCAGAGATATTTCGCGTCGTGTCGCGGTCACGCACCTGCTGCTGCTGGAATGCAGTGCGGAAGACGTCTGTGCGCGCATTGTCAGAAACACGGGAGGCGACCGGCTTTGCCGCACTGACGACGGAGAGGACTTGGTCCGGAAAAAACTCGAACTGTATCATGGCCGTACTGCACCGCTGGTGGCATACTATGCAGCGCAGGGCTGCACGCTGATCAGACTGCGTTCCGATGCCGGCTCATGTGCGGAAGACCTGCATGCAGAAGCCGAAAGGCTGATGTTGTCCTGAAGGCGGCAGCCTGTCGGCGGTCGTGATATGCGGACATGCACAGGAATATGTGCTGACGATACTACCCTGAGGAGACCTTGTTATGATGCAATGCGTTCAAAAAAGTATCCTAACCATCTTCCTGATCCTGATGCCGGTGATTTCTGTGGCTGCTGACGGTGGAGCGCTGCACGAGATTCAGGTGCGCTTCGATCAGGAGCGGCAGATGCTTGTGGGTGAGGCACGGATTACGCTGCCGCCGGGACCGGCTCGAGCGGTGCGCACGGACGGTATCACGGTCAAGACGGTGTCTGCCCGCGGAGCTGCATTGACCGCAGATGCAAAATCCCGCACCATGAAGATCGATGCCGCTTCCGGCCCGCGCGCGGTGAGCATCGCTTTTGAAGTTTCCGCTTCACCTGCACGCGCAAGTATGCGGGAGGATGGCATAGAACAGGAGAAGGTTGTTGAGCGGGAGGGCATAGCCCTGACCGGCTTCTGGTATCCTGCGGTGGAAGGGCTCTCTGCCTACCGGTTGAAGGCGCAGCTTCCCCCCGGATTCGAAGGCATATCCGAAGCTGATGATGTCCTGGTGCATGAGGGGGCTGACGGAACACGGGAGTTTACGTTTGTTTTCGATCATCCGGTAGAGGGGATCAGCCTGATTGCGGGGAAATATCGCGTCAAGACCGTGCAGCATGGCGAAGTAGCTATCGCGACCTATTTCTTCCCCGAGGAAGAAGACCTTGCAGAGACGTACCGTGAATATACGAAGAAATATCTGGACCTCTACGGCGGGCTTATCGGCCCCTACCCCTTCAAACGCTTTGCCGTAGTAGAAAATATCCTCCCCACGGGCTATTCCCTGCCGACCTTTACGCTCCTGGGGAGGGATGTGGTCAAACTGCCGTTCATCGTCGAGACATCCCTCGGTCACGAGATCCTTCATCAGTGGTTCGGCAACTCGGTCTATATCGACCATACAACCGGAAACTGGGCAGAAGGCCTGACCACGTATCTTGCCGACCATCGCTTTGAGGAGATGAAGGACAGGGGATGGGAATACCGCAAGCAGATTCTGATGTCATATCGTAACTATATTGAGCCGGAGAACGATTTTTCACTGAAGGACTTTGTTTCTCGGTCGAACAAGGCAACAGCAGCGGTCGGCTACGGCAAGACAGCAATGGTATTTCATATGCTGCAACAGGAGCTCGGCGCTGATGTGTTCACCCGCTCACTGAGAGAGTTCTATCTCAAGAATCGCTTTTCGCGCGCATCCTGGACAGACCTGCAGAGGTCATGCGAGGATGCCTCGGGCAGCGACCTTGGCTGGTTCTTCAAACAGTGGATTGAGGGCAGGGGGGCCCTGGATTTTCAGATCAGGGATGCCATGGTTACGTACGAAGGTTCGCAGGCAAGGATATCCTTCGATGTAGAGCAGAAAGAAGCGCATGACCGATTTCTGCTGCCCGTCGTCCTGAGAACGGATAAAGAGGAGATCAGGAAGACCTTCCGCGTAGAAAAGCAAACTGCATCATTTGAGATCGAGACGGCTGAACACCCTCTGGAACTGATCGTTGACGGGGACTATGACCTCTTCAGGACGCTTGCTGATGATGAAACGCCGCCGGTAATTTCAGCGATCCTGGGCAGCAAGGATCGTATCTTCGTGATTCCCCGGGGAAAGGAAGAGGAATACGCAGGAATGTCCGGTTTCCTCAAGACGAACGGTTTTGCCGAGAAAAAGGAAAACGAGGTGAAGTATGATGATCTCAAGAACGCTTCCCTGCTTGTTCCTGCAGACACGGAGCTGATACAGAGGCTTTTCGGAGAGATTACCTTGCCCGAAGGGGATTTCACTCTTATCACGAAGTTCAGCCCCTACAGCAATAAGAACAGCATCGGCATCATCAGCCCGGTATCAGGAGCAGGCATGCGGGATTACCTGCAGCGGATTACCCATTACGGAAAGTATTCGACGGTCGTATTCAAGGAGGGGAGAAATATTGCGAAGACGACGGATGCGGCGGCACGGGGCATCGGTATTCCGCTGACCGAAGATGTCCGGGGGGTGAGCCTCCTGCAGCTTGAGCCCCTGTCACGTATCATGGAGGCCGTGCGCAGCAAGGATATCATCTATGCCGGAGAATTTCATGACCGGTTTGAGAATCATCGTGTGCAGCTTCAGCTGATCAAAGGGCTCTACCGGGAAAACAAGAGTCTCGCCATCGGCATGGAGATGTTTCAGCAGCCCTTTCAGAAGGTCCTTGATGACTACATCGCCGGTACGATTGACGAAAAGACGTTCCTGAAGAAGTCGGAATACTACAAGCGGTGGGCATTCGACTATAACCTGTATCGGGAGATCCTGTTGTTTGCGCGGGAGAAGAAGATTCCGGTTGTCGCCCTGAATATCAGAAAGGAGATCGTGACCAAGGTCTCCAAGAGAGGCCTGCTTGCCCTCAGCGCAGAGGATCTGCAAGAGGTGCCGCGGGATATGGACCTTTCGGACGCAGCATACCGGGAGAGGCTCAGAGAGTCCTATGCCGCGCATGCGAATCCCGAAGGCAAGAATTTCGATTTCTTTTATCAGTCCCAGGTGTTATGGGATGAGTCCATGGCGCATAACCTGAACGAGTTCATGACGAAGAACCCCGGCCATCAGGTGGTGGTACTCGCAGGCGGCGGGCATATGGCTTTCGGGTCCGGCATACCCAAGCGCGCCTACCGGCTCAACCGGAGGGAATATGCGGTGATCCTGAACTCGGATGACCTTGATAACGGTATCGCGGATTACGTTCTTTTCCCGGCTCCGGTTCCGTTCAGGGAGTCCCCGAGGCTCGGCGTGCAGCTCAGGGAGGAGAGCGGTGCCGTGACGGTAACCATGGTTACCCCGGAGGGAGCTGCTGAAAAGGCCGGCATCAGGGAGAAGGATGTCATCATTTCCGTGGACGGAGAAAAGATGGAGGCGGTCGAGGACATCAAGATCCACCTGCTGTACAAGAAGAAGGGCGATACGCTGACGCTCAGAGTATTGAGAAAGCGCTTCTTGTTCGGACCGAAGGAGATCGACCTTACGGTGACTTTGTAACGAGCCGCTGTAATCAGGCTTTTAGGGATAAAGGGTCCGCTGATCTCCTGAGGAAGCAGAAAGGGCTTCCTTGACGGTAATTGTGGCTGCCCGGCCTGGGGCGTTAATTTTGCATTGGCGAACATGCGATGCATCCGGCTGATCACAGATACCAGAAACCGAAAGACTTGTGGAGTACCCGTTGCGATAGAGATGATGAAATCGGGCGGCATGAGAAAAAGGGCCGGGAATATCCCGGCCCTTGAGGTGTCGCCGACTGCGGTAGAGGTGTCCCCTGCGGTCATGGCAGCGGCTGAACACTCTGCACTGCTAAGGCAGCAAAACTGACGGAACTTTCGAGACAGGTATCATGTTGCCCTGGATTACCGCTGATCCGGCCCAGCGTTCATTTGAGCCGGGAAGATCATCAATCTCAAAGTAGTATCCGCCTAAACTCTTTAAGAAGGTTTTTCCTCCCAAAACAAAATTCCCGCTTGCATCCAACTTGCCCTTAAAAAGTATTATGAACCCATTTACTGTACTTCCGGTGTTCAGTATACTTGAACAAACAAACTTCAAGCCATCCCCGGCAAAATATTCCATATTAAGAGGGATGGAAACATTTGGATCCCAAACACCGGCTTGCTTAACAAACACCTCTGCCTGAAGCGCGTGGTTGGCTTCATCCCAAGCAAAAATTTTCAGATATGCCGGATTTCCCGCTTCAGTAAATCGATAGGGAGGATCGGCTCTGACTCCAATATCGCTAAAATGAAAAACGTTTGTTGTGAGGGTAATCTTAAACCACGTGTTGACCCATTTGCTCAGGTCCGGAACAGTCTGGGCATGGCTGATTCCGGCTGCAAAGCATGTGAGAATAAACAACGCTGTCAAACTCAGTGCGTATGATCTGCAAGATTTCATGATGCTTCCTCCTCTTTATGAGTTCCGTTTTAAAATAATCCTCTGCGCTCCACTTCCGGCCGAAGATATACCCTGCTTATGGCGGCATGCAGTATGGAAGCCGGAATAGAGGGTTGGCCTCCTTCTCTGTCCCCATCTGAAAAGAACCCCCTTCATCACCTCTTTTCTGTATAGGATCCTTCGATATGCTTTGCTTCACTCTCCTCGCAAACATGCTGCGCAACGTAAAAAAGGCCGAGCTGCCGAAGGCTACTTCCTTCGGCAGCTCGGACATCTTATACGAAGATCCGCCGCTTTCCGTCCCGCCCTCGCGGGCGGTTTGGCTTTCTCGGAAATTTCTCCTCTTAGTCTGCTTTTACTACGGATGGCGGTAAATGTCAAAATATAACTCTAGGTCAGGTGATTTCTTCAGAAACTGAGGCAGGCGGTTATTATCTCACGGTGGTATGATTGAAACCTGTTGCGATGACGGGATGGTTGCCGACAACAGTTACACCATGCGGCGAAGGCAAGATTCAGTGTCCACAAAGCGACATCCGGTCGTTTCACCTCAGGCGAAATCGGCATAGATCTCGCCGAAGTTGATGCCTGCTATGGTCATTTTCTCAAACTTGTTCTTGATGGCAAGTTTTGCCTCGACAAGTCCCTGGCTGGTACTGCCGTTTCTGATGGCAACGGAAGCCTCAATGAACGCTGCCAGGGAATCAGCAGCCTTTACCAGCTCGCCGTCACGCGGATTATATTGATCCTCATTGTAGCGCTCGTTGATCTCATCACTCGATGTTCTGAGCATCTTTCCCCTGATATGTGCAATACTGTCGAACTCGTCTTCGGTAAAGTTCCTGATGTCGCCACGCCACGCGGTTGGTATGAGGCTGTAGACCTCGTGTTCCATCTGTTCCCGTTCATATTCTTTAATCAGGTCGGATAACCCTTCAATAGAGCGCTTGACCGGCGAGATGATATCCCGTGTCAGGACCTCCGGCAGGTCATGGAAGAGTCCAGTAAAATAATTGTTTACGCACCGCTTCGCGCAGGCATTGATCTCAAGAGAGAAGAGATAGGAAAGAATGGCCACGAACAGGGAGTGACCCATGACCGATGTTTTCGGAACGCGGTGGAGATTGGCCCAGCGGATCTGGAAGCGCAACTGTCCGCACATATCCAGGAATTGGCGGTATCGGTCGTGCCGCATAAGCTGTTCCATTCCCTTGAGGTCAAGATATTCATTCTGTTTGTCCTGCAGACGCCTCTTGATCGCCTCCATCTCGAAGTTCTGCGGGTTGATCTTTTCGATGATGTCAAACTCCCATTTCGTTGCATAAAAATGAGCGGCATTCAGTATTCTTCTGTTTATATCTTCTGTCTCATCGAGAAAGTAATTCCTGAACAAGCGGCAGAAATCACTGCCAAGAGGGGTCAGCACTGATTCAAGCTCCCGATACACCCAGTTGTTCAGTTGCCGGTACTTCAGCCGGTCTTCCTTAATGCGGTAGAATATAGGCGGTTTCAGATCAGTAAGAACGATTCGCTGCAAGAGTTCGAAAAGCCCGCCTGTAATAATCTCCAGCCAGCTGAATCCCGATGTTTCCTCCTCAAACTTTCCGAGGAAATAGGAGATGACCATTTTGTGTGCCTGCTTGTCTATCTCGACAAAATCGACGGGCCGAACCCGATCGTTCCAGCGCTGAATATAGGCTGCATCAAAAATGCGTAACAGCAGAGATTTTCTTATCATGTATAGTGCGTTCCTGTTGTGGGTTTCAAGCTTTTCTTACCGACAATAGGGAGGAAAAGAAAAAAATCTGGTTGAGGATCACAGAAAGCATATTTTCGATACGGTATCGTCCCGGAACACAGGGAGAGGGTCTTCAGGCCCTCTCCCTGTGTTTGAGGAATTAATATCCCGAAGATTTCTTAGCAGGCTTCTCTTCAGCTTGCTTCTCGGCCGGAGCCGGAGCAGCCTTTTCCTCAGCCTTCTTCTCGGCCGGAGCCGGAGCGGGAGCCTCAGCAGGCTTTGGAGCCTCGGCCGGAGCCGGAGCAGGGGCCTCAGCAGGCTTCGGAGCTTCGGCAGGCTTCTGCTGGCAGCCGGTCACAAACGCCAGAGACACCGCAAAGAGTACGGCAAACATCAAAATTCCCAGTTTTTTCATCGACCTAAAACACCTCCTTTGCTTTCGGTCCTAAGGGTAAAACCCCAGTACGTAAAATATTATAGATTTATAACCTTAGTGTCAAGGACTAAGGGAAAGGACTGTAGGATGGTGTAAGGGACAAGACAAGAAAGGCCTATGAAGAACATAGGCCTTTCTTGTCTTGTTTATGAGTTCTTTCTTACTATTTCGGAGCCTCAGCAGGCTTCTCAGCCGGAGCCGGAGCGGGAGCCTCAGCAGGCTTCTCAGCCGGAGCCGGAGCGGGAGCCTCAGCAGGCTTTGGGGCTTCAGCAGGCTTCTGCTGGCAGCCGATCGTCAGAGCAAGAGAAAGAACCATGGTTGCAGCCATAAGAAATGCAAAGATCTTCTTCATCGTGTTACACCTCCTTTCAATCATAAGATAAAATTCCTTGCGAATGTTCTTGGAATCATCCCATCGCTTGGTGCACATTTTACCTAAATACGACAAAAAACAAAAGGGCAATAAACAATTATGTCATTAATGCAGATTATATGCCAGGTGGAAACAGTAATATTTTAACATGTTTTGCATGATCGTAGTCCCCAATTGAGAAAGGCATTTCCGATATGGGGAAGGCCGAGGCTATGATGTACGCTCCATGTGCTTGTTAATGCTCATCTGAAGTATATATAATTCTCTTCATGAAGAAAGTCATGACGATTGCTGGTTCTGATCCCTCTGGCGGTGCCGGGATTCAGCAGGACCTGAAAGTATTTTATCTGTTCGGTGTATACGGACTATCGGCTGTTGCAGCGCTGACAGCGCAAAACAGTTCCGGCGTGGCTGAGGTCATGGCGGTAGAAAGCAGTTTTCTCCGGAAGCAGATCAATGTGGTTCTGCGCGAGAGCGTTCCTGATGCTACAAAGATAGGGATGCTCCTTTCCACTGACAATGTCAGGGTAATTGCGGCCATGATTAAAAAAAATCGGTTAAGAAATATCGTCCTTGATCCCGTCATTCGTTCTTCATCAGGCAGAATGCTTGCCGAAACTGGTGTGCCGCAACTGATGCGAGAAATAATCGTTCCCTATTGCACCGTTATAACGCCCAATATATACGAAGCGTCCGTCCTGAGCGGGATGGACATAATAACTGACAGCGATCTTGCAAAGGCGGCTATCATTCTGAAAGGATTTGGGCCGGAACAGGTGATCATAACCGGCGGTCATAGAGCAGGGAGTGCTGTAGATATTGTCTATGACGGCACATTTTCTTATTTGAAGGGGCAAAAGCTACCCGGAGAATATCACGGCACAGGATGTGTATTCTCGTCTGCGTTGGCTTCTCTGCTTGCCTTGGGCTTCGATGCGCCAACTGCTGCGAGGCGCGCAAAAAGCTTTATGAACCGGTCATTCAGAAAGAGTTTCAGCACGGGAACCGGCATGCGCCTTTTTTCTTTTTAGCTCGACCGTGAGGTACGCCGATGGGATAGATTCGATAATGCAGGAGAAGTCAGGAAGATATATAGCCGTATTAAGAGACGAGGCCTTCGCAGCACGATGATCGCTGAATGAGCAGGCGGGCGGAGATGTTTTTTTGCGCATCCCCCATCAAGTCAATTGCTTTGACAGGATATTCCCTTTGATCTACGGCACACCCAAATTGTGTGAGGCCAGGGTGCATCTTATGGAGATACTATCTTACGGAGGGAATGTTCATTCCGTGTATCTTGCACATTTCAGCTATTATTAATTGAATGGTATGTCTGCATGGCCGTTTTATTCGTGTATTGTTTTCTGGTGTGAGCTTCGTTAATCTTAGTGAGGAGCATAGGGTTTAGTGAGTAAAGAAGGCTCAGAAAGTAGTAGGGAATACAAGACCCTCTCCCGGGCAGCAGTATACATTGTCTTGCTCGCCTGGGCATTCCTCGGTCTGTATTTATTCTTCATTACCCAGCAGCAAGATCTCGGTACGGAAGTCCTGGACTATTTTGTTTCTCTGGAACAGTCCGGCATCAGATATCGGGCGCTTCTCCTCCTAGCCCCCTTTGTTCTCACGGTCATGGCCTATCTTATTAACGAAAAAACAAAATTGTTCCATAAAACGCTCCTCGCAGAAGAAGCGCTGCGAAGGCGCACGGCCGAATTGGAGCGTATCAATCTGCAGCTGATTCAGAAGAGCAACGCACTGGAAAAGGCTGAGAAACAATTAAGCCGTCAGGCCTTCTACGATGTGCTGACCAATCTGCCGAATCGGGCTCTTTTCATGGATCGTCTTCAGTCTTCGCTGGAACATGGAAAAAGGTATCCCGGCAGCATATTTGCAGTTCTTTTCCTCGACGTTGACCGCTTCAAAGTCATCAACGACGGTCTTGGTCACCTTATAGGAGATCAGCTCCTGGTTCTCATTTCCCAGCGCCTCAAAAGATGTGTCCGTAATGTTGATACAGTCTCGCGTTTCGGCGGTGATGAGTTTGCTGTACTTATGGATGATGCCAAGGGAGTTGAGCAGGTTAATATTCTGGCCAACAGGATCAAAGCTGAGATGCAGCTGCCCTTTCGAGTGTCCGGGCATGACATATTCACAAGCGTGAGCGTGGGCATCATTCTCAGCAATCTGATGGATTATTGCCGACCGGAGGAGATGATCCGTGATGCTGACATCGCCATGTACCAGGCAAAAGCGCGTGGTAAGGCCTGCCATGTAATATTTGACTCAACAATGCATGCGGAAGCAGAGACCGTGCTCTGGCTCGAGACGGATCTGAGGAAGGCTTTGGAAAATAATGAATTCGTAGTTCACTATCAGCCCATTATATCGATGGAGTCAGGGCAGATCATCGGGTTCGAGGCTCTGGTGCGTTGGCAGCATCCAAAGCGAGGGCTTCTCTATCCTCTGGATTTCTTAATGGTGGCTGAAGAAACCGGATTAATTGTCGCGATTGGCCAGTGGGTAATACACGAGGCTTGCCGGCAGGTACGCCGATGGCAGGTGCAAATTCCCGGATGCCAAGACCTTACCATCAGCGTGAACGTCTCTGCGAAAGTATTTTCTCAGCCAGACTTTTACGATGTCGTGGTGAACATTCTGCAGGATACCGGTCTTGAGGCGGGAAAGCTGAGGCTGGAAATTGTGGAGCGCATGCTCATAGATAATCCTGAACCGGCAGCAGCCCTTCTGAAGCGTCTGCAAGACCTTCAGGTGCGGATTGATATCGACGATTTCGGCACCGGCTATTCAGCGCTTAACTATCTGCGGCACTTTCCCATTCATGGACTGAAGATAGACCGCTCCTTCATCAATGCGCTGACTACCGATAAACATAACAGTGCTATCGTAAAGACGATCATTGCACTCTCGCGTGATCTGAGCCTGGATGTCATTGCTGAAGGAATAGAAACGACCGAGCAGTTGGAGTCCTACCGGTCCCTGAAGGGGGAATTCGCCCAGGGATATCTTATCTCCCGGCCTCTCGATTGCACGGCAATGGAGAACATCCTGCTCACAAGAGGAGGTACGATGGAAAGTCCGATGTGAGAAGAGAACTGCGGCAAATCTTCCTCATCCCGGCGGACTTCAACGATTGTCCTTCGGCTATGTCTGTTACAGGACAAACGTTCCGCCAATGCGCAAGGGTTGCATGTGCATGCATTGATGGCCTTGGGAATCTGTTTCCTTCGATGATCATGATCAGTTCTTTGTGATGAGGGTAATGAACTTTCCAAGAAATTGCATCGCACCTTGCGGAGGGTCACCGGATCGCTGTCCGATGAGTGTGCCAGATATGGAAGCGACACCGCAGTTGATTTACCACGTTGTCGCGCAAAGAACGAATATTGGTCATGTCCGAATGTTTCTTCGGTTGTTTTTCGCTCAGCTCACTATCTGTTTACGGCAACTGAATAATTATGATTGATACAAGCCGCTTAAGCGCCCCTCCAGCATACCGATCTTTCATTTCGTCCCTTGATGATTTCTTGGTGCTTATTGATCGTCTGGAGAAGGTCGGGAGTCAACCCCCTTATCCTATGCCAGTCGCCTTTGTTCCGTCTGCGCAGAGTTCTTCTTATAGCGCTATTCTTATTTTCGGTGCATGATCAGCTGTTTCGCATGGGATGGCGCTTCATGAGCAGAGCCCTAAAGGCAGGAATGCAGCTCTCCTATCTTCTTTACGTCTTATCTTCCCGTACGTTTCTTATTGTCAGAGGCAACTGGTAATCACGTTGGCCGTTTCCTCATAAAAAAAGAATCCCGACATGAACAGGGAATTTTCACGATAGGGGGATGATGGACAGAAGCCCGCTCGAAGACAGAGGAGCCCCTTTCGGGGCTGAGGGAAGAGAAAGGAGGAAACGATGGGGATTGACTATTTTATATCACGCAATAGCCGCATATTACTGTGATCAGCATCACAACAAATCAGCGTAATTAGAGCCAGTGCTGCCGCTGGTGATTGTCGAGAACTGAAAAGATAATGCCGGTGACATAATAGAGAGGTGCATTGGAAATGACGTATGGTTTCTCGGAAGAAAAGATGCCGGATAGGGCCTATCAGGCCTGGAGAGAGAGATAAGGCAATTCCCAGAGATTTCCTTCCAAAGCCCTTCCTCCGATTGACTGGTATTCAAGGATAACATGGTAAACGTGTATGACGGCTTCACGTTTTTCTTCGCGGGTAAACTCATCATACAGGTTTGACTGCCTGCAAATTTCGACTGACTCTCTGAGGATATCTTTTCTTAAGGTCACCATACCTTTTTTCTAGCAAAAATAATACCACTATAAATATCGAATAAAATCAAAATATTATCGCAATATTAGGTATATTCTAGTAGTGAATATCTGGTGAAGTCACCATTTCAGATGCCTTTCCTGGCCGTGATGCATGATTTTTTCAGCCAGCAGGCTTGCAGCTATCCGAATAGACTGCCGATTGAGAACCTTAGCAGATCAGGCAGCAGGCGTTTATATGCATCATCCTTAGGAGGGAGGAGAGTCGCCTCGTCACATAAGGGATGCTTAAGCGCCTGGCAGAGATCATGTTCAATAAAGGATGCAAGCAACAGAAGGTGGTGAGCACGCTTGCGGAAACTCTCAGGAAAATTGCCGCCGATCTCAGGAGAAGAGGAAATGCTGATAAAAGCCCAGCCGTAAAGATCGGATTCGGCAATGTCCCAAAAGCAGATGCGGCAATGTCAAGGATTATTTCGTGGAAACGGGTCAATGGAATAATTACAATATCCGGTATGATGCAGATGGCCGTATTTCGGATGTGCAGGATTCATTACCGATAGGGAGGGCAGTCGATGGCTAAAACAAAGACGTTTTACCAGTGTCAATCCTGCGGTTACGCCAGTGCAAAGTGGCTTGGCAAATGCCCCGACTGCGGAACCTGGAACAGTTTTGTGGAAGAAAAGGCCGCGACAGGAGTCCGCTCTTCTTCGCTGCAGCACGCATCAAAAACGGTGCCGGTGTCTCTCCAGGCGATAGAGGGCATCTCAGAGAAAAGGACATCAACCGGCATCGGAGAGTTCGACCGCGTACTCGGCGGAGGTGTCGTCGCAGGTTCGGTCATCCTTGTGGGCGGCGATCCGGGCATCGGGAAATCGACATTGCTCTTGCAGGCGTTCGCAGGTCTTTCAGAAAGCACCGGCAAGCTGCTGTACGTCTCAGGAGAGGAATCTCCCCAACAGATCAAGATGCGGGCTGACAGGCTCTCGGTGAATGCTGAAAATATCATCCTTCTTCCGGAAACATCGCTTGAAGGCATACTCGTTGCCGCCGACAAACTATCTCCTTGTGCCATGGTCATTGACTCTATCCAGACGGTCTATACGGGCGAGCTTCTGTCGGCTCCCGGCTCGGTCGGCCAGGTTCGGGAGTGCGCTGCAAGGCTTATGCTGCATGCAAAACGCTCCCATATCCCTGTCTTCATCGTAGGGCATGTCACAAAGGAAGGGACGATAGCTGGGCCGCGCGTTCTCGAGCATATTGTGGATACGGTTCTCTATTTCGAGGGTGATCGCGGCCACTCATACCGCGTGCTGCGCACCATGAAGAACCGTTTCGGCGCGACGAACGAGATCGGCATATTCGAAATGTCGGATGCCGGGCTCAGGGAAGTGAACAATCCATCTGAGTTATTCCTCTCAGAACGGCCGCAGCATGTATCAGGATCCACGGTGGTTGCCTGTATCGAAGGAACCAGGCCGCTCATGGTCGAGATTCAAGCGCTTGTCTCTCAAACGAACTTCGGCATTCCCCGGAGGACCTCGATCGGTGTTGACTTCAACAGGGTGAACCTCCTGATCGCCGTGCTGGAGAAAAGGGCGGGCCTCCATCTTGGCGGCGTGGATATATTTATAAATATTGTCGGAGGCCTGAAGATCATGGAGCCCGCGGTCGATCTCGGTATCATTGCCACGATAGCTTCTTCGGCGCGCGAAAGGTCGGTTGAGCCGAAGACCTGCGTATTCGGCGAGATCGGACTTTCCGGTGAGGTGCGGGCCGTAGCCCAGGCTGACAATCGGCTGAAAGAAGCTGCAAAGATCGGGTTCAGGAGGGCTGTGCTTCCCGCAGGCAATGCTGAAAAGATCAGGGGGAAACAGGGGATCGAGATTGTTGGAGTAAGAAACTGTGAAGATTTTCTTGACGCTGTTTTGCTGTAATATCCTCCTTACTACGGCATGCGCGCCGAAGAAGGTGGAAGTGCCGCTACGTGAAGAGCGGGGAATAGCTGAAGTTTTGGCTGAACGACAGGGCATTCAGCGCATTGATGCGACGATGTCTGTTGTCTTCGAGAAGAAGGACTCTCAAATGGTTGGCGATGCGGTTCTCGCTATTGCTCCGGGAGGCGATCTCCATCTGAAAGTCTACTCGCTGGGCATTCTCGGCATGGATCTCTCGTCCCGCGATGGCGTGGTAACAAGCACACCCCGGCTGGACAGGACAAAGAGGACTATCCTGACGAAGGGTCTGCGGGACTGTCTCTACTGGTGGGACCTTGAGGACTATGCCCTTCGCGAGGACGGAGAGTACCTCGTGCTCCAGAATGCCACGCGCACGCTGTGGCTGGACAGAAATACCCTCCTGCCGGGAAGACAGCGGATCGACTTTGTCGACGGCAAGCAGTTGACGGTGCAGTATGATGTATTTGCCCGCCAAGACGGCGTCTGGTACCCATCACGGATGCGGATAGAGCTCACACGCTATGTAGTAACACTCGAGATCAAAGAGATAGGATTCAGCCGTAGGGATTAATTCTCGAGACCGAGGTCCATAGCAACGGCCTTGACAATGGCATCGTCGATGACGCTTTTCTTGAAAAGAAACCCCTCGAGCAGCGCATTGTCGCAGATGGTGTTAATGAGCCGGGGAACGCCTCGTGAATACTTGAAGACCATCGCAGTGGCGGTGTCGGAAAAAATGTCAGTTCTTCCTCCGGCAACCATCATCCGGTGCTGGACGTAGTCCCGGGTGTCCTCTTCAGAGTAGGCATTCAGTCTGATCCGGATGGCTACCCGCTGCTTGAGCGGTTCATCCAGCGAGAGCACCTGCTCGAGCTCAGGAAGTCCGAAGAAGACGAAATTTACCATCTTGCCGTCGGATGACTCCATATTCAGGAGTCCGCGGAATTCCTCCATGATCTCCCGGGAGTTCAGCATCTGCACCTCATCCATAAGCACTACGGCCCTTCTTCCCTCTTCGTTGATCTCCTTGAGACGGCGCGCGATCTCCCCGAGCAGTTCCACCTTGTTATCAGAGATATTCTTAACGCCCAGCTGGATAGCGAATTTCTTGAAGAGCCATTCGGAACTTACCGAGGAATGGATGATTACGAGGAGCGCCGCCTCATACTGCTCTTCATCGAGTTCCTCAAGAATCTTGCGGGCAAGGGTGGTCTTTCCTGTGCCGATATTGCCGATGACCACCGCAAGACCTTTGCGTGTATCGATGGCGTATTTTAGCTTTATGAGCGCTTCAGCCTGCTGAGGGCTGTTCCAGTAGAACCTGCTGTCAACAACATTTGAGAAGGGATGCTCTCCGAGAGTGTAATATTCCAGATAGTCCATAAATTACAGGTATGAAACCCGGTCTTTTCTTCCTCGGGGCCTTTCTTTGTCTTGAGCTTTCTCGGCTTCGGCAGTCCGTGGCATATGTGCCTGCAACTGCCCCATTTTATCAGAAACATTGCGGAATTTTGCATCCCAGCCGAATATTTCGGTATACAGCTCGAGTGCTTTCTTTAGTTCGTTGTTCTTTTCGTATGCTTCCGCAAGCTCATAGCGGAGTGCCCAGTAGGCTTCGCCCTTTTCCTTCACGGTTTTCATTGCCTTATCCAGGACATCGATGGCAAGGGTATAGAGGCCTTTTTCCGTATAGCAGACGCCGAGCATGGTGGAGGACTGGAGAAACCGCTTGGAATCGTTCTTGGATGTCTGGAACTCTTTTATCGCATCATCGATAAGTCCCATTTCCTTATATGCAATTCCAAGATTGTAATGCGTTTCCGAATCCTCATCAGAAAGCTCCTTCTCAAGCCCCTTTTTGAACTCCTGGAAAATCTCGAGCACCTCATTGTCGAGCACCGGCTCAGGCATCTCCTGCGCCTCAACGAGCTCGTCCTCCGAGAAGCTGAAATCTTCGTACTCGGCTTCACCAACTGCATCCGTGGCATCATGCAGCGTCTCCTCTTCTTGAGGAACGGTCTTCTTGTCAAATCCTCGAGGATCTTGGGCAGGCGCAGGCAGCTCTTCCCCCCTTCCCCCGAAGGCACTATCACTGACGGGCAGCGCAGGACTTCCTTCCTGGTCAGGTTCTTCTCCGGTGTCTGAAAAAACTTCTGCAGTTTTTGCAGGTTCCGGTGTCTCAACCGCTCCGGTCTGACCTGACGTATCAGGTAAATCAAGAGTATTGGAGAATTCTTCAACACTCGAAATTTCCTGCGTCTCGGTCAGCGAAGCTGTCTGCCCAAGTGCATGAAGACGTTCGAGAATATCGCGGTTTTCGGGGAAGAGCTTATGAAGTTTTTCAAGGATTGTAACAGCCTCAGCACTGAGTCCCTGGCGGAAATAGAACTCCGCCTCTGCCAGTTCTTCTTCATAATCTTCGATGTCGGGCTCTCTTTCCCGGACAACTTGAGTAAAGCCTTCGTCAGCGGGAGTGATGAAAGCCGCAAGCTTCCCGATCTCGCCGAAGCTGTGTTCAGCCATCCTCGGGTCTTCGGGGTTGATCTCATATGCCTCCTTCAGCATCTGCAGGGAACCTTCTTCATCACCCTGGCGCTTGAGGATTCCGCTTAAAACAATACACTCTGTTACCGCCAACTCCTTCTCATCCATGTCCCGATACAGGGTTTTAAGACGCAGATGCACATCAATGTTATCAGGGAAGCGGTTCTTCAGTCCTTCCAGGAGTTTCTGGGCTTCATGAATCAGACCATACCGGGTGAAGATGTCCACCTCAGTTATAATCTCATCGACAGATTTTTCTCCCTGTTCAGGCATATGTTCCGGCTCTTTTTCCTTTTCGGGTTCCTGAACCCCGACGGATTCGGTCGGCATTTCTTCAGATGTTTTTTTGCCGACGAAGTCTTCGGGTTCTTCCAGGGAGATATCCAGATCAGGGATCTCTACCTCTTTCGGGGTGGCAGAAGGCAGATCCGGCGCAGGCATCGGCTCGGCTTCAGGCGATGTTGAAGCCAGCCGCGTCTTGGCGAGGCTGTGTTCGGGGACTATCTGCAATATCTCTTCATAGCACGCATGCGCATCTTCCCCCCTGTCATGCGATGCATAGTAGTCTCCGAGGGATATCAGTTCATCACAGACCCGCTGCTGTTCGCCTAACTGCCGGTAGAGAGAGATAAGCCGCTTGCCGGTCTCCACAGGGTCAATCTGCCTAAAAGACTCGAGAAGGCTGATTGCGTCATTATGATTCTGGTTAGAAAGGATGTCGTCAAGCACCGGAAGATAGTGCTCCCATGCTTTTTCCCACGAACCTTCCCTGCGGCAAAAGTCTCCGAGCATCTTGCGCGCCTGGACATTCTCCGGTTCTTTTTCAATGATCCGGTGAAGGCTCTGCGTTGCGGTAAGTACATCGTCAAGTTTGAGGGCAATTTTTGTGCAACGGAGGAGGACATCCGGTTCGTCAGGGAAAAGCAGTACGGCTTCTTTCACGCACGCTGCTGCCTCCGCGAACTCACCAAGTTTTTCGTGGAGCTCGCAAAGTCCGAGGGCGGCTTCCTTGCTGCGTGGAAAAAGATCCAATGCCTTCAGGTAGGGCTCCTTTGCCTTTGCATGATCGCCCATTTCTTCGTGTACTCTTGCAATATGGAGGTACTCACGTGACGCATCGGACTTCAGACCCTCTTTGATGAAGATCTCGGCGACTTTTGTTCTGAGCGGTATATTCGCCGGTGAAAGGGAAAGGATCTTTTGGTAGACCTGAAGGATCTGGTCCTTCTTGCCCTCTTTAGAACGCAGATCTGCCGTGGCGAGGTAATATTTTATGGCGTCGGTCGTGAGCCCTTTTTCTTCACTCAGCTCGCCAAACGCGTAAAGGGCACTGGCATTGTTGGGATTAAGGTTCAGGACCTTCTTATAGAGCGCCTGGGCCTTCTGATAAAAACCCTCCTGCCTAAAGTAACTCGCTGCCTTCTGGTAGAATTCTATGCCGGAATGCTGATCGCCCTTCTTTAGATAAAGATCCCCGATGGTATTAAAAATATTGCCGTCAGGGCTTTCCTGTACAAGCTGAGTGAGCTCAGAAATCGCCTTATCTGTGGCACCTTTGGCCAAGTATTTCTGGACTTCCTTGAGCGTTGCGGTCTTATCTGCCATCTCAAATACATATCATATTATCGTACAAAGGTAAAAAGTGTCAATAAAACAACAGGTTATTTGCTTGTGCTTGCAAACAGACCGCGGATATCTTTGCTTCGGCCTCTTCGAAGTGGCGCATCATGGCTATCCGCGTTTCCGTTATTTTTTCAAGGGTTCTCATAAACTCACGGTATGCAGGGGGGGAAGATTGTTCGACGATATGGTCGAGTAAGGGTGAGCAGAAGAACCACGTGCAACGGAAGGGACGAAGGGAACGCTTCAGGCTGCAGCCTGAGGCATCCAGAAACCTGCAGGGGGCGCTCTCTTCAATTTCCGGAGTGTCTCCGGGAACAGGTAGTCCCATCGCGGAGAGGAAGATCGTATCACTGAGGTCATAGCGGGAGTGTTTCTGTAGGCAGCAGACAGCAGGGCAGCGAATGCAAACGGCTGCTGTGTGCCGTTCAATTTCAGGACTGATGGTTTCGATTAGTGCCATTGCCTCAGCCGCCGACCGCTGCGTGGCGGCAAAATCACTACCCCTTGTCACGATGAGATGCGGTAACCTTTGCGTGATCATTCTCATACGCCTTGCAACGGCTAGGAAAGCAGCATGAACGGATTTGTCTTCACCTCTTCGCCGATGGTGGTCTCAGCATCATGGCCGCATACTACCCGCGTTGGATGGGGAAGTCGCCCGAGTTTCTTCAATGAATGCCGGAGATGTTCCCGGTTACCCCCCGGAAGATCTGTTCTGCCAGCAGAGCCACGAAAGAGCGTATCGCCGGTTACGAGCAGACCGTGTCCGAAGAGGCAGATGCTGCCGGGCGTGTGGCCCGGTGTATGGATAACGCTGAAGCACAGAGCGCCTACGCTGACGGTATCTCCTTCATGAACGAAAAGATCGGGTCGGGGGAAATCCTCCTCATCATAGCCCCAGGTGATACAGAGCCTTTTGGTTTCATCGTAGGTCGTCATGTCATCGGCATGCATGACCATGGCGGCGTGATACTTCTCCTTCAGCTCCCTCGCACCACAGACATGGTCATAGTGTGCGTGGGTAAATACAATGTATGCAGGTTTCAGGCCGTTCGCGTCGATATAGTCGCTAATCCGCTCTGGCTCGTCTCCCGGATCTATGATACAGGCATCGCAGGTAAGGGAATCGGCGATAACAATACAGTTCGTATCAAGCTGTCCCACAACAAGGGTTGCGATCTTCACTATTCCATTATACGCGAGGGGCGATGATTTCAAAAAGATCATGGAATTGGCTAGAATAGGTGCATGACGGAGACACGGCTGAAATGCAGATCATGCAATGGTCCTCTGCGGATCCAGTTCGGCTGAAGAGCCGTAACCCTGCGCTGCATGGACTGCGGCAAACGGTTCGGTATCGCTGATTATCTGGAAGAGCTTGATGAAAGCATCTGGGACATGATCTCGACGCGGTCCTGCAACAGGGCATGAGCATTTTTTCCCCTCTCCTTGCCGTAGATCAGGCGACCATAGACGTATTTGCCGGAAGGGTGCGGGATCTTTACCATCGCATGGGGAAAGCCTATGATGCTGCAGCGGCGTGCTACGGATTCACCTGTGACGCCTGTCACGAGAACTGCTGTGAGGAGCGTTTCTACCATCATACCCTTGCGGAGTTCCTTTATCTTCTTCGCGGGATCCAGTCCTGCGATGAGCAGACCCGCCAGGCCATCTTCGCCCGGAGCCGTACCGTGACAGAACAGTATCGTGCGGACGATGCCCTGGGGCGGCCCCGGCGGATCATGTGTCCGCTGAATCAGCATGGTCTTTGCAGTCTTTACGAATACCGTCTGATGATCTGCAGGCTTCACGGGGTACCCTACCGGATGAGACGGCCTGACGGAGCGGTGATTGAGGGCTCGGGCTGCCATATCATCGACTGGGACCTGCCCGATGAAAAGAATGCAGCATGCGTCTTCGATCGCACAGAACTGTATCGGGATCTTTCCGCTATCGAGATTGACCTGAGACAGCGGCTTCGCTTCGGCCAGCGCATCAAGAAGACGATTGCCGAGATGATCACGGACATGGAAGAGCTGCTTTCAGTCGCACGGTGAGCCAGGGTCTCGCCGGACGTGCTGAGGCGGCTTCCATGCAGATACCACTCTGCTGATCCAGCAGCCTTTTTTGTCATGGGTTGATGCCTTGAACTTCAAAAGCTCGTCCTGCGCGGCATGACAGGACCGGGGTTCTCATTGTAATATACCGCGTCGCGAATGCCGCAGCTGCAGAGGGGGGAACATGAGCATCAGAGAGAACAAGTATCAGGTCATCGACCTCATAACGCCACAGCATATCCTCGTGAGCGTCTTTGACAAGACAGGTTTGGACGCATTGATCCCGGGTATTCTCAGGTCAAATCCGGATGCCTGTTTCTATTCGACGGGGGGCACCGGCAAAAGGATTCTGGAGATCTTGGGGGCAACCGCTTCAAAAAACTACCTATCGGTCGAAGAATTTACCGGCGCGCCAGAGATGGAAGGCGGACTCGTGAAGACGCTGCATCCCAAAATCCATGCAGGTCTGCTTGCCGAGCGGGGAAACCCTGCACACGAAGAATATCTTCACAGAACGCTCGCACAGGGAGGAGAGCACGCGGGTGTCTACTTCGATATTTTTGTGGGCAACCTCTATCCCTTTACCGAAGTTACTTCTAAGCAGGGCGCCTCACCGGAAACAGCGCGGGTAAATATTGACATCGGCGGTCCTGCCATGACCATGGCATCGGCAAAGAACTGGCACAGCATTGCTGTTCTCACATCCCCGAAACAGTATGCGAGTTTCATGGAAACGCTTGCGAGGCAGGGCGGCAGGATAAGTCTTGAACAACGTTTTGCGCTCGCTGCTGAGGCCATGAAGCTCATCGGTGAATACCGATCTACTATCGGGGAGTATTTTATGAAGCTCGATTTCATCAGGGATGTGAAACCTCACCTGAATATCGGGTAGCATTAGCGCGGCAAGCGCATTCGAATGAAGCGTGAACATATTTCCGTGACGAGGTGGATTGATTGAAAAAAGCGTATGTCGACTGCTTTTCCGGCGTCAGCGGGGATATGTTCCTAGGGGCGCTGGTCGATGCCGGTGCCCCGCTGAGGGAGATACGGAGAGTGCTTGGAAAGCTCCGCCTGAAAGGGTACAGGCTCAGCGAGTCACGGGTAACAAGGGCGGGGCTGGCAGCAACCAAAGTAGCGGTCGACGTCACGGCGAAAGGCCGAGAGCATGAGGCGAGGGGCTGGAAAGACATACAGAACATTATAAAAGAGTCATTGCTTCCTGACGGCATAAAAAAGCAGGGGTATCAAACCTTCAAAAACCTTTTCGAAGCAGAGGCTAAGGTGCATGGGAGATCACTTCATACGACGCACTTACATGAGCTGGGGTGTGTTGATTGTCTTGTCGACATCTTTGGTACCCTCATCGGGCTCTCCTTCCTCGGTGTCGAAAAATTGTATGCGTCACCGGTTAATGTCGGCAGGGGCATAACGAGAACCGCCCATGGCGTAATGCCTGTCCCTGCACCTGCTACGGTAGAGATCCTGAAGGGGATTCCCTGCTATGCATCCGGCCCGTCCTTTGAACTTGCGACCCCGACAGGCGCAGTCCTGCTCAGAACGCTTTCGTCGGGGTTCACGTCCCTCCCCCTGTTCGCTGCCCAGACCGTCGGTGTAGGTGCAGGAGATGCTGACCCCGAGAACTGGCCGAACGTGCTCAGGATCATGATAGGTGAAGAATATGCAGAGATGCAGAACGAGACTATTGCCGTTATCGAGACGAACATTGATGACATGAATCCCCAGGTATATGAACATGTCATGGAAAAGCTCTTCGCTCATGGTGCCCTCGATGTTTTCCTCACACCCGTGATCATGAAGAAAACCCGCCCCGGAACATTGCTCACGGTCCTCTGCCGTCCACAGAGAAAAGAAGCACTTGTCGATATCGTTCTGCGGGAGACGACAACCATAGGCGTGCGCTTTTATGAGGCTGATCGGGTGACGATGCAACGGCAGTTCC
The DNA here is from genome assembly GCA_002451165.1 of Nitrospiraceae bacterium UBA6905. Lineage (GTDB taxonomy): Bacteria > Nitrospirota > Thermodesulfovibrionia > Thermodesulfovibrionales > UBA6898 > UBA6898. The sequence goes on from DKBH01000037.1 coordinate 24,530, forward strand.
GGCGGATTCGCACCCGATACGGAGCGGTGAGGATTAAGGTCTCTTCATTCGGGGACCGCGTCATCCGGTCCGTGCCAGAATATGAAGACTGCAGAAGGTTGTCCCAGATAGCCGGCGTCCCGCTGTCAGAGGTCGTAAAAGAAGCCTCAAGAGCCTTGCTTCAGGATGGGATGCCGCAGAAGAAAAAGGCTGGTGGACGGTAGGGGATTCGAAGTCTTACCGATTTTCGAAAAACTATTATATTTCAGTTGCTTTCTTAACTTCTTTTTCGGCCTGGGGATAGTCTGGGGATAGCGAGGGCATTGCGGATATGTTCATGATGTCTTGCAAACTCTTGAGATTTGTGTGAGCGTAACGCTCTGAAGTCCTGCTGTCAGTATGACCTAAGACCTTCGAAACGAGATAAAGGCTGATACCACGGGAAACCCTCTGTGAAGCCCAGGAATGCCGCAATCCTTCATAAGCTGTTATAAAAGTCCCTGCCTTTTTGCATGCACTTCTCCATATTTCTCCGAATGTCGTCTTGTTGTAATGTTTCTTTGCTCTTCTATTGAGAAAAACAAACTCTTCTCCGAACCTGTTTTTACAGAGTTTTTCTAATATATTCAACATCTCAGCATTAATAGGTATAACTCTAATCTTCCCCGTTTTTGTCTTGTCTTTCTGCTTAGTTTCTTGCTCATTAAGTTCTCTTAAAATATTGCCGCTCTTTCCTGAAAATGTGCGCCTGATTTTAATAGAACCTTGCTTGAAGTCAATATCCTTAACCTTCAATGCACGGCCTTCAGATGGCCTACAACCATGAAGAGCTAAAAAGAGATATAGCGGCCTATGCTCTTCTGGAATAGCTAAAATAATGCAGCTCTGTACATCCACATCAACCCATTTCCAGTCAGGATCAGCCAGATTAATCTCTGGGAAAACGGGCATAATTTGAATATGCTCTTTTTTTTGAAGCCAGGTAAAAAAGCTATGCAGACAGGCAAGTATATTTTTCTTTGTCTTATCGCTGAGGTGAACGGGAAGCTGAACATTAAAATCATCAATATGGGTTGATCTAATTTCCCGGATATCCCATCCATTAAAAAACTTAAAATAATCCCGCTTGTATTGCTTGTATTTGTCAATGACCGAAATCTTATCAACTGTCTCTTTTATGAGCAGCCATTTGTCTATTTTGGTTTCGAATAAATAGCTTCTAATATCTGCTGCTACATACTTAGATGGGTCAAAGGTCTTGTTCCTGATCTCGTATTGAATGTGTTTGAGTGTCTCAATGGCCAGGTCATATGAAGAAAGTACAAGTCCGGACTTGTGGCTGTATATCTTGATCTGCTTGCCGAAGTAAACATCAACGAAGAACCTTGACGGCTGGGTTTTATGTCGAGCGCAAATGTACCCCAACTTTTCGATATGCTCAAATGGTTTCTGACAAATAGGACATTTTTCTTTCGTGCGGATAGAGCCAGACATCTTCTTCCCCTCTTGTATAGAAAGAAGATAGGCAATGCAGTCTGCGTTTGTCAAGCTCGTCACGGTGTCGCCCTACTCACCGCAGCATTTCAGGTGCAATTTAGACACGGAGATCCCTGTTTCCTGCATACTCAACACCTCCATGCAGTTGCTGAAGACCTGTCGCTGTCAAGAAAGAGCTTCACTATCGATGCAACCTCATCGGCTCTGGATCCCGTGGTAATAAATGTATGTGCCATGCGTACGGCAGCATTTGCCAGATCGCTTGACACCCATCCTACCTTCCTCTCCCGCTTTCCCCGTCCACAAAAAAGGGTTCGCACATGCCACTTATGCGATCTATGATCGCGCCGTCTACTCGGCCTATGAGCACATCAAAGTCATTGTTTGCGGTGATCGTCGTATGGCCTTTCCCCGCTCGCCACATCGAATATCTCTTATCGATCAATTCGAAAAGCCTCTCCTCGTTCCAGTCCGTAATTTTCTGTTTCCCGAAATCGTCAAGGACCAGATATGGTATTCGCTGCGCGAGCATTTCTATTTCGAGCGGTTCACTGACCCCGAACTGTCGCATTCGCTGCAAGAGGCTCGGGACCGATATCCTCACGCCCTGGATGCCCTCGTGCAATGCCCGAATCACTGAAGCCGTCGCAAGATGAGTTTTACCGGTTCCCCATGGCCCGAATAAAAAATAGCTCCCGTGAACGCTGCTGAGCGTGTCCAGGGCCTTTTCCTGTGTCAGATGCCTGGGTTTATATTTCTCAAATGTCATATGCCGGTCCTGGCCGACCTCGCTCAGTTTAAGCAGCTTTTCAAATTTCACCTGCTGCCTCCGCTCAAGTTCGCATTGACAGGGGATAGCTAACCCTTGCGGATGTTCCGCGGTTATTTCCACCCTGTACCCACTGTTGTTCTCGCAACCGTGAGGACAATCAGGTTCGGTATTTGGAGAAATCCTGAGCCCCTTTAGGTCCAGCACTTGTATTTGATCCATCTGCGCCCCCTTTCAAAGCGAATAGTCCCTGCCAGGAATTAAAGATTGACTGCTCCAAAACTTTCTTCGGATCATTACCCTGTTCCCTGAGTTTGCTTAACTGTTCGATTGCTAAAGTGATAGCGTCTTCCGTCATTGGTTTCTTGATCTTCTGCCTCATTTGGACATATGCATCCCAGGTCTTAGGATCAATCCATTCAGGCAAGGAGAAATCCTTGCCTATATGTTTCTTTTTCTTTGAAGATGAAGATGAAGATGAAGATGAAGATGAAGATGAAGATGAAGGGGTTGATTTTTGCTTAACCTGGGTGGTTGGAATTTGCTTAAGCAAAGCAGGATTTCCCCCCTGTTTTCCCGCATCAGATCGAATTTTTCGTAGATTCTCATCCCGTACCATGCGCCGCGAGTACAATGCACCATCCGATTCCCTCTTACTTGCCACACCATAGGTTAGAAGGGTGGTTATCGTGGTGGTTAGAATTTGCTTATCCAAACCGAGGGCCTGTGCAAGAGCCTCAATCGGCATCGGGAGGCCATTGAGCAGTAGCACGCCCCGCTCATTGCTCTCATGCATGAGGCACAAGATCTCGAACCATACACCCCGGTCGTGGTAGTTCAGGGCTTGGACTCCGGGATCCTTTCGCCAGTCGCCAGTGTAGAACTGGAAAGAGGGCAGTTTCATGACTAACCCCTCCCTCCTTTCAGGGTGAAGATCATTGCTCGTGCAGACTTTATGCCATTTAGTACATCGAGCGCCCCTATTGGCAAGTTTTGGTAGATTTCCTCCAGGCTCTTTCTGACATCTCCATAGACACAGTACTGAACGCGCTGCCGTGAGTTCTGCTGTGGAAGGACTTTGTGTTCTTTCGCAATGAATAGACCGGTGAGGGTTGAATCTTCGGTGATAAAAGGTTTGCCTTCATTACCATCCAGTGTAGCGTTCTCTGTGATGAAGGTATCGTCCTGCTCCTGAGACTTGTTCTTGGTCATTGTTATCCTCCATATCTATCGAGTTAGAAAAACTATTACAGTTTTATTATCGTCCGGTTGATAGGGAGAATTTCGTAATCGAATAATAATTCTTCGATTACCAAGTTAATATCTGCTATGGGGAAAGTTATCTGACGAAGAAAATGTTTGGCAGCTTATTTGGTTTGCAATACTGGCGAACAACTGAAGGTTTGAGATCGAACAGCTTAGAAACAATATAATCTGCAAGGGTTGCCGCTTTCAGGCAGGCTGTATCCATATCCTTCAGGATTGCATCTGCCTGCTCAGGAGAAGGTTTTAGAAATGCATAGGGAGCGTTAACCATTAATGCTCGTACGATTGGCTTTAGTGTATTTATGTTATTAATCTTGCTTAGGTCTCGGCTTTGAATTTCATCGTAATACATGCGTCGAGCTAATGCCACCCAGCCTTTAGCTGGATCATTTCGCTGATGCCCTATGTAGACTAAGCTGCTGCCAATTTCCTTCATATTATCTTGTGCCTTACGCTGGATATCCTCGTCAGTATTTCTTTTTTCCTCTTGCCATCGGGCCATCTTCTGTTGAGCTAATGGGAGGGATAGAATCTCGTAACCAAACAGCTTGATTACTTCAAAAAAAAGTTCGTCCGGCACATCTTCATCGTTCCCTGAGAAAAGAAGCGCCCTAAGTTTCTCCTCTTCATCTACACTCTGTAATAGAGCGTGCACAGTCTCTGGGTCGTTGACCACCTGTTGCACCTGTTCCCTCCAAGCCAGTGCATGATTGCACTCTCCGGCGGCATCAACAGGACAATCATCAAGACGCCTTCTTGATGGACGGTTCATATGGCATTTGACAGGTTTGTCTGGACATTTTGGTGCAATGGTAAGGTAAGGTCTGAGTTGCCCAGATGCGAGATCAACGAATCCCTTTTTCTTGGTTTTTTCCTTTTTCTTTTTCATACCTTCTACTCTCAACTGAAAAATGCTGCTCACTCACAATCAAAATAAATTACTTCTGTGTGTGCATTTACCCTCTTTTCACCCTCTATCTGTCTCTAATCTAATCAGCCAAGCCTGTAATATTGACGACTACTCCGGCATGACTATTAGCGCCTTCAATCTTGGTAGGCATCATCTTGGCGACCAGCGGATAGAAGCTGTTTGGGTTCTTCTTCGCCCAGGCAACAAGACCCTCGATGCCGCCCATCTCCTCAAAGGCGTTCCAGAATGCCTGTTTGACATCAGCCTGCAATATATTCTTAGATCCTTTCGGCCGACCTTTGCCCATGTTAGTCAGGTTCATGATCCTCTTCTCTTTAATAAGTTCGCCGTTTTGATCCATAACTCACCTCCGCATATGATGATCTCATTATGAGGAAATATCGTTGATATATCAAGGGGTTATATGACCAATTATACGATGTCTGCAATTAATCTATATTTGGAAATGATATACATGGACTAATAGAGAGGTCTTAAGATGGCAGATTGTTCAATTCTCTTGGTATATTGGACAACAGCTCTGATAACGGAAGTCTACTCGATACAATCTGTGGAAAGATATTTTGGAATAAAATTTAAAAAAATCATATGATGAGATTGCAAGTATTGCCTATGATCTTTTTGAAAACAAGCACCGTTCAGAGTGTGGCTTTTAGCATCCGCACCTTGTCTCTGCTACCTTTAAAAAAATGGGAAACTTGCTCAAGAAACTCTTCTAACTTGCACAGATCACGATACATTTCTTCCTGACCCATGGATACCGCTGTTTTTTTGATATCGATCTCATAGGCGTTTGCAAGCACTGCGATCTCTGTTAATCTGTGTAGGGCATCAAACATGTTATCATCGGCAGCGGTAAGTCCATAGTTATTGGAGGGGACTTGTTTATCCTCAAGTGCTTTCCTGAGTGCTGGAAAAGGCCCCCACTTGCGTTCGCGGTACTCTTCTGTTGTGAGGCTCATACTTCGCACCTCCATATCGGTCCTGAGTTCGTGAAACTAACTTTTTTTGGGCGCGTTTGTCTTTTCGTAATTATATGAGCACTTGAAAAGTCCGTCAAGGGAAATAGGCTAAACTAAAAATGGTTCGTGAATTTCAGGGTTAAGACTGCTTTCCAGTTTTTCGATCAACTTGCAGGTGTTCCTCTCCGCTGCAAACTCAATACTGGCAAGGCTTTGAGACCTGTTAGGAAGCCGTTGCATATTCCTTTGCATTTCTTAGCAAAATTCTTTGCATTTTCTTAGCAAATTTCCTTGCACTTGGCCAGCAAATGAAGTGAGCAGGGGATCAGTATTCATTTGGAGGATGTTTATTATACATATACATTCCCTGCGATAGGTAAGGATCGGACCTGGCCGGACCTTGCAAGAATGCAGTAAAATGCTACATGGCATCCTCAACCAAGAAGAAAAAGAAGCTAAATCCTTTCCAGTGGGTAGTTGAGCCTATCATGGATGAACCAAGCTATCTGCAAAAATCCATGTTTGGATGTCAAGCCTGTTATCTTCATGGGCGGTTGGTTCTGTTACTTACTTCAGGGGCAGAGCCTTGGAATGGATTATTGATTCCAACAGACCATCAGTTCCATGATGCTATCTGCAAGGACTTCAAAACAGTGAAACAGCATTCTGTCCTGAAAAAATGGCTTTACTTGTCGGAAGCATCCGAGGACTTTGAATCTGAGGCTGCTGGTGTTGTAGAGGCAATAAGAATAAATGACGAAAGATTTGGGGTTGAGCCTAAGGAGCGGGTTAAGAGGAAATCAAAGAAGCAATGATCTTCACAAATCTCAAAGGCAACCCAAAGTGTAAAAGTCTATTTATTACCCTTCAAGCTATGCAAGTAAAGTCTCAAATCTTTCCTATGGATCTCACTTCTCAAAAGATCGAAACTATTGTATGTTATTACCAGAATTTATCTGACTAACATTACAAAGAGAGTATCCGCAGGAAACTAACTAATAACTGGTTGGACAGACATCGAGCCTTCCATAGAAAAGGGGCCTCTGTGGAGAATATTAGATCCTTTCTGTCTTGGAATAAGAACTACGCTGCAATCAATAGGGAAGAGAGAAATCTCGCAGCTGTTCTCTACCATGTCCTGTTGCTCAAAGACAACCTCAACAGTTTTCTGGAGTATATCGAATGCCCTTTCAAGGTAGATCCCCTGGAAATGGGCATGTACTTCGAATATGCTTTCATTCGTGACTTGTGGTTTCAGATACATGACAACGAGAAGAGACGCGAGTTGATTCTGACTTTGCTCAAACCCAGGAATGAGAGTGAACTCACTACTCTCAGCACTTTCGAGTTCAACAAGTTCTTCGGCGCCGTCCCACAGCCTTCCGCGAAGTACATTCAGAGTCCAGGCAATTGGAGTCTGACTAAGTATCACAATACCATAACGGTCAATGACGAGTTTCTGAAGGTTTGCAGGTTCAAGTGGTCCTTCAATGCGAAGCCAGACATCGTGATTCATTCCTCGCGAGGAGAAGCTGTCTGTATTGAGGCAAAGTTAGAATCAATGGAGGGTCGCTATCCCCAGAAACCAAGCGAGGTGGCCATTTTCAAAGCCCGAGGGGTGAACTCTGTTGGACAAACAGAACTCCAAGAATACCTGATGAGGACACTTCTTGGGATCAACACGCAATTCGTCTTTCTCGTGAACAAAGCTAACCATCATTCGTCCTCGCACCAAGTCATACACTGGAAGGACATGTTCCGCATCTTGGATATCAGCGGAATACCTTCTTTCATGCACGAAATCATTGAGGGTCTTTGAGTTCATGGGAAATAGCAAAAAAATTGTTAATTAGTATTTCATGTCATTCGTGTGCGGGACCTGGAGGGAACCGAAAGGGGCAAGGGGTATTTTTCAAAAGAGGTGTGTACGGGGGTCTTTAGGATAAGTATTGTTTTTTTGTGTCGATGTCTTATTTTGGCCAGTCTGAGTAAAGTTCACCGCCGTTTTGATCCACATATTTATAGATAACTCCACTGCTTGGAGCACCATCAGTCCGTAGATTATTTGATCTGGTTTGCATGGCGCGTTTATATTCAGTGATCATATTGATAACTTCCTGTGCAGTCCCCTCCCTATATATTTTTTCGTAGCGCTGTCTTATTCCATCAGTTTGCTGTTGAATCCAGTGTTTCAGATATCCTTTCCTAATGATTTCATCAAAATCAGGATGTGCAGCTTTTATAGCTTCAAAGTGTTGTCTTTCTTGCTCATTTATGTCTGTATGCGGTTGTTCCGGCATCGGTGTGGTGTCAATCCCGAGTTCCTGTAAGTATTGGTCACCTTTTGATTGAGTCGTTGGCTCTTGTGTGATAATGCCTAATTCTTCGAGATATTTATCTGCATTGTTCGCTGGAATTCCATTTCCCATCCTTGGCAAACCTTCTTGATTCGATGGAATTTCAGTTTTAGTTGTTGGCGTACTCTCGGTGATTCTCATCTCTTTCCTATGTTGGAGTATTGCTAAAACCTCTAAGATCAAGAATAAGGATGTAACGCCGATTGATATATTTCGCCACACATTTGATTTTTTTGTCGTAATATGAAAAGTAATCCAAGGAATTAATGGCACTAAACATAATCCCATCGCTAAACCTAAAGTATAGGCCCAATACTGCGCCGGTCGAAATACAAATATCAAGGAGAGCAGAAATAAGGCAAATAATAAGATATCGGGCAGTTTACTTTGAGATTCTCTTTTTTGATGCAGTAAGGCCGCTGAGGTTGCAGTTTCTTGCGTATGTTGATAAGAAGTAGTCTGCTTATTAAGCCATTCCTTACAATGTTTACATTTAATCGCATCATCCTGTATCTGCTCAGAACAAAAAGGGCATCTTCTCATACTGAAGCCTCCAGTCAAATCATCATCCATTTGGTTCATTTCAATGGTATCGGTATTGTTAGGAATAGTCTTTCTTTTTAATGATATAACTATATAGGAGTTGTATCACCACAGCCAATACGCCCCCCAAAATTACCATAATAGCGATAGGAGGGTTAATTATGAACATAAATACGCTAAACACTACCCCCAGAACGATTTTCCGCCAGTTCTCTTTAGGAGGATTAGAAAATAAATGTTGTTGGTTATCAGGCTGCTTATTCAGCCACTCCTTGCAGTGCCTACATTTGACCGCTTCTTTCTGAATGAGTTCACTGCAAAAAGGACATTTCTTCATAAATAGCTCTCTGGGTTACGCCATGTATTTATCAATAAGCTCTTTGCGTCTCTGGTCATATTCATTCTGTGTGATTAGACCTCGGTCCAATAACTGTTTCAACTTGGTCATTTTCACTTCCACTTCAGTTATTGAATCACTCGATTTGGCTACTTTGGGAATACTCTGCGCTGCTGGCTGTTTAGACCATCTGGATGCGACAAATGGCCGCTCTTTTGTTTTTGATAGTGCTGCGTGTGTTCCTAATTGATGGTCTATTACCTCTGCGCAAATTGGGCATTTTGTCGACAACTTAGGAATCATCTCATCACAATGAGGGCAGAGGATTTTATTCGGATTATCTTCGATATGAGTATTCCCTTTTTCTTGGCAAGCCTCTTTAGAATCGGGAAATCGCTTTAGAAAATAACCGAGCAGAAAATCTGCTCTCTGTTTGTTGCCCATCTTTCGATTGAATATGATATCGCTGTGCAAGTTACTGGCTGTTTGGTCAACAGAATACGTTTTTAACTCAGATTCGTTTGCTTGAAAACCGCAGTTACACGACGATGCGCTATTTTTTGACAAACATTCAGGACATATCCATAAGAGGGAACTGTCAGAGTTTGCCTTCTTATTCAGTGACGCATTTTTATTACTTTTTTTGTTGGTTGGCAGATATCCGGTCGGGGGTTGTCCCTTCCTTTGACCACAAATACAAACAATCAAATAATATTCATTCATGTAGCCGCAGTTCGGGCATTTCCAATTATCATTCATGTTTTTCGATAATTTTCCAGTGACTTAAAGGATTTTATTGGGAGAGTCGCGAGCCTTTTTTTACAAAATCTGCACTTTACTGCATCATCCTGTATCTGCTCAGAACAAAAAGGGCATCTATTCATCTCATTAGCCGCAATTATAGGCGAATTTTACCACTTTCGCTACTAAAATTAGAAAAAAAATATCTCTTGCCAATGGCATTTTCAATTCAAGGACATTTGTATGTCCGCTTGGGATAGCCTTCAAGGGGGAGGGGGTATTATTCATTTTCAGGTGTCATGGGGGCATCCGCAGATAAGTATTGTTTTTGTAATGACATTGCACGCTTACGCTTTATCTAAAATTGCTAACCATCCAGTTATATATCAATCCGTGCAACTGCTGTTCATTTAATTGCCTATCTTTATACAACGCCCTCCCCCTCCGCAGTCCATATCGCTATAACACTGCTTACCTGCCTTAGAGGTTTTGTCCCTTTTGGGGTTGCTATACACAATAGAAGACGGTATCGACTAATATTTATTTTGTACAGACAGCCATGAACTCATTGTAGCCTTCGACCTGAGACTTATATTCAAATTTCTTCTTTATCCCCAAATCAGCAGCTTTTCTATCGCAATCATCCCAACTGTTGGAGGTCTGTTCACCGCGTGTTTGTCGTTCTGACACAACGCAGGTTGCCATAAAGTTATTGAAGTTTTGTATTTGAGTACTGTATTCAAATTTCTTTAATATTCCAGCATCTCTCGCCCTGCTCTCACAAGTTTCCCAGCTATCTGACAATCCACTTGCTGAAACACTCGTTATTGCCAGGAAAGCAAAACATACAGCGACAGATAACCCACTTATTCTCATCGTAATTTCTCCTTGTATTCAGCAATATAACCTTTTACAATGCCTCATGCTGTGGCTGCTTTAATTAGTGCTTCGGCATAAACTGACCATTTTGCGGATTGATATAGCCTCCACCAACATCAGGATAAAATTGACCTGTTCTTGGATTGATTACGCCCCCTGCTGCACCTGGATAAAACTCACCGGTAGTTGTATTAATAGCTCCGGGATTTGTTTTGTTAGTAGTAGAACGGTCATTTCCCGCTGATCTCTCTTTGCGTGCCGGGCGATCCGTTCCCGTGCAAACAGCCATAAAGTCATTGTAGGCATCCACGGAGGCTTTCAGCTTAAATTCTTTCTTAATGCCTCTTTCTTTGGCCCTTCTATCACAATCATCCCAGCTAAGCGAAGAGCTCCCTACTGAAGTCGGTGGTTCTTGTGGTTCAGAATGCTGGATCCCAGCGCTATATTTTGGAACCCCCTCAAAATCTGAAGTGCTTCTATACTTGCTCAAATGAGAATCTGAATATGTTACAGAAGCATTATTATTCTCGCCATTGTTACTGCGGGGACTCTCGATGCTTTTCTCCTGTGATGTGATAACATTTTTACTTGAGCCCCGCACCAAAGTATAAATTTGCGGCAATTCGGCAATATCCTTCCCTGCATCCATCCACATTGACACCCACAGATCAGATATTTCATTCACAAGAATTGCATAAAACTCCTGTAGTTTGATGAGATCCCCTCTTCCTCCATACTTATATGAACTTTCCTCAAACACAGCAGAGCATGACTTTTTAGTAAATCCGTCATATACAACGGTCGCTCCATTGAGCACCTTATTTGCATCGCAGCGTTCGTAAACCTTTATTGGGCTATAACTTAGAAAAGGATAAAGCGTAATATGGGTCAGCAGCCTTGATAAATAATCATATCGCTTTTGATCGCCCTTCTTCACTTCATTGATAATTGCCTTGTAATATGCACCATATGTCAACCTATTGTTCGGTGCTGTGTCATGAATTACATTAACCTGTTTATGCAGAGAGGCTTCATTTTCTGTCAGGAGTGATTTCAGCTCAGGAGGGGTCAAATTTATAGCATCGCTAATTGCCTGTCGGTGAAGAGTAATCAGACACTCTGAAGTAAATGCATTACTATCTGGTGCTTCAAGGAAGATCAAAAGGAAACCAGCAGCCAGAAAAATCAGGGCGAGTTTCTTCATATTATTCCCCTCCATTGCGAATACTGTTAGCTCATAGACTATTATACGGAGCAGTCGTAGTCAACCGGAAAGTGTTTTATATGAGCGACTGGGGATACCAATGAACGGGAGGGGACGCTTTTACAAATCGGGTGTCATGGGGGCATCTGCCGGCAAGTATTGCTTTTTGTTCGAGGAGCTGTCCAGCGGCCTATCAGGACATGATCGCAAATATGGATGCGGGGCTTCCCAGCCTGATTGGGTTTATCGCATAGAGTTCATAATAACCTTAGCCGTTTCTTCTGCAACTCATCAATTCGATACCATCGCTGTCAAGCACCGCTCAGTGATTGACGGCGATGAGATTAAGCCATTTACTTATCTCGCAAGAAAGCAAAACTATTTTGTCCCCATCTTTGGTATTTATCAGGGAAGACTGGGGTAAAAGTGTTGAGTAAATCAACAGGTGGAACCAAGTCTTCTTCTATGTTATCAATAAGGAACCAGATTCTCCTGTTAGGGTAGTCCAGCAAATCGGCAATGCAGTAAGATTGCCATTCAGTAGGGCATTTTGAAGCAAGCCGGATATTAATGACATGCATTCGCACCTGAGAATGACCGTCCTTACCAGGCAAGTAAATGAAAACTTCATCGTTATCAAGGTATTGCTGAATGGTATTGATTGCCCTCTCATCCGGATTAAATGACCAAGCGTAAACAAATCTGCCTTGCATTCTCATCATATTGCGGAATTCTTCGAGAAAAAGCTCTACATAACCCCATTTTTTGTTTGGTGTCGCTTTTCCAACGATTACAAGCATTATTATTATATGCCTCCTCGATTTCTTGCCTGCTGTCTAAAGATTACTATATCATGAGTTTCTCTCATTCTTTCAAGCAATCCTCTTCAAAATGTTTTTCACGGTTTGCGGATGCCACGCCCTGCCTTGTGGTCTATATCCTGCCTTCGCCAGAGCCTCACAGATCGACCTATACGATATACCCCGACCTTGCAGTTCTCTCGCCAGCCCGATTACCTCCTGTTCCTTCTGATGAGGCCGCAGGGTATTTCCATCTTCAGAAAGCCTCCAGCCAAAAGGTATCTGTCCTGCCCTCTGTTTATTGGCTATTTTCAACTGTAGTGCGTCACGGGTCCGCTCGCTTATGAGATCACGCTCCATCTGGGCCAGGCTTGCTGTGATGTTCAAGAAAAAGCGCCCCATCGCCGTTGAAGTGTCTATCTTCTCGTTGAGTGAGTGAAAGGAGATCTCGGCCTTCTCAAAGGTTTCTATGAGGGTGAGGGTATCAATGACCTTCCTGGAAAGCCGGTCCAGCTTGTATACAATGACTGCCTCAATTTCCTTTCTTCTGATCTTGGCGAGGAGGGCCTCTACGCCTTCCCTGTTAAGGTTCTTGCCACTTTTCCCTGCATCCTCGATAACTTCTGTCAGGTCCAGATCATGCAGCTGACAGTAAGCATTGATCTTTGCTTTCTGGTTGTCGAGGGAGATTCCTTCAAGTGCCTGCTCTGAAGTTGAAACACGGATATAACCGACTGCCTTTTTCATTTTCAATCCCTTTTCGTAGTGCTACATTATGTATATACACTCACAATAAAAGAAAAGATTCCAGTTGTCAATACATAATTGATATACTGTGTGTAATACAATGAAAGCGGAACAGCTAAAGAAGATACTTACCGGGAAACACAAGACCCTGAGCCTACGCATTAATCCTGAGATGCTTCGCCTTCTGGATGAAGCGCTTCAGAAAGACAAGGAGTTCAATAGCCGCAATGAACTAATTGAAGTGCTGATCCTGAGATATCTGGAGTCAAAAGGGAAGCTCTAAATCTCTAAAGAGCATGGCACAAGAAATAATTACAATCGGTCAAGTTTCGCTCAGTGCCCTTTTGTTTGTTTTGCTTACCGTATATCTAAATCATCTCCTTGCAAACAGCCGGGATAAACTCAAAATAAGAAGAGAGCAAGGTCATATACTATCCATGGCGTTTGAGCCAGAAATCCGAGCACTCACTCACACGGATCAGGACTGCCGTCTCATAATGAATCAAGATGCTTATCAAAAGCATGAAGCAGCAATAAGGGTTTTCTCCCGTTGCCTCTCTTGGTTTGATCGATTCAAACTAAGAAAAATGTGGCATCATCTTGCGATGGTTAAAACCGGCAGGAGAACTTATCTGCCATTCTATGAGCAGTATGCAGATTTCGGCTCCCTTGATAAACGGAGAAAGATAAGACCTCTTGTGACTAAACGAATTCAAGAGATTATTTCCTTTGCAAATAAATGAGACAAAATAAAAAGAAAAGAAAACCATGAATTCAATGCAATGGTCTGACCCACGCCCTAATTTTGTTGCTGACAATTTTTCATTATCAATCCATACCATTTGATTATACCGTCAAGGTCGCATCTGGGGATAGTCCAGGGATAGTGATTATGTGAAATAGACAAGCAGTAACCTATTGCTTTCTTATGAAAAAAAGTGGTGGACGGTAGGGGATTCGAACCCCCGACTTCCACGTTGCGAACGTGGCGCTCTCCCAGCTGAGCTAACCGCCCACATGAGTGCAGGGTGGTGCAGGCATTCTCTTTCTCTTACTCTAAAACAAAAAGCTGGACTTGGCAATCCTTGCGGATTCTTGACATGATTTTTATCAACTCCTTATAATCAAAACTCGCTGTTTTCATGTGCGCCTGTAGCTCAGTCGGATAGAGCAACTGCCTTCTAAGCAGTGGGTCAGGGGTTCGAATCCCTTCAGGCGCGCCAAATTATTCAATAAGTTAGACCTCCCTGCGTTTTCCTTAATAGCGGATCTTATCGGGATATTTGTCATCTTATCTCCTCAAGCTGTTTGACAGCCTGCTAAGTGCTAAATGTCTGTAGTCGCTGCTCGCACGTGATATAGGAGCTGCTGGATTGCTGTGAGGGACACTCCTCATATCGTCAAGAAAACTTGGTGCAAAATGAAAGATGGCACGAAGACACGAAGAGTAAGCAGATGACTCTTCCCAATGCACTGTTCAACTGGTCAATTATTTCCGTTACGGCAGATTTACTGGCTTTATTGGTCTGAGGCACCACATAATTGTCGTAGATGTCTTCCAACCCTTAACTGAACTAAGGTTACTGTGCTCATGTTTTTAGTGAGAACGAGCAAATGGAGTCTTTCCTGGTGCTTGGGACTGCGCAGGGGGATGACGTTGACTCTTTTATGAAGTTCATCTGCTGGAGGTTATGCTAACATCTCAAGTATCGCCTGACGAGGTGTGCAATCATTATTACTGCATGCATTAGGATAACCAACAGCCTGCACGTTTTCCCGTAATAGACGGCGAATCTCTGAAGACAGCATTGGGAACATCTTAGCATTGAAGCCTACCGTCTCGTTGTATGTCGGCACTGAATTTCGACCATCCAGTGCCCTCACAATTCCTTGTTGATCAACAGGGTATGATCTCATACCCAAATCATATCTGCGTTACAAATAAAATCAATAGCCACTTGTATTGTGGTTGTTCATACCTAAGCCTTCTTCGTTAGGCAAGATAGAGAGTCACCTCGATACAACTCCATCCAAGGCATAGGTGCCAAAAGCGCACCTTAAAACTTCGAGTATCGTCAGATTGCAACTTCCTGATTATTAATGACAAAAAATGGTTAATATGCAGAAGATTCATCCGGCACTTTCCATTGTTGCTAGCTCACTTAGTTAAAAACGCCCACTTCTTGACGACGACATATTGAGTCAGCATTTATTTTCATTGTAAATCAATAAGTTATATTCATAATCATCTCTGGCACAGTTCGTGTTAATAGTTGAACAGTGTGAATAATAATTATCAGATAATGAAATTTTCAGAAGCAACCATGGGAAGTAGGGGTAATGACAATGGGAAAAAGAAACAAGAGATTTGAGACACAACATAACGGCAGAAATAATCCTGATTTCCCCCTTTTAACTCGCCAGGATGAAGTGATTGCGGCACGTCACGGAAAAGAAAAAAGTGTGAAAATGCACAGAGTTTTTATTTTCTTAGAAATGATTCTCTCTCTGATATCAAGCCGTTCGCTAACCTCACGGGCAGTTAAGTATTTCAGGCAAGCCCAGTGCCAGAAACCACTGTCAAGTCACATCGAGACCCAAGTACTTGCGGATATTATGGCAGGGAAAGAAGTAATAAGGCAGTCTTATGGATACTGGTAGGAAAAAGTGATCCATCTTTCGACCATGAAGAGAACAGTAACATACAGGAGCTGGTCACGAACCCTCCTGCAGCTTCTTCTTGTGTTATTTCTCCAAATACTATTCGTATCTGTGCCGTTCGGAGAACCTGGTAACAAATTGACTCCTAAGGAGAAACCTACCCTCGTGGTCGGGTACTCGAGAAAGCTCTTTATTAATGTTGACATCAATGACGCCAGGGCTGCCACTAAGGCCTGGGCAGAGATGATTATTAAGAAAACCGCTAAATTCGAGAAGTCTGATACCGTCATTCTCGACGACGTGTCCTCAATAGAGAAGCTCGTCACGGCAAAGGGTGTTGATCTTATTGTGATGCGTCCTGAGGAGTTTATTGTAATCGGAAACAAGACATCTATTGTGCCTATTTTTGTCCCTGATTTCGGCAAGTATTTCTACTCCCAATATGTTCTTCTCGTGAGATCCGACAGAGGAATAGTCAAATTAAGCGAACTCAGACACAAGAAATTGATCAGGGAGTCAGGCCAAAGCGGTGATATTCCATCGCTGTGGCTCGATACTTTCTTGATGAGACAGGGCTTGGGCGAGGCGAAGGATTTCTTTACGGGTAACAAGGGGGTAAGCAAGGCTGCACAAGCAATACTTCCGGTCTTTTTCAAGCAGGTCGATGTTGCTCTTGCTGAACGCAACAGCTTTGATGTAATGGTTGAGCTTAATCCACAGCTTGGAAAAGAACTTAAGGTGTTGGCCACGTCTCAGAATTTTCTTGGCGCAGTTTTGTGCTTAAGAAAAGAATTTTTTGAAATGTATAAAGAAGACATAGAGGACGCGCTTGATTCCCTGCATAAGGATCCTCAAGGTAAGCAGATTCTCATGCTTTTTCGGGCAAACAAACTTGTTCCCTTCAAATACGAGTACCTGAACAGCATGGACGCACTGCTCAAAGAGAATCAGGAACTCAGGACGAAATTGGTGAGCAGAAGATAGCATGGAAAGACAGCAAGAAATAACCCGGGAGCGAAAGGATCAAAAGGAAGCCGCAGGTCCCGCGATATGCCCATGTGAGATTTGCGCACTAACACGCAATCTTGCATGCATGAGCAGCAAAGAGAATTGGTTTTTTGCTCTGAGAGTGATCGGCAGGTGGCGCTGACGGCAAGAATTATTTCATTACCGAGAGGGGGTGAAAGCATCTCAAGTCTTCAACGTGAAAAATATGAATGCAGTAGAAGGAGTCAAAAAAACGAGAAAGGACTCTGTTGCTGCAGCAGGTAGTGACAAATCATGAGAATAGCGAGGAGGTCGCATATGAAAACGAAGATTCTATCCATCCTGGTAGCCCTGATGTTTGTCCTGGGATTTGCGAGCATGTCCCCAGCCTTTGAAGTGACGAAGCCCGCGGCAGGTGAATCAGTCCCCACCGGAGCGCTCTACACTGCCAGCTGGACAGCGCAGCCCGGAGCAGTATTTTATAAGATCAAGCTGTCCATCGATGGAGGCGTTACGTGGTTAACCTTGGGAGCCTTGAACAGTACGAGTGCGTCTTGGCCGGTACCCGCTACCATCAAAAAGAACCTTACCACAACCATGATAAAGGTTATTGCGTATGATAACCATTCTATTAAGATCGGGGTTGCCAAATCAGGCATATTTACCGTTGATGTGCTGACCATAAAGGCACCGGTTGCTTCCGAGGTAGTACCCCAGAATTTAACGTATAGCATTACCTGGAGGGCAAATGGTACTGAAGCGCCTCCGGATGATGCAGTCGTCAAGTATACGCTGAACAACGGAGTAACCTGGAAGACTGCGCAGGGCACGTTAAATTTAGGGTCGTCCAGCTTCAGATGGAAGGTGCCAGCGGTTTCTGCAACGGAGACAAAGGCCAAGGTGAAGGTTGTTCTCAAATCTAACGGAACGACCGTAGCGAAGGCTGTCAGCAATATATTTACCGTTCAGTAAAACCCTCATAGTCCATGTTGTATCTTTAAGGGCCGGGATATTCCCGACCCTTCTTCTTATCCCCCGAGAGATAAACATGCACATAGCACCGGGTTATCAGTAATGGTGTAGATCTGTGAAGCCTTGGGATGTGCCGGTGTGCCAAAGCGCGGTAAATTGCAAGGGACACAAGCTATTTGCCGAAACTATTTTTCAAGCGCTCCATTCATTCATTTTTTCTCCTGCTATGTTCTTCAGAGCAGCATATCCCTTTCTTGATTCATGCAAAGACTTGTCAGCGGTTATTCCAGTATCTGCTACAGTTTCGAGCTGTAAAGCGCAGGCAGAAATTATTGTGTCTGCTATATCGTCTCTTACAAGCCTCAGGTAGAGGTGATACTGAGGCAGATGTGAGAAATCCTCCAACTTGAATGGCTGGCCCAATTCCTCTTTCCGGATAATGACATCCTATGATCCTACCGGAATGAAATCATAATGCCATACTTGCCGGGTATGGATGAAAAAAGTTATCTTCCATCTGCTCGATATATTGATTAGCGAGAACTCGGTTTAAGCGGCACTCTCCGGCCTTGCTCAGCATGACAGGATAAGACTCTGCATCAAAATATGAGAATTCGTCTACAAATGATCTTCAATTATATTGCAGATCATCGATATGTAGGAATAAACTACGATACCGGACAGAATTGTTCAGTCATGGCGTCTGCCGATTCACTAAATTCGTGCGGCATCTTCCAGTAGACCGTCTGCTTTCAGCTAAGTTTCGTAGTCAAGCTTTTATGAGACGATCATTTGCTTGCCGAACGTGGTATAGGAATACGAGATAGTGCTTCCCAAAATCTTCTTAGCTTTTTCTCAACTGACGTGTTGAATTCCATTAAGAAGAGATGATGTGCAGGGGCTTTACAGGCTGGTCAATGCCAGACGTTCTTCTTGTCATCGTAAGATCGAGGGACTACGGCGCCTTCACACCTGCAGAACGGATAGCTGACATAGGAGCCTGATTGTGCGCCTTGAATTTATGAATCTTCCAGCGGGTGACTTTTGTGAGAGAAAAAGCGTAAAATGTATCCGCTTTTTGGTTCAAGATACACTGGGGTCGCTCCTGATCTCTGTGACATTTGAGAAAAGAAGATTTTGCTTTTTGCCTTCTTAGCGGTGGGCCAGGGGTTCGAATCCCTTCATGCGCGCCATGCAATATACGCTGAGTGTCTGTCGCGCTGCAGGATGGCAAGTAACGGACAGGATGCCAAAGTTTGAGCATTTAATCTGCTTTTGATTTATACTAAATGCCGGTCACGAAATATGACCGGCGTTCGATGGTGGGTGTAGCTCAGCCGGTTAGAGCACCAGGTTGTGGCCCTGGTGGCCGCGGGTTCGAATCCCGTCACTCACCCCATGATTATTATGAGGCATCATCTTGATACCGGGAATGGCCGGCAGACTTCTTCATGCTGTATTTTCCCGGGGAGTTTCGGAATGCGCCTGTAGCTCAGATGGATAGAGCATCAGCCTCCGGAGCTGAGGGTCGGAGGTTCGAATCCTCTCAGGCGCGCCAAGCCACTTCACCTCGTTAAGCGGTTGTGATCAGGGTTCGTGTTGATAGCCCGTTCTTGGTTGACGCAGATACTGATTTTGATTAATATATTCATTCACTGAGTATTGATTATTAGTTGCGAATTATCATGATCAGGGACCGTTAGCTCAGTTGGTAGAGCAGCTGACTCTTAATCAGCGGGTCGGAGGTTCGAATCCTCCACGGTTCACCAATATTGACAAGGGGTTGCGGGTCTTCCTGCAGCCCCTTGTCTATTTGGATTGCATAGTTCTTGTATAGTCGGCTCCCTTGCCAAGGTCTCATTTAGTAAGTCAACTGCCTCTACTTTGTCGGAAGTCGTAAGGCGGAGCGTATAACACAAATGATTTCCACGTCTTGCTTGCTTAAGTAATCTCCAGAAAGAAGATTAATGATTTAATGTTTACCGACCTCATTGTAGTCATGGTAGTTGCATAAAGTGCATTAGCCGAATACATGTGTGAATGCGCCCATTTTCATGTTACTTTGCCTGAATATCTAGCAACTCCTCTTAAGGCTTCCCTGTCTGAATTGTGTCTCCAGTGTCATTCCGACAGCAGAGACTCCCAAGAGCACAGGATTGCCATTATACCTCTCATGAAGGTTCTTGAACAGCCCATGAGCAAAGACGGTAAGATTACTTGTGCCACCTGCCACGATCCCCATGAAAGAGAGGACACCCATGCAGCTAGAGGTATTTTTATTCGGACGTTGCAAAAAATGCCATCTGAAACGGCACAATATCTCCTCTTTTTCTCGACAAGAAGGGATATTTGATCACGCAGACCCGGCAGCATCTGTCATGTGTCCGTAATCATTATCTACGTGCAAATGAACAAAGGTTTTCTTTCCGAGCGGTTTATGAATGGATAATCAACACTCGGACGCACGAAGTAAAGGCAAAATACTATCAGGAGCAAGAATCCACTAATCTTCATAATTGCTCCTGAAATGCTTTGACGTAATGAAAAATTATCTTGACAATAATTATTATCATATGATAAAAAATATTAAATAATATGAATTATTTGAAGGACCATGCAGAAATATAAAGACATAGGGTTAAAACTTACACCGCAACGGTTGGCCATTCTCGATTTTCTTGATGGGAACATGGACCATCCCTCTGCAGATGACATATACAAGGCAGTATCCGTCCGGTATCCTACCATGTCTTTTGCCACGGTATATAACACGCTTGATTCGCTGAGGGAAAAGGGTTACATTACCGAGCTTACGATAGATCCCGCGAAGAAGCGGTTCGACCCCTGCACCAAGATGCATCACCATCTCATTTGCACGTCGTGCAAGCGGGTCCATGATATCCATGCGGACTTTTTGCTGGAACTGCCGGAGCAGGTCAAGGGTGATTTTAGGGTTACCGGCAACCACATAGAATTTTACGGTTTGTGCCCGACGTGCGATAAAGGGCATGAAAGGAGAATATGACATGTGTATTGATCACAAGATGATGTGCAAGTGCGGGACCCATATGGCAAGCTTCAATTTCCGGGACGAGATCATGCCCGTCGAGGTCGTCAACAGGCTCTATTGCCCGCAATGCGCTTCGGACATCGCCTTTAACGCGGAGAGCATGCTGAGGGATAACGACTGGATAATCGAATATGATATGGATGTCGCGCGCTTTATGGCACACAAACTTTCCGGTGCGGAAATTACACCTGAGTATCTTTTTGATCAGGGCTATTGCACCTGGCGCGGTGTCTATCCGACCGATCATATCGATTCCGTGAAGGAGCGGGAGGAATTGGTAAAACTTGCCAAAATTAATCCGAGGAAATACCTTGAAGAGATCAAGAAATGGGGTATCGACCGGATGGAGCGTTTAGCGCAGGAAGGCTGGCGTAAGGCACATGCGGGACAGTGATATTGCTCAGAAGCAGAAAAGCCCCTCCGGCGTTAAGGACATGCCGGCGCCGGAAACCGTTGCCTGCACGCACTGCGGCTCTGAGGTAGAGATCTGGACCGACGAAGAGGAGACGCTTTGCCCTTCGTGCAAGTATAGGGTATTCAAGAGAGAGTCTACGATTCATTGAGCGCATCTCGGGAAGCGGCATCGAACAATACGGAGACAAGCATGGAGATCTCTATCGAAAAAATACCCGGCGGTTTCAGGGTCGATGGCCTAGAGCTGAAGAACGGCAAATGCGGCTGCACCTCCATTCTGCCCTGCTGTTACAGCTGGAGCAGAGTAAAAAGAAACGGAAATGCCTTTACCTTCTGGGGTAAGGCTACGGGCCCAGAATCCTGTGAAGTTTTTACGTGGGGATATGTTGTGAAGAAAGGCGACGTTGTCATAGACGTTTCCATGGAAGATGCTTTGGACAAGACCATATTTTCAGGATATTACCCGCCGCTGATTGAGGATTGGCTGGAACGAGGCTGGGAAGTTTCCGGAAAAAGCGGAGAGCGAAAGGATTTTGGTCTCTGGAGGTGCGCCACCTGCAAGTGGCTATATAAGGAAGCGAATCAGGGTTCCCGGTTCGAGGACCTGCCGGACGACTGGAAATGCCCGGTATGCAGTGCCGGAAAGAACGCATTTGAAAAAATAGGTTAGCAAAGAAGGCATGTGCATAGAAATGCGGGTTTTTTTTCAGAGGCATAGTAATGATGCCTCTGCAATGACCGGCCCCGAGAAGAAGCGCATTCCCTGGTGAAATGCCCTGCTCGTGCAGAGCGGGTGTGCTTCGCTGTTAAGTTGCCGGTTGATGTATTCCTGCTGCGCATGATCAGGGATGTTTATCCGGGAGGTGAAGTTCGCCTTCGGCGAACGATTGATGCATTGCCATGTCACTGCAAGGAAGGGCAGATAAGCTTTTCCTGAGCTTTCTCACGTAATAAAAGCGAAAGGGGATTTCAAGATGACAACTGTGGGAGAAAACTATCGCTGTACGATCTGCGGGAATGAGGTTACCATTACCCACGCAGGTGGCGGAACCCTAGTCTGCTGCGGTAAGCCGATGGAAAAACAGCTTAAGGGCAACGGGTAGGCCTGCCTTAGTGGAGGGAGCAGCATGATGATGCAAGCTTTGCCCGATCTATGGAATAATGCTGTAATATTGTAAAATGGTTTCTGTATCGTACTGAATAACGTTTAGGAAGGGAGAAGGCCATGGTGAGCAAGGCTGTCGAGACGGCGGTAAAGATGGAGACTGATGCCATGAAGTTCTATCATGAGGCATCACAGAGAACTAGACATCCTTTTGCAAAGAGGATGTTCGAAGGGTTCATCAANNGAGAACAGGCATCTGAAGATGCTGAACGAAATACTGAAAGGTCTGGATCTAAAGATCGAGAAGGGCCACCCCAAAAGCGAGATCAAAACGGTATTCTCAGAACTCAAGGATCAGATGATGCGCCGTATCTCTGCCTCAACTGACGAAATGGAAGCGGTAAGAGTTGCCCTTGATTTTGAGGCAAAGGGATATGAGTTTTATCGCAAGGCTGCAGCGGAGGCGACTGATGACAAAGAGAAGAAGCTCCTCGCTGTTCTTGCTGACGAGGAACAGGAACATTTTGCAATTCTGCAGAATACCTATTCATTCCTGAAAGATACCGGCGATTGGTTCATGTGGGAAGAGCAGGGGATCCTGGAAGGTTAGAGAAACGAGGTCTTTAGAGGGCGGTCTGCAGAATAATCTGCGAGGCTTTTCCGGCGACTGCATGTATCTACAGGTACGTCGGCCGGGGTCATCGGGAAATACATATCACGACAAAAGGAGGAGGAGAGTTTATGGCATCGAAATCGGAAAAGAATCTGAAAGAGGCATTTGCAGGTGAATCACAGGCGAACCGTAAGTATCTTGCATTTGCAAAAAAGGCGGAGGCCGAAGGCTTCAAACAGGTTGCGAAACTCTTCAGGGCAGCGGCAGAGGCAGAAACCGTCCACGCGCATAACCATCTCCGCGAGTTGAAGGGTATCAAATCAACAAAAGAAAATCTGAGCGAGGCGATCGACGGGGAATCCTTCGAGTTTCAGAAGATGTATCCGAAGATGATCGAGGAGGCAAAGGCTGAAGGGAAAACCCTTGCAGAACGGTCCTTTGTCTATGCGAACGAGGTTGAGAAGATTCATGCCGATCTTTATCAAAGAGCACTGGAAACCCTCGGCAAAAACGCCGAAACCGACTACTATGTATGCCAGGTCTGCGGCAACACGGTCGAAGGCACTGCACCCGAAGAATGCCCCATCTGCAAAGCAAAGAAGCAGGCATTCAAAAAGATAGACTGAACCATGAAAGTCATTGCATTCCTTGGCAGTCCGCGTGTTGAAGGCAATACAGAGCTCCTGTTGGATGAAGCCGTGCGCGCAGTACGCGAGCTGGAGCACGAGGTAAAGATTCATAAGCTGAACTATATGCGCATCAAGCCCTGCCAGGACTGTGGCGGCTGTGACAAGACCGGCACCTGCATCATCGATGACGATATGACACAGGTATATCAGGATATCAGGGAGGCTGACAGGATCATCCTTGCCTCCCCCATCTTTTTCTTCGGTATGAGTGCTCAGGCCAAGACCATGGTAGACCGATGTCAGTCCTTTTGGTGCGAGAAGTACCTGTTAAAGAAGTCTATCCCGGAAGGGCCGCAGGGAAGAAAGGGCCTGCTGATGCTCGTGGGGGGGATGAAACGGGATATTGGTATCCAGTGCAGCGATGCGACTGCCAAGGCGTTCTTCAGGACCGTCAGTGTATCATCCCACGCGGTACTGGGATTCCTTCAAGTAGATGCCAAGGGTGCGATCCTCGAGCATCCAACGGCGATGAAAGAAGCCTATGCAGCAGGAAAAGAGCTTGTCCAGACCTGACCTGCTCGCCCGCCTGATCTTCTCCGGTGTCGCGGCAGTGCTTCTCGTTGCCTGTACCGTAGCTCCTTCGGTAGAGACCGTAGACGGCGTGATCAGAACGTATTTTGAAGACCGGGGTTACCGGGTCATGGAACTGCAGATCAGCGGGATATCCTCTGTCCCCTTGAATCAGAAGACCTATATGGGCACGCAGGGACATGTCGTAGACATCCGGCTGATAACGCTGCAAGTGCTTTCCGACAACCGGCAATACCGCAAGGGCGAACAGATTACCTTTTCCCATGCCTCCATCAGGATACGGGAAAAGGTAGACAAAAAAGGTGAGTGGATCATAGTGAACATTTCCGGAATCCAGGTCCCGTAGCCTTTCGATCTGCCTGAGAATTCTTTAATTTCGTGTGATCTTGATCCTGAAGAGATGGGGCTGCACCGTCTCATATTCCTGGTCTGAAGAGCCGCGAAGAGGTTGCGCCTGATGTGCATATGCCGGGAGCATGATGCTCGCATGCCGACAACTTCATCACCTTATTGGCTGGTCCAAACTATCCGATGCGGTTTATTGCGGGATACATTAAACCGGTGGGTTCAAGAGTCTTTGAGCGAACCTGTTTCCCTTATCATGGTTCTGACGTGGAAGAAAGAACCCCCGGGATCGAGGCGTTATGCTTCGTTGCTGCGTATGATGGTGGAACATTCGATGCTCATCTGCTGTCTTATGTTCATGGGTAAAAAACGTACATGTAAAACTCAAGAGAGCCTTTTAAGAATCGCAACTGTTTTTCTGTCTAAGACTGACGGACCTAATACGGGATTAAGCCTAAAGCTGGGCACTTGGTAGGGACATAC
>DKBH01000002.1 GCA_002451165.1 Nitrospiraceae bacterium UBA6905
GGTGCCGCAGCGGCAGAGGTTGCCATCCATCTCCCGGATAATCGCTTCATCAGACGGGGTCTTGTCTTCCGCGAGAAGCGCTGCCGCCTGCATCAGCTGGCCGGGCTGGCAGTAACCGCACTGTGCAACCTGCTCCTTCACCCAGGCCTTCTTAAGGGGATGATCTTCGGGAATGCCTTCAATGGTCGTAATCTCCTTGCCCGCGACGTCACCGACCGATGTCTGGCAGGACCGCACAGCCTTTCCTGCAACGTGCACGGTACAGGAACCGCAGAGACCTTTACCGCAGCCGAATTTCGTGCCGGTCAGTTTCAGGTGCTCCCTGATGACCCAGACCAGCGGAATGTCCGGGCTGAGGTCCAGCTCATGTTGTTTGCCATTGATCTTAATGGATACCATAATGCCTCCTGCATGCGAAGGATTTCGAATATACAAGCTCCCGGGGGTAGATACTTCCGGCTGATACCCTGATGCTACCCCATGAAGGATGGGCTGTCAACCGGTGATTTTGGCGTTGTTAAGAAAAAGAAGAAATGGTCTGAACGAACAATTAAGCCGCGGGACTAATTAAATTTGTATAGACGAAACACTTTTCACGAGAGAAAGTCCGTAGCCGATAACCCAGCGTCAGTGTACCCTTGTTTTGCACTTTTTTTCGTCTCTTCACGATGTCAGCTAATGACCTCAATGCTCGATTCATAGCATCGTGATTAGAAAACGAAATGAGCATGATCCGCGCCGCCACAAAGCTTTGCAGAAAAATGACCGACGCTGATCGGCGGCGGTCTCGATGCTTTTGTTAGCACTTTTTATTTATTCATGTTCATAAGGTTGCAAGATTGTGGCACCTTCATGAAAATCAACATCAACACCCTTTGCGTTCACATAACCTAAAATAGCAAATGAGCCACCAAAGAAGGCGAGGAATAGTGAAGCCTTTAAATCATCAGTTATACCAAACCGATAGAAGAACTGGTCTGAAAGATCTGTTTTGCTGCGCTCAAGATTGGGAAAGCCGGTTACAAACTGCGTCAATTCACGAGGTATTTCATCATGCTCGACTTGAAGATTTGAGTACCATCGTATGGCAATACCGCCTTCTTTGGGGAGAATTCTATTTGTATATTTATAATGAAGGGCCAGGAATAACTTTCTGCCGAAATTAGCAACTGCGTTGTTTATAAGCGGACCGCTGACAGAAAGAAAAGGCAAGTCAGACAAGGCCACTCCATCGGGTTTTTGCAGTTTGTATTTTTCGAGGGTACTTTCAACCTGTTCTGGCCGCGCTTTCATCTCATCCAGTATTTCTGGATAATAATATGCAACAGCGCGAATGCGCTCATTTGCTTCTCTCGCCTTGTCGGCGGTATCGGGTCCAGGATACAATCGAGACAACATCGCTACAACCTGTTCATCATGGCGTGATATTCTGTTGCATGCTGTGCATGACGGAAATTCATATCCTTCCGGCCATCGTCTCTTATAGAAAATGACTCTCGACGGTATATGATCAGGTTCAGCAGAAGGTGTTTGGCCACCGCAGAAACAACAAAACGGATGGTTTGCCAAAAACGTTTGTTTCTTTTGTTTTCTTGCTCCCATTTTATTTAATTTTGAAGTGCTAACTCTTCGGTTGAGCCGCCGGGGCAACCAACCCTTTGGAAAAAACCAATCGGGCTTAATCCCGGTCGGCCTTATAGGTGTTAAGTTGCCATTCTGTAAATTTCTCTTTTCTTATAATCACAAGGTTAATGATGCCTAAGAGAAAAAGTGCTAAGACAGCAATGGCGTAGATTCGGCTAGTGTCTTCAAAGCCTCCGCCAAGAAGAAAAACCGCAGAATAAAAAACTGATACGCAAGAGACTGAGATTATTATTTTTCTTCCCCAAGTCTTTTTTAAAATTAATCCTCTAGCTCCGATGACGCAGAGGATACTAAAGCAAAGGCCTATCAGTGTTGCCAGGAATGGTCCGCTATTTATTCCCAAATTAGTCCAGATTTGCCACATTCCAATAAGACACCAAATAAGAAGTGCGGCACCGGCGACCAACCAGATTATGCCTATTTTTTTCATTTGCTCCTCATTATTATTTTCAACTTAATGCCCGCGTCATGGGCAGCATGATCCTCGCCGTCACATGCACGCGGATGTTGTCGCAATAAGCTGGCTATTTTGTTCTGCATAGTTGAATTATTATGTGGCGTAACCTATTAATTAGATATGTAATTTTTGCTCTTCTAAATCATCACCAATTCCAGTTAATTCCAACAACACCACCGCGGACTGGCCAAATATGGCCCAGTATACTTTTGTTGGCTAAGCCTGCTAAATGAGGCCCTGCACCACGCCAAAAGTTAACAAACCATGCCGCCGCATCCGGATTTTCATGGTTAGTGCTTGTCCAATAGGCGTATACTCCTGAGCCGTATTGAACGTTAATGAAAGGATGCCTGACAGGTAATGCCAAATCTGGCTGCTTTAGATCAACTAAGCTCGATAATTCTTCTACCGAAGGTAGTCTCCAACCAGAGCGGTTACCTAATGAAAATTCCCGACACAATGTGTTTGCATCTAACCAGTTATACTGTCCAATTAGATTTGCATCCCTCGGCCATACCAACCCTGTCTCCCTATCAAGTACAAGATCATCCGATAGACTATCTGGATTTGCAGGGTCACTATCCTTATTTGGATCAAAAATCGCAAAACGGGGATTTTTTTTGTGGAGAACCCAATCTACAGGTTCAGATGATTCATCTTTAAAAATATTCCAGAGTGGCGATATCTTTTTCTTATCCATGTGAAGTCCTCCTTCTTTATCTATTATTCGTAGTCTATTTGGTGGTCTCGGTACTTTATGGTTCGAATCCAAATATTAACCTCCTTTCTTTTTTTATGGATCGTCCAACATTAATGTATTATAGGTCGCATGCGTCTTTTTCGTCATTATACGAGCACATGAGTGCATCGTCAAGGGAAATCCGAAAATTGTGGCGCTCTAACTGCCTGAATATAAAGGAAAATAATTTATGGTTGATAGTTATATCGCATGCGATGTAACTATTGGTTTAATTATGCTTGAGCAATGTAATACGTCGTTCATAAAAAAAGAGATAAACGTTCGATCGCAATCAGGCCCTGGGTCTGAGGAGTGACGCGAATGCCTTGGGCAGTGGGGTGGTAAAATGCATTCGTTTCCCTGACACCGGGTGCGTAAAGGAAAGGCTGTAAGCGTGCAGTGCGATGCGGCGGATGGGGTTTGTCTTTGCACCGTACTTCTTGTCGCCCACGACCGGGCAGCCGATATCACATAGGTGCACGCGGACCTGATGTTTCTTCCCCGTTTCGAGCAGCACATCTAGAAGCGCCTGGCCCCTGTCTGCCTTTATGACCCGATACCGGGTGACCGCATGTCTCGATTCTTCCCCTGCGGGCGCGGAGTATACCTTGAATGCCGCCGTCTCGCCCAGATAACTTTCGATCCTGCCTTCAGGGTCTTTGGGGACCCCTTCAACCACGGCATAATATTTCTTCTCCGCATCATGCCAATCCCTCTGAAGCCGGTGCTTCGCAGCCTCGTCCTTTGCAAAGACGATCAGCCCGGACGTCTCCCGGTCGAGCCTGTGGACAATAAAAATGCGATCAGGTCGCGAGGGGTTGCGCTCTTTGAAGTACGCATTCAGGAGATAATAAGCGGTCTCCTTCTTTTCCTTCTCTGTTGCAATGGTGAGAAGACCCGAAGGCTTATTAATGACCATGACCGCGTTGTCCTCATACACGATGCCAATGCCTGATGCCGCAAGTATATCGGCACCAGGCTTCGGCTTTGCATCAAGCGAAATGATGTCGTGTAGGGAAAGCCCATAATCAATGCGCGTGATGACCCTGTTGTTGACTGTTATGGCGCGGTGTTTCAGAAGCTGCCTTACCTTGGTTTTGCTATACCCGAACCCGGTCAGAAAATCAATCAGGGTTGAGGGTGTCTTGACCTTCAGCGGTTTCATCGTGCCCCCTTCCCGTAATGGGCCTTCAACTGACCGCAGGCGGCAAGGATATCCTGTCCTTTGCTTTCCCGGACCAGCACCGTTAGATTGCTGTCAGCGATGGTCTTCTGAAACGCCTGCACCGCCTCTGCAGAAGGCCGCTTCATGCTGCCCTGTCCGCCGGGATTGTACGCTATAAGGTTCACTTTGCAGGGTATCCCCCTGAGCAGTTTCACGAGCCTCGTTGCGTCGGCCAGGGAATCGTTGACCCCGCCGATGAGGACATACTCGAAGGTGATCCTCCTTCTCGGCTTGAGCGGATATCTTCGGCACGCGTTCATAAGTTCACGGATCGGATAGGTTCTGTTGATCGGCATGATCCTGCTCCGCACCTCATCGGTGGTCGCGTTCAGCGAGACGGCGAGATTGATATCCGGCGCTCTCTTGGGGAGTTCCAGCATCTTCGGCACCAGGCCTGATGTCGAAAGGGTCACTCGCCGTTTCGATATCCCCATGAGACCGGTGATGCGCCAGAGCGCCTCGACCACTTCGTCGAAGTTCGCAAGCGGTTCCCCCATGCCCATAAGCACTATGTTGGTTGCTCTGCGCGGAGCCATACGTCTGTTCACCGCGATGATCTGATCAACAATCTCGTGGGCTTTCAGGTTCCTGATGAACCCGATATCTCCGGTCAGGCAAAAGCTGCACCCCATGGCGCAGCCGGCCTGAGAGGAGATGCAGAGCGTGAGCCGGTCCTTGTCCGCGATCAAGACGCTCTCAATGGTCTGGCGGTCTGCCAGGGAGAAGAGGAACTTCTCGGTGCCGTCCCGCGACCGCTGGTGCTTCCTAAGCTCAAGGTTGCTGATAAAGGCAAGATTTGCAAGCTCGCTCCGCAGCGTCTTGGAAAACTCGGTTATCTCCTGAAGGTCCGCGACATATCGTTCATAGATCCAGTGGAGAAGCTGATCCGCCCGATATTTGGGAAGGCCATGGTCAGCTACAAATCTATACACTTCTTCCCGCGAAAGAGACTTCAGGTCTTTGATCTGCACCATTGATGAAGTTTCAGAAAATGTAACGGCCGGAGGAAAAAGTACGTGCCAGCGTCAACAAGCAGGGCAACCTGCTCCCTGACCGGGGCGTGTCGTTTCCAGGGACCCGCTGCGTCATCACAATTGCCCATCCCTGACGCTCTTTCATGCCCGCGCCCTCTTCATGACAGCGGTATAAAACGCCAAGGACCGCTCATCCGTCTGCTTATTCCTGTACGATCTCTTCCAGGGTGACCTCGAAGATCAGATCCTTGCCTGCCAACGGGTGATTGGAGTCCATCACAAAACCGGTTTCGGTCTTCTCCAGAACGGTCACCACGATCGGCATGCCGTCAGCACGATACATCTGGTATTGCTGTCCCACCTCGGGGTTGAAGTCTTGAGGGGCTCTATCCTTATGAAACTCGAATACCTTCTCCCGTATGTACGGTCCATAGGCATTTTCCGCCGTCATAGAGATGCTCCGCGTCTCTCCCGGCTTCATGCCGATGACGCCTTCTTCGAGCCCCCGGATGAATTCGCCCTTCCCGAGCCGCAGCTCAAGAGACGCTCCCCCCTCGGACGAATCGAATACCGTGCCGTCTTCCAGCCTGCCGATATAGTGGATCCTTATGGTATCGCCTTCTTTTACCTGTGCCATAATCGTTCCCTTCCTATCGTGTTGTCTGTTTATTCTAACACAGCGATCCGCCAAAAGAATTTCCTTCGGCCTCTGATTGGCTTATGTACTCACTGCATGGCATAATACATATCCGAATGAGCAAGGAACAGACTGCGATAGGATCAGCGGCGATCTTCCCCGGCCAGGGTTCAGAATATCCGGGCATGGCCGCCTGCATCAAAGACGAGGAGATGCTCCATGAGGTATTCGGCAATATCAGCGCGATTGCCGGAAAAGACATTCTGGCTGCAGCGCTCGGCGAAGATCCTGAAGCCTTTACGGATACCCGCGTTTCCCAGCTAGCCCTATTCGGAACGAGCGTCTGCTACTGGCGCCTGCTGTCGGAGTGCCAGCGTTTCCATTGTCTTGCCGGCCATAGTCTCGGCCTGTATGCCGCGCTCTATGCCGCGGGTTCTGTTTCTCTGGAGGACTGCTCCGTTATCGTTCTGAAGATCCAGGATGCGATCGAGATCATGGCAGGTAGCCGGAGAGGTCTTATGGCTTCGGTCATCGGTCTGAAAACCGGCGACGTGGAAAGGATTTGCAGCGAGATCGGCGGCGTCTATGTATCAAACGTCAACTCTGCCACCCAGACCGTCATTTCGGGATGGGAAGAGCGCACCAGGGAAGCATGTGGCGCAGCATTGAAGGCCGGAGCTCTGGACGCCCGAGAACTGCCGCTTTCCTTCCCGCTCCACAGCCCGCTTATGCAGGGGATCGAAGATATCATCAGCCCGCTGATGGCCTCTATAGCAATCCGGGAACCCGTGATCCCGCTCCTGAGCCATCTCGACGGAAATCCGCTGGACGCGGCCGGCATTTCCCTCGTCCTCCGCAATCAGCTCTCGCGGAGAGTACTCTGGAGAGACACGGTACGGGCTATGCGCCACCGTGGCATCGAACGATTCCTGGAAATCGGCCCTTCGGACGTGCTTTCAAAACTCGTACGCTGGATAGATCGCGACAGCGAAATTCTCAGCGCGGAGGAACTGGTTCCGTGTCAGTCCGCGTAGCACTCGTCACCGGCGGCACAAAGGGCATCGGGAAGGAAATAGCCCGTTCGTTTTCGCAACAAGGAATGCGCGTCTATATGAACTTCGCGTCCGACACCACTGCGGCGGCAGCTGCATCCGGGGAAATCCGCGCTGAAACGTTTCAGGCCGATGTCTCGGACCAGAATCAGGTGAGTGCCATGATCGATGCCATCGCGCAGAAAGAGGGCAGGCTCGACATCCTGGTAAATAACGCGGGCATCATCAGGGACGGCCTTCTGATGCTCATGTCGCTGGAGAACTGGCGTCGGGTCATGGAAGTGAACCTGGATAGCGTCTATTTCTGCGCGAAAGCGGCGCTGCGGCCCATGGTCGGCAGCCATTGGGGGAGGATCGTCAATATCATATCCCCGAGCGCGCTCATGGGAAGGGCAGGCCAGACAAACTACGCTGCTGCTAAGGGCGGTGTGCTCAGCCTTACGCGGTCACTGGCACGGGAGGTGGCTCGCTACGGCATAACCGTGAACGCTGTTTCCCCCGGCGTTATCGCAACGGAGCTTACGAGCGGCATGGAGGAGCGGCTGCGCCGGGAATTCCTTGCAATGATCCCGGCTGGCAGGTTTGGGACCCCGGAAGAGGTCGCCCGTGCGGTTTCGTTTCTCTGTTCTGATGAGGCGGGGTATATCACCGGAGAATATTTCTCCGTGGATGGAGGACTTACGTAAGTGGATAAAGGGATGCTCATTCAAGAACTGCAGACGCTCATCATACAGAGTCTGAAGCTCGAGGACGTCATGCCCGCGGATATCGACCCCGCGGCGCCGCTCTTCGGAAGTGGCCTGGGACTCGACTCGATCGACGCCCTCGAACTTGTCGTGGCACTCGAAAAGAAGTATGGCATTCGGATACCGGACGAGGATGTCGGTAAGGAGGCATTCGCGTCGGTCGATGCCCTTGCCGGCTATGTCCTCAAGAACGTGACGTGACCGCAGATGAGGCCTTCCGAGCATCTTCCGCACCGGTACCCTGTCTTCATGCTCGACAGGGCAGAAGTGGTAGAGGAAAACAGGCGCGCAAAAGGGTATCGTAAGGTAACGGTAAACGACCCCCTGCTGCTTCCGGGCGGTACGCTTCCTCTCGTATATGTCATCGAGTCCATGGCTCAGATATCGGGCTTAGCGAGCGGCAGGCGGGGCGGATCACTGTTTGCGGCCATCAACGGACTCACCTTCAGCGGCTCGGCAAGACCAGGAGATACTCTTGAGGTAGAAAGCACGGTGGAGCGGAACATCGGCCGGCTCTACAGTTTTGCCGCCCGCGCGACGGTAGACGGCACCATCATTGCGGAGGGGGGCATACTGCTGCATTTCGATGAAGAGGCATGAGACAAAAATCGCTGTGCGCTTCCAAGAGGTAGATTCTTTCGATGTGGTCTGGCACGGCCACTACATCGGCTATTTTGAGATCGGCAGGCTTGACCTCGCGAAGAAGTTCGACCTCTCGCCCGAGGCGCTGAGGCAGCGCGGGTTTTTCGCCCCCGTAGTCGACATGAAGTGCAGAATCCGGGCATCTGCACGGTATGATGACAACCTGGTCGTGCGGACCTCGGTACGACCGATGGATAAGGCCATGCTCATCTTTACCTATACCATCGTCAGTGAGCGGGATGGACAGGTGATCGCAGAGGGTGAAACAACGCATGTGCTGCTTACCCTTGAGAATAAGATGCTCTACGCGGTCCCCGAAGAGCTGAAGTCCTCTCTTAGACGCATGCTTGAATATCTTGATGCAGCGTAGGCTTCCTTTTCTCCGGCTCATCTCCCGCACCTATCCGCTTGTGACAACACTGACCGCTGCCCTCCTGGTGCTGGCCTGTTTTGCTGCCATCTTCAGCGCCCGGTATGATACGGACGTGACGCGCCTCATTCCCGCCCATGCGGAAAAAACAGCGCGCTATTTCAGACTGCTGGAAATTATGGGGGGCATGGAAAAGGCCTATATCGTCTTTCATGCCGACAATATCATGAACCATCTTCAGGATATTGACCGGATCGGTGCTGCCGTAATGTCTTCGCACCTGGTTAACAAGGCGTCATGGAAGATAGAGGAAAAGACTATAACCTTTCTGAAGCACGTGTACACGATTAAGGGACCCTTGCTTCTTTCAGAAGCTGAGATGGAGGAGTTCCTGAGAAAACTTTCGCCCGCCGGCATGGACCATGAACTTGAAAAGACACGGCAACGGACCTCGCTTCCGGGCAGTGAGGATGGGCTTGCACTTGCCGATCCGCTCAATTTCTTCGAGGTCTTTCTTCCTCACCTCCGTTTTTCAGATGTCTCCTTTGATGCGAGGTCGGGCTATTTCGTTACGCCGGACAGGAAGACCCTGATCATGATCCTCGATCCGGCAGGCTCACCGCGGGATATCTCCTTCTCCCGGAAGTTCGTTGACAGCATGCAGGCGGTACTGGACGCATACCGGGTGAGCGGTCTGTCAGCCGAAATAACCGGCAGCCATGCCATCACGCTCCATGAAGCATCTTCGATGAAGCAGCAGATCGTATGGAACACCCTTTTCTCGGTTCTTGCCGTCATGCTACTCTTTCTTGTTTTTTTCCGGTCCCTGAAGGGTCTGCTCTATGTGATGACCCCGGTCGTGAGCTCAATCGTCGTGACCATGGGGATTGCACTGCTCATTTTCGGTTCGCTCTCCGAAGTTACCGGGGCCTTCGCAGGGCTGATCATAGGTCTCGGCATCGATCTGGGCATCGTGCTGTATGTCCGGTACCTTATCGACATACAGAGCTGCCTGCATCCTGTGGAATGCATGGACAGAAGCATTGGAGCCGTATACCGCAGCATTACGACCGGTGTTATAACTACGGCGCTGACCTTTCTCCCCATGGCATTTTCCTCTTTCAGGGGCATACAGGAACTCGGTATGCTCACCGGTATCGGGATGCTGATGTGCTGGATATTCCTGTTTACCGTTGCATCGCTTGCCATCAAACCATCTTCGGGCAGGTTCATCGAACTGCAGTGGCTGAAGGATGTCGGCCTCTACGCCGCAAACAGACCCTTTCAGGTCATTGCGGCAGCAGCGTGCATTTCCCTTTTCCTGGCGCTTTTCATACCCCGCGTTCCGTTCGAAGGGGACATCACCAAGCTCGGCACGGGGAACAACCGGCCTCGTAAAATTCTTGAGTCCCTGAAGGACAGCTATATCAGGGAGCAGGGTGTTTTCATCACGGATGTATCCGGGGAACGCGAATCAGCGCTGATACGGAGCATCGAGATCAAGGAAGCGCTGGCAAAGAATTTTGACTCCCTCTCTGCCGCAGGTGACATCCTTCCTCCCCTGGTCAGGCAGCGGAAAAACCTTTCGGCCATCGCAGCCCTTGATCCGCAGAACGTCGTCCGCAATTTCACGAATATTGCTGCAGAAAAGGGTTTTGATGTCGCCGGTTTTGACGTCTTCATCAACGGCCTTCTGAAGATGCTCAGCAACAAAGAATTCATCACCCTGAAGGACATAGAGCCGGTCAACGAAATGCTTGAACGCCTTCTGATCCACGAGGATGATCACTGGCGGATCATTGTCGCCGGCAATCTCAAGCCGTACGTGCCCGGCTCTGCACTTGCCGGATATGACGTTACCGGCCCTGCGTTCATAAGGCAGGAACTCTTCTCAATCCTGAAGAAAGATACGCTTTTTATCGGCAGCATCGGCCTGCTGCTCGTCAACATTGTGCTCTTCCTTGATTTTAGGAACGTGTATCGGGTGCTGCTCTGCCAGGCGCCTGTACTGATCAGCATTCTCTGCACGTTCGGTATCATGGGGCTGACCGGCATAAGCCTCAATTTCATGGATGCCATCGTCTTTGTGCTCCTCTTCGGCATTGGTACGGACTACACCGTCCACCTGCTGCACCGCTATCTTTTCGACAGAGACATCGGCAACACGCTTCTCCATACCGGCAAGGCAGTGCTCGTTGCAGGACTTACGACAATCGCCGGGTTCGGGTCAATCGGCATGTCGTCCTACAAAGGTCTGGCAACCATGGGCCAGGTTGCTGCAATCGGGACAGCCCTCTGCATCATCCTCTCCTTTACCCTTTTTCCTGCGCTGCTCGGACTCCGTGAAAGGGGCACAGCATGAAGCGGTCGATATGCTGCCTCATCCCTGCATTCAATGAAGAGAAGCGGATCGCTGACGTGGTCCGCGGCGTGCGGGAGCATATCGCTGATATTATTGTCGTCGATGACGGCTCCGCCGATGCAACCGCGCTGCGGGCCGAAGGATCGGGAGCTGTTGTGATACGGCACGGATTCAACCAGGGCAAGGGCATGGCACTCAGGACCGGCTTCAGTCATGCGCTCCGGCAAAAGTACGCTGCCGTGCTCACCCTCGATGGAGACGGGCAGCACGCCCCCGAGGAGATCGCTGCGTTGCTCGCGGCTTACGATGCTGATGCAGGAGATGTCATCATAGGCGCACGGTTATGGGATAAGACAGCCATACCGCGCTACCGGTATATACCAAATCAGATCGGCATATTCTGCATATCAAGGGCAGCTGGATGCAAGATAGATGATACGCAATCAGGGTTCCGTCTGTACCGGCGGGAGGTATTAGAAGGTATAGCGCTCGAAACATCCGGATTTGAAACAGAGACCGAGGCGCTCATCAAGGCAGGCAAAGCCGGTTTCAGAATACATGCCGTGCCCGTCTCGGCTATCTATCACCGCGACTATAAGACGAACTTCAGACCGGTCAGGGATTTTTACCGGATCAGCATCCTTGTGCTGAAACTGGCGCTGGCTCCTCCGAAGAAATGATGCAGCTCTCGCGGTCCGCGGCAGATGCTCATACGCCGTATGATGTCTGTGATAGCGCATCCCCGAAGAGGAGGATGGCGCTCTTGATACGGCATTTACTTTATGACTCCGGCACTGGCTGAACCCGTTTTCTCCGAGGTGTTGAAAAAAAACGGGACAAAAGCGAAGGGTAAAGACGCCCATTGCGGCATGTAGAGATGCGAACGTGAGTCAGTCATGGGCTCTCGACAAAGGAGCCGTTTCTCATGACGGCATGATACAGCGCAACAGCTGTTCGCTTGAGGGAAACAGCTGACCGGAAAGCAGGTATCCGCCCGTGAGGAACCTCCCTTACGCCGCAGGGATAAAAAAATAAACGGATTAGTGGGCCTGCGCAGACTACTTCAGATAGCGATAGCTGCTCACCGCTGAAGATACGACAAATACGCGCAGGGCATTAGACTCCGGGTCTGCGGGATAGAGGAAAAATCCCGGGCGTTTCGCATCGTGACCCATGGTCGAGCCGACCAGCACCTCACCGTCCGAAAAGGTCACTTCCATTTTCCGTCCCACGGATTGCCGGGTTCCGTCAAAGTCTTTTCTCTCTTGATAGTCAGGATTGCCGGTGAAATCCTTAACAAAGAAAACTGCCTTCAGCTCTTTAACAAAAACCTCAATGCCCGCGTCGACCGGATCAGCATCTGCAGGCCGTACTCGAAATAAAGGCTTATTCGGATAGAAATCGCTGGTGTACCCCTTGATGAGCCTTCCATTAATGAACCGCATAATAACTTTGACCGGTTCCATAGGCAGTCCGTCCTCCAGCGGAGAGAAAAGGAATTATGAATATGGTATCACAATCGTTTAGAGAAATCATAGCAACCGTTTACCCGGCAGCGATAAGTCCGCACGCGGCAGCCGGATGTGAAATTCTTTTCATATGCCGATGGCGCATCCTGCGAATGTGACGGTGAGGATTAGGAGGTAAAGCCGGCGTCCTCGAGATAGAGCCTGCGGATGAACTCTTTGAGCTTTGTTCTGCTCTGCTCCGGCATCTTTCTAAATTCGATACCTATGTCAAAATGTGTCGGCTTTTCAGACGACGGCATGCAGGAGGTGACCCTACCCACAAAATCCAGGGATATATTCTCCGGCATGGCTAATTCCATGTGAAGCCGCGTCTCCCGCTCAAAGGCGTGATCGCTTTCAATCGACATGCCCCCCATACTGATCTGCTTGATCCGATATGTTTCGTCGACCTTCATCATGGCTATTTCCTGATGATCGAGATGGAACCGAATACGGAAGCGGGAACCGCTTACTTCAGGGATAGTGACGACGGTGTGGCGGTCGATGAAATGCCGCTCGATAAACCGCGCAAGGGCCTGCATCTCATCATCGGAAAGAAGCGAGAACTGCATACCGGCGGCGTATCTCATGCGCGCCTCATCAGGATGACTTCCCGTCGGGTATAAGACCGAGCTCCATTTCACAATACCGTTCACGGTAATATCCATGTCACGGTCGGAGATATTCAGGCTGTATTCGCTTCCCTTCACGAGCCTGCGGTCAGTGACGATGGATGCGCCGGCGACACTGAGGTCGCGGATAGCAATATCGCTCGTAAAGCTCGCCCTTCCCTCGATCTCCATGAAATCTACGGAAAATCTTCTATGCCGTCTCCTGTTGCCGGAGGGTATCATGATGCTTTATTTTCCCACGTCTTCTCATTATTCTCAATGATTTTCATCTCAGGTGCCTTTGCCACGAGATAGCGTCCACCGGTCCAGATCAGGACAGCAGCAAATACTATCCTCAGCGCGCTGTCAGGGAGCACATGCGCAAGCCTGCCGCCCAGATAGGTGCCGATCACGACACCCGGAATGAGGCCGGTAAGCAGCCTCGCCTCGACGTTGCCCAGTTTTGCGTGCGTGTACGCGCCGACGCTTCCCGCCGGGACCATGGCAAGAAGCGATGTGCCCTGGCTGGCATGTTGCCCCATACCTATGAAAAGCACCATGGCGGGCACCATGATCGAGCCGCCGCCGACACCCATCATGCCGGAGAGGAACCCGGTGAATATGCCGGTCACGAGAAGAACCCCGGCCTTATACCATGCGCTGCTGGAAAGCACGAGGGTCGGCAGATGCGGTTTCGCCAGCAGAAGTATAGCGACACAGATCAGGAATCCCCCGAAAGAGCGCTTGAGCTTGTATTCGGCCAGGGCATGGGCAAACCTTGCTCCCGCGTGTGCAGTAAAGATCGCGGTGACCGCAAGGAGCATGGACGCCGAGATATCAACTGAGCCTTCAAGGAAATAGGTTGCAGCACCGGCCAAACCGGTAAAGACCAGGGCAACGAGGCTTGTGCCGTGCGCCCTGTGCTGCGATAATTTCTGTATGCCGGCCATAAGCGGTATCATGATCACACCGCCGCCGAGCCCGACGAGCCCGCCAAACATACCCGCAAGGAGACCGATCACCATGCTCATGATGGCAGTAAGTATACCAGAGGGAGACCGTGACGGTCTGTTTCGCCGGTCCGGGAATTTGTGATATGCTCTCACCATGAAGAACAAGCTTTATATCATCGCGCCCTGCCGCAGCCAGGATATATGGAGAAAACGGCGGGCTGCGTTTGTACTGCCCCAGATGTCTCTTGCTATCCTTGCCGCACTCACGCCGGAGCGATTCGACATCAAAGTAACCGATGAGCTTGTCGATGACATTGATTTCGCCTATCCCGCTGATCTCGTCGCTCTCTCGACGAACTCATCGAATGCGAAACGCGCCTATGAGATCGCGGGAATCTTCAGAACAAAAGGTGCTGCGGTCATTATGGGCGGCATCCACCCTTCGGTCATGCCGGAAGAAGTGCTTCTTCATGCCGATTCCCTCCTGATCGGCGAAGCTGAAGAGATATGGCCACTGATCCTTGATGACTTCCTCTCGAACAGACTGCAGCAACAATACCGCGCTGAATCCTTCGCAGACCCGTCACGGATACCGGCGGGGAGATGGAACGTCTTGCATCAGCGGCGGTACTACGTGCCGCGCACCTTCCAGACGTCCCGGGGCTGCCCCTACGGGTGTTCCTTCTGCTCCTCTACCCAGTTCTTCGGCATGCAGCTCCGCTGCCGGCCCATAGGTCAGATCATTGCGGAGCTCAGGGGATACCGGAGAAATATCGCAGTCTTCGTCGACGACAATATTGCCGGGAATCCTGCATATGCACGAGATCTGTTCACCGCCATGAAACCCCTTAAACAGCGATGGGTGGCGCAGACGTCCGTCGACATAGCACGGGACACTGAACTGCTCAGGCTTGCCGCAGAAAGCGGCTGCGCCGGCTTGCTCATCGGTTTTGAGAGCATCAATACCCTGAACTCCGGCGACGTAAGAAAGCTCAGAAAGCGCGAACAGTATGAAGAACTCATAGGGGAGATAAAGCGGCATGGCATCGGCATACACGGGTCGTTCATCTTCGGTTTCGATCATGACACGGACGAGATCTTCGACAACACGGTCCAGTTCGTGCAGAAGAACCGGCTTGAGGCAGCCAATTACTGTAAGCTTACGCCTTTCCCCGGGACGAGACTTTTTGAGACGATGTCGGATCAGGGCAGGATCCTCCACCGCGACTGGGAGAAATATGACCGTTACAACATCGTGTATGCTCCGAAGAATATTTCGATCGAGGAGCTGCACCGGAAAACAGCTGAATCCTATATGAAGACCTATTCGCTCGCCTCCATCCTGAGGCGCATGCCCGCAGAACTGCGGAATGTTCTGCCCTATCTTGCAATAAACACCAGTTATTGGCTTGGTGCAAAGCGCCTGAGGAGATCCTGAAACGGCAGAATGTCATTGCCGGCATGTTCGATCCTTCCGAAGTAACTGTCAGGGATCGCGGTGTCGAACTCCGGCTCCCGGAACGTCACCTCCATCACGGTGCCATTGCTGAAGGAAAGTCGGGTAAGCTCCGGCACCGCGCCATTGTAGTTCTCGAACGACAGCGTCACCGCCTGTTCCGCTGAACGGTACAGGATGATCTTCCTGTTCAGCAGATATGTTTTGTCGAAGAGGTACTTCATGGTAGGGGCGGTGCGCGCGTCGGTGGCATCATAGGCAGAGAGTGCGTAAACGTCCTCCTCCTCCTGCATCACATACCGGAATCTGCTATCGTGCTTAAAAGATGAGAAAGAGAATCCTGGAGACAGCATCTCATAAATAAGGTTCTTGGACGGAACATACACCTGGATGATCTCCGGCGTGACGAGCATTTCCAAAACCGTGAGACCGAAGGGACCGAAGAATGCCGTTTTCAGCAAGTCGGGAGCCTTGTAGCCGAAGACACCGCTGAAGCTCCCCCCCGGCTCACCTGATTTATACACCCGTACATCAGTCAGCGCCTTAATTGTCTTGATGTCCCTGAACCCGATGGACTGTTTCAGGATTTCAATGGTAACAGGTCCGGCATGCGGTTCGATGGCGGGCTGTCGTACGATCTCTTTTTTTGGTGCACATCCTGAAATCAACGACAAGATCATGAGGCACACAACGGAAACCCATGCTCCAGCATGCAACATTCCGGTGGTTCTCATCCCCTGCATGATTGATAGTATCAAAGTTGGTCTAATTTAAGAAAGACGTCGGAAGGTATCTTCATCGCTAAAGGAGCAGCGTTTCTCGGCATGCGCGTCTCATCCCGCGCAGAGGAGTCGAATTTCTGTGCTCCAGCGCTGCGCTTAGGGGGATACAGAACGCATATTTCTTGGAGATTGATCCTTTTCCGCAGCAATAATGCATTGCTCAATCAAGACCGGAAAATGAACAAAACTTAATCCTTCCCCGCTCATTCCCTGATATAATGCACTTATGGCAAACAGAACTTTCGAGGTCGACAGAGACGGCCGACTGACCATCTATCCTTCATTGTATGGGTCGCGAAAAAAAAGGTCTGTCAGGGCGATCATTAAGAAGGTTGTGCAACTGATCTTCAGGTTTGGCGATTAGCTCGCGGGCTGATCTTATATTCTTGCTGCGCCTGATGTTGGCTTATACCCGCGGAACAAGGCACCAGCGGTGAAGGGAGACGTTCGGAAGCCCGTCATCCCGATGTATACGACGTCTCTGAACCCGGCCTCCTGCATCAGTTCCAGTTGGTCACCAACGGGGACCGTACCCCCGATTCATTGCGACCAGGCTTCGGGACTGTCCTTCACCCCGGCCGGCAGGTCATGCTCCAATACCATATCAGCGAACTGTATGCGACCACCGGGTCTCAGCACCCGATATATTTCGCGGAAGCAGGTCAGCTTAAAGGGAGAAAGATTAATAACGCCGTTTGAGATCGCGACATCAAAGAAGTTATCCGGGTAGGGGATTTCCTCAGCATTAGCCGTTCTAACCTCATAATTTGTGATGCCGGCATTATCAAGATGCAAGACCACGCGATCTATCATATCCTTTGTCAGGTCTATGCCACAGACACGTCCTGCCCTGCCGACCAGCCGGGCTGCAACAAAGAGGTCGAAGCCGGCGCCGCAGCCGACATCCAGTACCGTAGATCCCGGCGGTATCTCCCCCAACGAGAACGGATTGCCGACACCACAAAACGATTCGATGAGGCCCGATGGAGCTTGCCGAATAGCTTCACGATCATACTGCAGCGTCTCTGCACCGGTCCTGCCGGTCGGATAAGCAAATTTACCGCCAGCCGAGACGGCAACTTCTGCATATTTCTTTTTGATGGAGCTCCTGATTGCTTCCGTATCCGCGAGAAAAGGTCTAGAGTCGCCGGCAACTGGTCCCGGCGAATGCAGCTCGCTTGCGCTTTGTTCCCCGCTTGCCTGAGAACACCCTCCGGTGCTTCCGGATGGCGGTCAGGAAGAGGGTGTGGAAGGAGTTCCTATCCTGTCGTCCATCTGTCCGTCCCTGCCGGAAATATGCATTATTTTATCATTGCCCCGGAACACATTCCAGGAAAATCAGAAATGCTCAAGATCCGCAACCGCCTGTAGAACCGACCGCGTTGCATGCGGAACAGCAGGACAACAACGATAAAGGCTTCGCTGGGATGGCCGAATCATACAGTCCATCATGGTCTGTGGGCAAGAGTTCTCCGTCACGGTTATATCCGGTCGTCATCTTGTCTCCGATGTCAGCATCCGTACATGCCGGGATCGAAAATAATTATCGCTAATCCTTGCAGTGTCGCTCGTTCCACGCCTTGTCAGCAAGCTCCCCGTAGGTAACAGCATACTCATCAATCTTTTCGGCAAAACCCTCGACGATATTCTCTGCACCCTGATGTGTGAAATAGACACCCGGCATCTTGCAGACATCCCGGTAAACTTCGGGGTGATCGATGATCATACAGGGCCGCAACTTGTTATCATGCGTCTTCTGGTATGCCTGGATCCTTTTGAAGAGCGGCGAGGTGACAGCCTCCTGCAGGCTCACTTTCTTGATGTTGTGCAGGGCGAAATGGCAGAAAACGCAGGGTTCCACATCACCCTTCGAATTGATATGGAAATATTTCCTGCCGCCGGCAATACAGCCGCCTACTACCGGGCCGTCGTTCCAGAAATCGCCGAAAAGCATCTCCTTGGTCCTGCGGAAATATGCTACCCGTTCCCTCAGCGTGTCCCGCTGCTCCGGTGTCGGCACGAGTTCCCAATTCGGCTCCCTCCCGACAGGCGTATAGAGGAAGTACCACCCAACGGTCGTGCCCTGCGCCATCCAGTGGTCAACAAATTCGTCGGAAACGACAATATCGGCGTTCTGCCGCGTCATGGTCGTTGAATAGCCGAAGAGCACGCCCGCATCCTTCAGCAGGTGCATCGCCCGGATAACACGGTCGTAATGGCCCTTTCCCCTGCGTCTGTCCGTCTCCTCCCGAAACCCTTCAACGCTTATGGCCGGCAGGACATTGCCGAGTTCGGCGAGTCTCGTCACAAGCCGTTCATCAAGAAGTCCTCCATGCGTAAAGACATGGAAAGCCATGTCATGATGCTTCTCGAAAAGATCGAGCAGGTCCCTCCGGAAAAATGGCTCCCCTCCCGAAACCACAATAAAGTAGACTCCCATCTCCTTCGCCTCGGTCAACACGCGGTCGATCACGTCGTAGGGCAGATCTTCGTCCTTCTTGTACATGCCGGCATAGCAGCCAAAACAATTGAGGTTGCATTTCATAGAAGGGCTGATCACCAGGAGCCCGGGGGGATAGAAACCGCCTGAGCCGTCGGAAAAAGCCTTACGCCTGGTGCTCCCGATAAGGAGCTGGTTCATAATAAAGCACTTGATGATCTGTTTTTTGTGGCGGGGGCTGGTGTTGCGAAGGACCTTCATCGCCACGTTCAGGCTCGGATGGCCGTTCATCCACATCTCGCGGATGCTTCTGATCGCCCGTTTGTAATGGTCGCGGGTCGTCGCCTTCTCCGCAATATTCAGGTATGAGATGAGCGCATGCTGGCTGCTCAGTGACATGACTTGCACCAGCCCGTAGAGAAACCTCGAGAGCACAAAGGGTTTCAGTATACGCAGCATCTATGCGGTTACCTCCGCTTTCTTCTTGCGAACAGCATCGCTCCACCCTCCAGCGGCCACATAGCCCAGTCCTGTCCTGTCCAGCGGGAAGCAGGCGAATGTCTTGACCACCAATCCCTTATCCGTCTCCTCGTGCGTT
The DNA here is from genome assembly GCA_002451165.1 of Nitrospiraceae bacterium UBA6905. Classification (GTDB taxonomy): domain Bacteria; phylum Nitrospirota; class Thermodesulfovibrionia; order Thermodesulfovibrionales; family UBA6898; genus UBA6898. Next base: position 19,197 of record DKBH01000002.1, read on the forward strand.
TCTTTCGGGTAGAACTCTTGCCAGGCATGGATATATCCGTCATAGAGCTCACGGGCAGACATGTTTGCAGGCCGGAAGACAACAGCGGATGTCGCATATTGTGAGAAGTCCCGTGTCTCGATGCGCCCCTCTGCCTCAAGCCTCTCGTAGAGCCTGCTCCTCGGATACGGGGTAAGGATATGGAACTCAGCCTCTTCAATGCCGTTCGCCCTGGCAAACCCGACGGTCCGGTCGAAAACGTCATGCCGATCATGGTCAAACCCGAAGACGAAGGATGCTATGACCTTGATCTGCCGCTCCCGAATGCGATCAAGCAGCATAGCAGCCTTCGCTACCTGTGCAGGGCTGATCCGCTCATTCAGGCCTGCCGATATCCAGGGACTCAGGTCAATATACATAGCCCAGCAGTTCGTCCTCTTGAGCAAATCAAGGTATGCGGTATCATCTGCCACCGAAAGCGGCGCAAGGCCGACCCACTGCTTGCCGGTCGCTGCAAGTCCGTCCAGGAATTTTCGGACCCTCCTCTTCGCAAGGTGCAGGTTGTCATTGATAAGGAAAAGATAGTCGTCCAGCTTGCCGATCTGTTCCAAAATCTTTGCACTATCTGCCATCCTGAATTCCGTGCCGTAGGTCTGGGGAACAGAACACATTTCGCAGTTGACTGGGCAGCCCCGCGAAATCTGCAAAGAGTTCATTGGCAGGTAAACAGAGCGGTCGAAGATACTCCAGCGAGGAAACGGGATATCTTCTGCAGGTTTCCTGCAGAAATAGGTACTTCTGAGAACGCCGTTCCTGAAATCCCGGATCAGCTCGGGCCAGGAATGCTCTGCCTCTCCGATCACGATCGCGTCCGCATGTGCCAACGCCTCTTCCGGCATGAGCGATACATGCACCCCGCCAAGCACAACCGGCACCCCCTTCTGTCTGAATATGCCGGCAATCTCATAGGCGCGGTTTGCCTGGCTGGTCATCAGCGAGATGGCAGCAAGATCGCAGTCCATATCGAAATCAATGGGCTGAAGCCTTTCATCCGTGAAGACAACTTCTACGTCAGGCGGTGTAAGAGAAGCCACAATAGCAGGACCCATCACCTGGATGTACCTTCTATACACAAGCGGGAAATGTCCCCAATCAGGGTAGATCAGATGCACTTTCATCTATTTGACTGCAAGCTCCTTCTTGTCTTCCTCCCAAAATGGCATGAACGTAAACCACTGTGTCGGATAGCGGCTGACATATTTTTCCAATATTGTAATTATTTTCTGCAGATTTGTCTCCACTTCATCGGTCAGACCTTCACCGGTCTCCATGTACACGGGAGCCTCAACAATGATCTCATATGACTTATACCCCGTTATGGGAATGAAGACCGGCAGCATGATACTGTCGGATACCAGCGCCAGTTTCACGGGTCCCTTGGGAAACAGCGCCTCATGACCGAAAAACGTCACGGCGATGCCGCTGTCAAAGGTAAGTCTGTCCCCCTGCAGCGCCACAACGCCACCCTCTTGAAGGACCCGCAGCAGTCTGAGCGACGAGAAGCCGCCATCCCGCAGCGGTACCTCCTGCACACCGTCAGCATACCGCAGAAAGCTCCTCTGGGACTCCAGCAGCGATGAACTGTCCGGCGAAAAGACCACGTGCATCTTTCTGTTCTTTAGCCGGAGTTTGAGGCTCCCGAGTTCCCAGTTGCCGAGATGCGAGGCGAGAAGTATGACTCCCCTTCCCGACGACAATGCCTGCTCGAGGTTCTCCATGCCGGTGATCGTGAAGGTATAACGGTCGATGCGCCGGGGATCGTGACTCAGATGGAAAAGATCTATGAGGTACCGTGCATAGTCCTTGAAAACGCCGTATGCGAGATAGGCATAGGCACGTGACGACAACCCCGGCCGTATCTTCGACATGTTTCTTCGTATGGCCCGGTAGTTGTCGGCATTGCATAGTATGAAGATAACGGCCACAATAGACCCCACTGCCCTGAGAAGCCAAACCGGCAGGTAATGTGTAGCCATCAGAAAGCCCTTGATGAGAAGCCTGACCGGAAGGGTGTGCTGCACGCTCCTGAAGAAGCTCTGAGCCTCGGCACGGTTTCCTCCATGAGGTCTGCTGGTTTGATCTGGTGTGTTCATGGGCTGTTGTAGATAAAGCGTTCTCTGTTTTTTTATAATACTATCCTCATGAGGAAGAAATCATCGACCAAAAAGAAGAAATACCTCAGGCCTGGCTGGGACGCCTATTTCATCGCCATAGCAAAGGCTGTGGCGGCGCGTGCGACCTGCCTCAGGAGAAAATACGGTGCCGTGGTCACCAAAGACAATATCATTGTGAGCACCGGGTACAATGGCGGCAAAGCAATATAAGCCAATTTTCGCGACAAAAACGATTTATAAAGTCGTTTAGAGTATAATCTTACGATTGGGCGAAATGACTCTTGACAAGAGGGTAAGTGGTCAACAAATCTAAAAACGTTATTCAAGAAGCACACAATGAGCTGCACGCTGGTGTGGTCGTGCGTCAAACCCTCGCAAATTTTTGCAAACTCAGCTATATTTACGGGAATCCCCATGTGGAAGCTTCGCAATTACAGCCAGCCAGTATTGATTTGAGAATTGGCAAAGTTGTCCATCAAGTACGCTCTAGCTTTCTGCCAGGGCAAAATATCATACACTCACGCTTGCGGACACTGAAGTTACAAACGTTCGAAGATATCACCGCCGGAATTGTGTTACACCCTGGCAGTGTTTATATTGCTGAATTGGTTGAGCATCTTGACTTGCCGCCGGAAATATCAGGGCGAACAAATCCAAAAAGTTCAATTGGACGCATTGATGTTTTTGCGAGGGTGATATGCGATAAAACTACAAAATTTGATATTATACCAGCTGGATATAAGGGCCCGTTGTTTCTTGAGATTTCTCCGAAGTCTTTTCCGATTATTGTTAGACCAGGTGACCGCTTGTCACAATTGAGACTCTATACGGGTGACCCTTTATTACGTGATGAGGCACTTAGAACTCGAATTGATGATGTAGTTCCTCGTAATTCTTTGGACCATCATATGAAAGTAATAGATTCGGGGCTACTTTTTAGCGTTTCCTTGCATGGGCGCACTTCCTCATCAATTATCGGATATAGAGCCAAGGCTAATACACCTCCAATAGATCTCGGATTGGAGCAACACTATGATCACAATACCTATTGGGAACCGATTAGATCATCAAAGGGCAGTGGCCTTATTTTGCAGCCTGGTGACTTCTATCTTTTTGCTACGCGTGAGCGAGTTATCATTCCACCGGACCTATCAGCTGAATTGATTGCTTACGATACTGATTTTGGTGAATTTCGGAGTCATTACGCAGGCTTTTTTGATAGCGGGTTTGGTCTTTGCCAAAACAGACCTTTGGGTGCTCATATCGTAGTTGAAATGCGAGTCCACGATGTGCCTTTTTTCCTTCAGGATGGCCAAGTGATGTTCCGTATGGTTTTCTTCAATAACTCGGAAATGCCGGATATTCTATACGGAGAGAGCCTTTGTTCGCATTATCAGGGTCAGAAATTGAAGCTTTCCAAATATTTTCGTTACAAAAAAGAAGACGAGCGTGCTTCTATAATACTTCAAAGCGAACAACTTTTTATGCTTTAAATCCTTTTCAGGTAGACGGTAATCTGACTAGGCGGCTACCTAGCTGACCGTGAAGTGGTCTTTTTTATTGCGTCGCTCTCCACACAATTGCCGAAATGTGCGTTGTGTAAACTTAAGGGAGGAGTAAGCCCATTTCTTAATTCTTTAATGGCTAAAGTTTATCGAATCATATTGAATTTTACGGGTCGGTGTAATATGGCCTGCCCATTTTGTTATGTTCCATTTGACGGCTCAGAAGTTGGTGACAAGAAGGTTATTGAGGTTGTCGAAGCGATTATCGCATTAAATCCCGAAGCAGTAACTATTGGCGGCGGCGATCCGTTTATGTTTCGGTCAATTGTAGATTTGTTGGCAATGTTACATGATGGTAAGCGGTTCATTCAGGTCGACACAAATGCAAAATCATTGAAACAGGCACATATTTATTCTTTACTCAAGTATGTCAATTTGGTCGGTTTGCCTTTAGACGGAGGCCGCAGAGAAAGTCATGAGCTAATGAGGGCTGCGCCAGGGCATTTCAAGATTGTTATGGAATGGCTGCATAAGTTGTCGCAATTGTCGATCGGTATAAAAATAAATACTGTGGTTTCAAGGTTGAATTTAGCAGATGTTATAAATATTGGCTACCTACTATCAAATTACAACATTGCTGTGTGGAGTCTCTACCAGTTTTGGCCCATGCAGGATGGGCTCAAACATAACGATCGCTTTAATGTTGATGACGCCGCGTACTCAAATGTTGCCGCAAGAATCAAGACTAGCTTCCCGCGGATTGAAATTGAAAGTGCGACCATTACTGAAAGAAGTAGGGCATATTTATTCGTAAACCATAATGGAACCGTCTATACTGTTGATCCACAAAATCACAGATATTATCTTGACATAGGCTCCATTTTTGAGGCAGATGTTTTGAAAAAATGGCAACAGATAGTAGATGATCCAAAATATCAATTAAGCCGGCTAAGGAGCCGCAGATTTTATGGGCTATAGGATTCAACAGGCTAAGCAAAAGGCATTGAATTTCCTTCTGGCCCAGCAACATGCTGACGGGACATGGGGTCCAGTGGGCAGTAATTTGTATCGCATAACTGCCACTTCGCTAGCTCTTTCTTGTTTCAACAAATCAACTTCTCAGAATGCTCTCAAGGCTATCAGTTTCTTGCAGAAAATGATTGAAAACCCGAATACACCGGCAATGACCCGTCTTTTCGCGTGGCCTTTACTGGCATTTGCCAATATTAAAAAGGGTGTTGCCGTAGCTGAGAATAAAGCTAAAGAACAACTCATCGCGCTACAATCGACAGAAGGTGGTTGGGGGCATGCCGCTGAAGCTTATGCAAGAACGTGTGGCGCAGAAGCAATGGCTGGCCCGGCTCTACTCCCTACTTTTTTATCAGTTTTGGGGCTGAGTCACCTTCTTAAGAAAGATGACCAAAGCGCACGAATGGCTATTGAAAAGGCTGTTAAATGGATACTTTCCTTTGATTTCAACCCGGCTAGCGATATACCCCCTGGAGAAGAGAAATATTATCCGATTGCTAGTGCGGCCTTCGCCCTCGCGATATTTCAGCTTAGCGAAAGTCATGCAGTACATGATGACATTAAGGCAAAATATGCCAATTTTCTCATAAAGCATATTTCATCAAGTCAGGTATTTGAGCCGGAAATACTGCCAAGAGCTGGTCGCGAATTAAACACGCCCTATATTATTTTTACGCCAGCATGGGTATTATTTGCTTTAACGCTGTATCGGAAACCTGCCTACAATAAATCGATTTGTTGTTTAGTCAAACATTTATTGCAATTGCAGAAAGATTCTGGGGCCGTAGCAAGACATATGTCAGACCCGAATGAAGATATCTTTGTTGCTGCTCAGTTTTTTTTGAGCCTGCGCCAGGCAGAAGAATATCTTAAGTCTCCTCAATTTTTAGATGACGTGATCAACAACACGGAACTGCCCCGGGCAGGGAATTATATGGCCAGCTATAGGAAAAGTCCTGTAGTATTACATATTTCGGATGTTCATTTTGGTTCTAACGTCGCAGACGCCGATTTTTTTCAGGAATATGAATCAACGTATAACTCACTAAAACGGGATATAGAAGAAAATTATAGTAAGACGCTTGGTTTACCCCCCCCTAACGTACTTGTTGTTAGCGGTGATATTACTAATAAGGGCAAACTCCAAGGGTACCGTGTGGCCGCGGACTTTTTACGAGCCCTTGAACAATTACTCGAAATAGATGACCGTGAGAATCAAATTATTATTGTACCAGGGAATCATGACGTAAATCGTTTTTTTTCACGGTTGTCATATGGTGTCAACCCTTTCGAAGATGTAAACGACGGTGATAAGAACAGTGGTATGATTGATTATTATAACTATCGCTTTACCCCATTCAAAGATTTTTTTGAGCGATTTTATGGAAACCGCAGATTTCAATTAGAGCGAAATAAAATGTTTCAAATTTATGACATGGTGGCCTCAAGACATATGGTGGTGATAGGATTTAATAGTGCAGAAGGCACCGACCATACCGAAGAAGGAAAAAATCGCGGATTGCTGCACCTGGAGACGATAGAGGAAGCATTATACGAAATTAAGCGACGTAATTTTCCTCCTAACATTATACGATTGGCAGTCTGGCACCATGCACTACTTACTGCTGCACCGAATGACCCTTCTCACGATGATGATGTTGTTAGGAAATTGCATAATTCTGGTTTTTGTTTGCTATTACACGGCCACATTCATCAAGCAAGAATGCATTTTTCAGAGATTGAGATTAATGGAGCCAAATTCCGCAAGTTTGGTGCTGGGACAGTCTCTGTGGAAGCCATGGATCGGCCTCCCGAATGGCCGCGCCATTATCAGATTTATCACTTTGATATTGAAAAGAGGGCTGTTAATATTTTTGCGCGCCAATTGATAGGCAAAGACTGGAAAGCTGCACCTGTTTTTCTCCGAGAATCATCAACTATGAGTTTTAATTTTGACGTAACGTAGTATCATGATTTCTCGCATTTTATAAGCGATTGGCACTGTCCTAAGTAGGACAGTGCCAATCGGGCATGACATATTAAAGCTACGAATCTGTCTTGGCAGCAGTTTACGGCGTTCTTGAAGCGACCTGCCCTTAATCTCCTGTTTCCACCCACTCCCTGAGCAGCCACTTCGCCCCCTGCTTGTCAAGAGGCTGGTTGCGGTTGCCGCACTGCGCATCCTGCACGCATGAGGGGCAGCCGCTCTCGCAGGGGCATTCCTCAAGTATCCGCAGCGTCGCTGCCAGCCACTCCGGAATAATATCCAGCGCCCTTCGCGTGAGCCCCACACCGCCTTCATGTCCGTCGTAGATAAAGATTGCGGGAAGGTTGAAATCAGGGAATCCGGTATGGCTCAGCCCACCGATGTCGCCCCGATCGCACAGCGCGAAGAGCGGCAAGCAGGCGATCGCCGTATGTTCCACCGCATGCAGCGTGCCGCCCAGATCGAAGCCGCGGCCTTCTATCTCCCGTTCCGTATCGCGGTCCAGCACGGTCCAGAGCCCCTCGGTCTCGAAGGTATGATCGGGGAGTTCAAGCGGGGTCGTGGATATCCATTTGCCGTCCGCTACCCGCTTCGTGTCGTATCCCATGACCTTCTGCACGATCCTGAGGCGGCCCCAGGCAAAAGCACGGTCATCAAACCTCCTCGTTTCACGCGTTGAAATTATCCGGGTCGTGTCACCGCTGACCGGCTGCGTATAATAGTTCAGGTTAACGGCCCTGCAGACGGCTTTTTTCTTCTTGATGTCGAGCTCCATCACCCGGTACTGTTTTCCCCTATGCAGATACACGGCCCCGGGAAAGGCCTCTCTGAATACCCGTGCACCGCTGACCTCGCCGATGACTTTGCCGGCCTCGCTGACCAGGGCAAACCGCTCGCCGACCGCCCGTATTCCCACATCCTTCTGCGGCATCTTGACCGGGTTGAACCATATCCCGCTTTTCTTTCCGGATACGAGCAGCCCTTCTGAAACGAGTGTGGCAATGACAGGAGAAGCCTTCTGCATATCAAATACATCCTCATCGTGACGCAGGTTCAGCTCTGCCGCAGCACAGAGGAGATGCTTCTTCATGATATGTTCGTTGAAAGGGTCTATGACCGCAGCCTCATGGCTCTTTGTGAAAAACTCGCCGGGGTGCCGCATGAAATAATGATCAAGGGCGTCCTGAATAGCCACAAGGATCACCAGGGATTCCGCGCTCTGCCTGCCGACGCGTCCTGCGCGCTGCCAGGTGCTCGAAACCGATCCGGGATAGCCGCAGAGGATGCAACAGTCGAGACCGCCGATATCCACGCCGAGTTCGAGAGCGCTCGTCGAGACTACGCCGAGCAGTTCACCGCAGAAGAGCCGCTCCTCGATCTCTCGCCGCTCCTCCGAAAGGAACCCTGCCCGGTACGGGCTGATCTTTTCCCTGAGCTCCGGCGCATAGTTCAGCGCCCATGTATAGATCAACTCCGTGATCTTCCGTGCCTTGGTGAAAACAATGGTCCTGTTGCCGGCGCGCATGCTCTGCACAAAAAGCTTCGTAGCCAGGGTATAGGCGCTTTCGATCGGACTCATGAAATAGAAATGCTTTCCGGCTGAAGGGGCTCCGCTCTCAGTAATTACGGAGAAGGGCAAGCCGATGAGGTCCTCGGCAAGGCTTCCGGGATTCGCTATCGTGGCTGATGCTGATATGAACTGAGGCGATGCGCCGTAGTGGGAGCAGATCCTCCTCAGCCTCCGCAGCACCTGTGCCACATGAGAGCCGAAGACGCCCCGGTAGGTGTGGATCTCGTCTATAACAACGTACTTGAGGCTCCTGAAGAGTCCCTCCCACTTCCTGTGGAACGGCAGGAAGGCAAGGTGAAGCATGTCGGGGTTCGTAAAAATGACACTCGGCAGGTTCTCACGAATCTCACGCCGCCTCTCCGCCGGCGTGTCGCCGTCGTAGACCTCACCGACCGGGCCCAGGCCCAGGGCTTCGGACAAGTCGTTCAGGTTCTTCACCTGGTCCTGTTCAAGACCTTTAAGCGGAAATATGAAAAGCGCCCGGGTAGTTCCCTCTGCAATGATCGCCTCCAGGACCGGGATACTATAGGCAAGGCTCTTGCCGCTTGCGGTCGGGGTCATGAGCACGACATTCTCGCCCCTTCTGACCGACGCAATTGCCGCTGCCTGGTGGCTGAATAACCCGGTGATTCCCCGTTCTTCCAGAACGTTCCGCAATCCATGGCCAAGTTCTGCTTCACGACGGCATTCCTGCGTAGGCCCGATATATCGCTTGCCCGCAACCTGGAGCTGCATCTCCCGGTCTTGTTCAAGAAGGTCAATGATATCCTGTATCACGATATCTGATTGTAAACCACCGGCGTGCTTTCGTGCTCACTACCGGTTCCGGAGAGCTTACCCCTTCACGATCATAAAGGCAGTTTCATGTCGCAAACACTGACTCCTGTGTTAGAATAAGTCGTAAACGTAACAGACAGCGGGAGGTCGCTACCATGAAAAAGACACTGATTATGTCTATTCTGTTCTCACTCTTCCTCTGCACATCTGCCGTTGCCGTCGGTGGTGATGTCCAATGGTTCTCTCTGAAGGACGGCATGGCCAAGGCAAAGGCCGAAAAAAAACCCGTTATCGTGGATTTTTTCTTCGGCAAGGGCTGTCCGCGGTGCGAGAAGCTCGAGAAGTTCATCTACAGCGACCCCCAGATCGCCAAGAAGATCAATGACGATTTCGTCCCGATCTTTATAGACCTGACGAAACCCATCTCGAAAGAGGAGGAAGATCTCGGCAACAAGTACGACTATAAGAACGACTGCCTCATGCTCTTCCTCGATTATGACATGAACATTCTGAAAGACCCGTCGGGAAAGAAGATGTGCTTCATAGACCACATAGAACCGGATGTATTCATCGGTTACCTTGATACGATGAAGGCCCAGATGAAGAAGTAAGAGCGCCAGCATACGCTCTCTTCGATCGGCTTTCCCAGCCTTGATTCTTTGAATTTACCCATGCCTATCTCCTATACTAATGCACCTTTTTTTATGGAATAGGGATGAGCGAAATCATTGACTTTCATACGCATGCATTCCCCGATGCCCTCGCCGAACGGGCGGTGCAGGCCCTCCTCGAGGAGGGGCAAAAGATGTACGACATTAACGCGTACCTCGATGGCAAAGTATCCTCGCTGATAGAATCCATGGACAGGTGCGGCATCGATCAGAGCGTCATCTGTTCCATTGCGACGAGGCCGTCGCAGTTCGAGCCGATCCTCCTGTGGTCAAAAAAGATCGTGTCGGACCGCATCATCCCCTTCCCTTCGCTCCATCCTGATGCTGAAGATGCAGAGGACCAGGTACGGCGCATCAGGGCTGAAGGCTTTAAAGGAGTGAAGTTCCACCCCTATTACCAGGACTTCAGCATCGACGAAGAACGTCTCGTCCCGATCTACCGGCAGATTGAGGCGGAAGGACTGATCGTGGTCATGCATACGGGCTTTGACCTGGCCTTCGAGCGGGTGCGCAAGGCCGATCCGCAGAAGATCATCCGCGTGCTCGATCGGTTTCCGGGACTCAAACTGGTGACTACGCACCTTGGCTCATGGGAGGACTGGGACGAAGTGGAAAAGCATATCATGGGAAAAAAGATCTATATGGAAGTCTCGTTCGCGCTTGACTGCATGGACCGGGAGATCGCCCGCCGGATCATCCTGAATCACCCGAAGGACCATGTTCTCTTCGGTTCTGATTCTCCCTGGGCGGATCAGGGGCAGGCTATCACTCTCTTCAAGAGTCTGGCCCTTGGTGAGGAGCGGGAAACTCTCGTTCTTCGGGAAAACGCTCTCAAACTGCTTGCCGCTGTTTGATGAGGGGATGGCGCCTCTGCATGGAAGCGCCCGTTATTTCTGTTCAGACCGCTGAAAAACAAAAGCATTGTCGTCGGGGAATGCCTCCGGGTCGCTGCCGTACTTCTCTAAAAAAGCTATCCACTCGGCCGATGAGGCCATAAACACGTGCTCCTTCATTTCCTCACGCCAGACTGACGGCAATGTGACGCTCTTATTCTTGACAGCATCGTTCAGCCATGACGCGTTGAGGGGGATCACCCTGAGTGTATCTTCGCCGGGGATCACTTTGGAAACCGTGTGCATAGGGCTTATATGGAACATCCACCAGAGGCTTATGTTTTCCTGGGGCTCGGCAGCGATCGTATCAAGGAACACCACGTCCTTGACCTTGAAGTACCGCGCAGAGAGCGAGGCGACATCGCCCTTGTCGCAGGGGATAATGATCGAATCTTTCGAAAACATCCAGGGCTTGTCTGTTCCTTCTTCGAACGGGCTCTTCTTGAGCATCCACCGACCGTATAGATTCGGCACTTCCACCACGAGGTCCTGCGTAAAGAATGGGCTTATTGACTGAACGACACATCCCGATATCATCGCAACAAGGCTTATGAACAAAAGAAATGACAAAAAGCCTTTCCGCTCAAGCAGTTTCTGCATACAAACATCCTCTCATCGTGTAGGTATTGACCGGAGCCATGGCTATTGTACCACAGAGGAGAAGAGTATAAATAAGATACTGAAATGATTGAAAATAACAGAATGGTATGATAATCTAAAGCTCTTTGTGTTGAGATAACCTCATGAAAAATAAGCATAACATCGGTGACAACGTGCTGCTTTCAGGAAACGAGGCTATCGCCCGCGGAGCCTTTGAGGCAGGGGTGAAGGTCGCATCGGCATATCCCGGAACACCCTCAACCGAGATACTCGAAAACCTCTGTTCTTATGCAGGCGTCTACGCCGAATGGGCGCCGAACGAAAAAGTAGCGCTCGAGGTGGCCCTGGGAGCCTCTTTTGCCGGTGCACGCGCACTGGCGACCATGAAGCATGTCGGGTTGAACGTTGCTGCAGATCCGCTCTTTACTGCTGCCTATACCGGCGTCAAGGGCGGTCTGGTGATCGTGACTGCGGACGATCCTGAAATGCACAGTTCCCAAAACGAACAGGACAACCGGAATTATGCGTATGCTGCAAAGGTTCCCATGCTTGAACCCTCTGATGCGTCAGAGGCAAAGGAATTCCTCAAGACAGCGTTCAGGATCAGCGAGGAGTTCGATACCCCGGTGCTCGTCAGGACAACGACGAGGGTGGCGCATGTAAAAGGGATGGTAAGCCTCGATAGTAGTGAGGTGTCCTCTGCAACCCTCGGCATCGAAAAAATGCCCGAGAAGTTCGTCATGCTTCCCGCACATGCACGGAAACGCAGGGTTGAGCTTGAAAAGCGCTTGGCCCGTCTGCGGGAGTTCGCCGAGACTTTCCCGGGAAACCGGATCGAATGGGCAGACAACAAACGGGGGTTCATCACGTCGGGAGTTTCCTACCTTTATGTAAAAGAGGCCTTCCCCGAGGCCTCCGTGCTTAAGCTCGGCATGGCCTATCCCTTCGCCGACCGGTTAATCAAGAAATTTGCATCACAGGTTCAAGACCTTTTCGTCGTCGAAGAACTTGATCCCTTTATCGAAAACCATGTCAGGGCGCTCGGACTCGCTTGCCACGGCAAGGATCTGGTCCCGGCCGTGGGAGAACTTAACTCGTATGCCGTGCGGAAATCGATCACGGGTGAGGTTGCAGCAGACCTCTTCGCGCCCGTCCCGATACCCCTGCGACCCCCGAATCTCTGCGCCGGATGCCCGCACCGGGGCATATTCCACGCGATAGCGAAACTCAAGGTCTTCGTTGCCGGAGACATCGGCTGCTATACGCTCGCAGCGCTCAAACCCCTCTCGTCTATGGATTCCTGCGTATGCATGGGGGCGAGCATCGGTACGGCCTTCGGCATGGAAAAAGCATTGGGCAAGGATGCGCTCGGCAAGATCATTGCGGTAATAGGCGATTCGACCTTCATGCATTCGGGCATCACGGGACTGATCGATGTCGTTTACAATCGCGGCTTCTCCACGGTCGTCATCCTGGACAATAGAACGACCGGCATGACCGGCCACCAGCCGAACCCGTCGACAGGCGTGACGCTCTGCGGCGACGAAGGAGCGGCCATTGACATCGAAGCGCTCTGCAGGGCTATCGGCGTGAAACACGTGGTGACCATAGACCCGCACCAGCACGGCGACGCCGAAAAGGTGCTGCGGCAGGAGATCGAGCGGCCGGAACCGTCGGTCATTATCACCAAGGCTCCCTGCGCACTCTTGCCCGAGATAAAAAAGAAAAAAGACGTGCAGCGTTATACCGTACAGAGGAAGAAGTGCACCGGCTGCAGGTCCTGTCTGAAGATCGGCTGCCCTGCCATCGAATGGGTGCCGCTCACACCGGAAGAGGCTGCACAGATGGGCTACAAGAAGACTCAGAAAGGCCATTCCTCGATCAACCCCGTCATCTGCATCGGCTGCGGCCAGTGCGTTCCGCTTTGCAAGTTTGATGCTATCGTCGCTTCAGGAGCGGGCAATGGGTAAGGTGACGAACCTTTTTCTCTGCGGTGTTGGCGGACAGGGAATCCTCCTTGCCAGCGAGGTCATATCATCGGCCTGCAGGAAGGCCGGATATGACATCAAACAGAGCGAAGTGCACGGCATGGCCCAGCGGGGAGGCTCTGTGGTGGCGCACTTGCGCTTCGGGGAAAAGGTCTATTCACCGCTGATAGAGCCCGGAGGAGCGGATATTGTGCTCTCCTTCGAGCTGCTGGAGGCGCTGCGCTATCTCCCGTATATGCATAGGGATACCCGTGTCATCGTCAACACGCAGAAGATCCTCCCGGCGCCGGTTGCGACCGGTATGGATACCTATCCCCCCGATGTGATCGATCAGTTGACGCAACGGGGGATTTCCGTCTTCCCCCTTGACGCCTTTGCCATCGCCAAGGCTGCCGGGGAAACGAGGGCGGTGAATATGGTGCTGGTCGGAGCCCTTGCCGCGCTGCTGACCTTTGATGAGAACATATTCCTTGAGGTGATCAGCGAGCGGATGCCCGAGAAAATACGGCAAAAAAACATTTCAGCGTTCCTGAAAGGGAAAGAGGCCCTGCAGGACCTACTGACGGGTTCTTTACAAACCCAAGAAAGAGGCTGACAGGGATCGGGCGAGGGAAAAGCGCCGGAGGCAACACAGCCAGAGCGTACGCATTACGGCACATGTCTGGCATGCTGCAGTCATTGATGTTGAGGCTCGAAGCAGCAAAGAGGTTTTTTCGCAGCCGGAATTAAGGAGAATGTCATGATCTGGAACGAAGAATTCGAAACACTGCCGCGCGAGGCGCTTGAGGCCCTCCAGCTGAAGCGGCTGAAGAATCTTGTCGAGCGCGTCACGACCGCGGTGCCCTATTACCGCAAGAAGATGGACGAGGCCGGGGTAAGACCGGCAGATATCAAGAGTCTCGCCGATCTCAGGAAACTGCCCTTTACCACAAAGGAAGACCTCCGGCTGAACTATCCCTTCGGACTCTTCGCTGTTCCCTTTGAAAAGGTGGTGAGAATCCATGCATCGTCCGGCACGACAGGAAAGCCCACGGTCGTCGGATATACCAAGACTGACATCGAATCTTGGGCGGAGCTTATGGCACGGACGCTCGCTGCCGGCGGCGCCCACAAGGGAGACGTGGTGCACAACGCTTACGGCTACGGCCTCTTCACGGGCGGCCTGGGCGCGCATTACGGTGCAGAGAAGCTTGGCGCAGCGGTCATCCCCATATCGGGCGGGAATTCAAAACGCCAGATCATGATCATGCAGGATTTCGGCTCTACGGTCCTCTTGTGTACGCCTTCCTATGCGTTGAATCTCGCGGATGTCATGAAGGAAATGCAGGTCGACCCCAAGACCCTGAAGCTCCGCGTCGGCCTTTTCGGCGCAGAACCCTGGTCCGAGAACATGCGGCAGGAAATCGAGGCGCGGCTGAATATCAAGGCGCTCGATATCTTCGGCCTGAGCGAAGTGATGGGCCCGGGTGTTGCTTCAGAATGCATCGAAGAACAGCACGGCCTCCACATCTTCGAGGACTTTTTCATCCCCGAGATCATCGATCCCGAGACCGGAGAGCCCGTTCCCCACGGGGAGGAGGGTGAACTGGTCTTTACAACCCTGACCAAGGAGGCCTTCCCCGTGATCCGCTACCGGACCAAGGACATTTCGCGCCTGATCACCGAGCCTTGCTCCTGCGGCCGGACCTTCTACCGGATGCAGCGCATCACCGGCAGGACCGACGATATGCTCATTATCAGGGGCGTGAATGTGTTTCCGTCGCAGATCGAGCATGTGCTCATGAGCATTGAGGGGGTCGAACCCCACTACCAGATCATCGTGGACCGGCAGGCATCACTCGATGTCATGGAGGTGCAGGTCGAGGTCAGCGAGCAGATCTTCTCTGATGAGATCAAGGTCCTCGAGAAGCTCGGCAAGATGATCGAACGGGAGATCAAGGATCTGCTCGGGGTATCCTGCAAAGTGAAGCTCGTAGAGCCCAAGACCATTCAGCGTTCCGAAGGCAAGGCCAAGCGGGTGATCGATAATAGAAAATTGTAAGAAGTGAAGGGTACTAAAGTGATAGGTAAGAGAGCGCGTTGTAGTCGTCAGTGTTTTGCATCTCGCTTCTCACAGCTGACA
Source organism: Nitrospiraceae bacterium UBA6905 (assembly GCA_002451165.1). Taxonomy (GTDB): domain Bacteria; phylum Nitrospirota; class Thermodesulfovibrionia; order Thermodesulfovibrionales; family UBA6898; genus UBA6898. The sequence goes on from DKBH01000002.1 coordinate 34,492, forward strand.
TCTAACTCTTTTTGCAGCCGGAGGTCGTTATTATGAAAGTTGAGCAAATATCCATATTCCTGGAGAACAAATCGGGACGGCTTGCAGAGGTCGCGGGGGTGCTGGCAACAGCAGGGATCAATATCCGCGCGCTTTCTCTGGCGGACACGACGGACTTCGGTATCCTGCGGCTCATCGTCAATGACACGGAAAAGGCACAGCAGGTGCTGAAAGAGAGCGGATTCACCGTCGGCAAGACCGAGGTTATTGGCGTAGAGGTTGCAGACAAGCCGGGCGGTCTAGCGGCAATACTGAATGTGATGAAGGAGAACAACATCAATGTCGAGTACATGTACGCCTTCGTCCAGAAGTCGGCGGGCAATGCGATCATCATCTTCCGTTTCGACGAGCTCGAGAAGGCGATCGACGTGCTCCAGAAATCAGGCATTAGGATCATGAGGGGCGAAGATATCTACGCGCTCTAATCTTCTGTACACCAAATTTTCGAAGGAGGGAATTGGTATGAAAGTAGCAAAGTGGGCAGTACTGTTTTTGGCCATGACGCTCATGGCTGTATCACCGGTCCTTGCAAAGGAGGCGATCAAGATAGGAGCCATCCTTGCGGTCACCGGTCCGGCTGCATTCCTTGGCGCGCCGGAGGCAAAGACGCTCGAAATGCTTGTCGCCGAGATCAACAAGAAAGGCGGCATCAAGGGCGATAAGATAGAGCTCATCATCAAAGACTCCGGGGCAAGCCCGGAAAAGGCGATCTCCTTTGCAAAGCAGCTCATAGAAGAAGACAAGGTCTTCGCCATTATCGGGCCGTCGACGAGCGGCGAGACCATGAAGATCAAGAGCACCGCCGAAGAGGGCAAGACGATTTTACTGTCCTGCGCGGCTGCCGAGGTGATCGTCAATCCTGTGGCGAAATATGTCTTCAAGACGCCTCAAAAGGACAGCTACGCGGTTATCAAGATCTTCGAGGAGATGAAGAAGATGGGCATCTCGAAGATCGGCGTGCTGAGCAGCAACACCGGATTCGGCAAGGCAGGCAAAGAACAGATCGAGAAACTGGCTCCTGAGCACGGCATCACGATCCTGGTCAACGAGGTCTATGACAAGGCCGCGAGCGATCTCACGGCAGAGGTAACCAAGCTGAAGGCCGCCAACGTCGAGGCGCTCCTGAACTGGTCCATTGAGCCCGCCCAATCCATAGTAATTAAGAATGCCCGGCAGATCGGCCTCACGGTGCCGATCTTTCAGAGCCACGGCTTCGGCAACATCGAATACGTGAAGGCTGCCGGCGCTGCCGCTGAAGGGGTCATCTTCCCCGCAGGCAGACTGCTTGTCGCGGATACGCTGCCGAAAAGCAATCCCCAGAAGGCAGTCCTCATCAAGTACAAGAAAGATTATGAGACAAAATACAAGGAAGATGCCAGCACCTTCGGTGGTCATGCATATGACGCGTTCATGATCCTGGCAAAGGCGATCGAGACCGCCGGCACAGACCGGGAGAAAGTACGGGACGCCATTGAAAACCTGAAAGGATTCATCGGTACGGGCGGCGTATTCAACTTCTCTGCCCAGGACCACAATGGATTGGACATAAACTCATTCGAAATGCTCACGGTCAAGAACGGCAAGTTCGCATTATTGCCTGAACCGGCGACACCGAAAAAGAAATAGATTTCACCTATCAGCAGCAGTCGTGTTCGGGAGCATTCGGGAGTATCCTGCATGCTCCCGAATTTTGTCTGAAAAAGAATGAACATTGAACTTTTCTTGCAATATCTTGTGGCAGGAGTCACCTACGGCACGATCTACGCCATCGTAGCCATAGGGTTCAATATCATTTACAATACGACCGGCATCATCAATTTTGCCCAGGGCGAATTCGTGATGCTCGGCGGCATGACCGCGGTCACCCTACATGCTTTTCTCCCGCTGCCCGCCGCCATCCTGTCAGCGGTCATCATAACCATGATCGTCGGGGCCATGATCGAGATCACGTTCATCCGGTGGCTTGCCAGCCCGTCCGTACTCCGCATGATCATCATCACGATCGGCATCTCGATCCTGCTTCGGGAAATAGCGCTGCACGTCTGGGGGGCCGGAGTCAAGGCCCTGCCTTATTTCACGGGTACGGCTGTTTCGTCCATATCCATCGGCGACGTCCACATCTCTCCACAGGTTCTCTGGGTCGTGGGGGTCTCCTCGGTCATGGTCATCTGCCTGAATCTCTTTTTCAGCTATACGCAGCCCGGCAGAAAGATGCGGGCCTGCTCGACAAACCGCACTGCAGCAAGGCTCTGCGGCATAAACACCAAAAACATGGTGACCCTTTCCTTTGTGCTGAGCGCAGGCATCGGTGCTCTTGCCGGCTGCGTTGTCTCGCCCATAACCTATATCCAGTACGACGGCGGAACAGCCCTTGCCATAAAAGGATTCACCGTGGCGATTCTCGGCGGTCTCGGTAACAGTATGGCAGCGGTCGCTGCGGGTTTGATCCTCGGTATACTTGAATCGTTCAGCATATGGGTCATGCCGACGGCATTCAAGGACGTCATCTCCATCTCCATATTGCTGCTCATCCTTTTCGTTCGTCCGAGCGGCCTTTTCGGCAGCAAAGAGGCTGCGCAGCTGAAGGAGTTCTGATGACACGGAATAGACATCTTCAGGTCTTCCTGTTGATTGCAGTAATAATAGCTACGCAGCTTGCGACCATGCTCACGGACACGCAGCATTATCTGACCCAACTCACTATGTCGGGCTATTATGCGCTGGTAATCATCGGGCTCTGCCTGTTGATCGGCTATGCCGGCCAGATATCCCTCGGCCACGCCGGTTTTTTTGCGATCGGCGGCTACACCTCGGCATTCTTGACAACCTATGATCTGAGCCCTGTCAGGGACAAGGCGTTCATAGTGCTGCTTTCCCGCATGGGACTGTTGGTCAGCACCGAGGACCTCTACGGCGGGCAGGTGCTTCACCTCCATCCGTGGGCAGCGTTCCTCATTGCCATTATTTGTACCATCATCATCGCCTACGCTGTGGGGGGGCCGGTGCTGAAGCTCAAGGGGCATTACCTAGCCATGGCAACGCTCGGCTTCGGCACGATCGTCTATAAGGTCGTGCTCGGGACGGAGGGATTAGGGGCGGCCGACGGCATTTCCGATGTGCCGGGGTTCACACTCCTTCCGGGTAGTGAGGTGAGCGGGAAACTGTCCCAGCGCATCACAAACTACTATATCGCCTGGGGTCTCGTCATCTTCGGTATGGTCCTGCTGTTGAACCTCGTTCATTCCCGCGTTGGCAGGGCGTTGCGGTCGATTCATGGCGCTGAGGACGCTGCCAATGCCATGGGGATCAATACCGGCAGGTACAAGCTGAACATGTTTGTCATCAGTGCCGTCTTTGCCGCGATCGGCGGTGTCTTCCTTACCCACTACAACGGCGGGATAGGACCATCGGAGGCCTCCATCATGAAGTCGGTGCGGTATGTCGCCATCGTCGCCGTCGGCGGCATGGCCAATCTCTGGGGTGCGCTGGTCATGGGCTCTGTCCTGAACTTCCTCTCCCTCAGGGGCTATTTCGGCTCCTATGATGATGCGGTCTTCGGGGTAATCCTGATCATCATTATGCTCTTTACGCCCGAAGGGCTCTTGCGCAGGGACCTGTTCAGCGATATTCGGGAAGTCTTCGGCACAGGGAAAGACCGGGGGGAGCGGGCCTAATGGCCATACTCGATGTGCGGGATCTGAACAAGAGCTTCGGCGGTCTCCAGGCGGTTAAGGATGTGGGCTTCAGGGTCACGGCAGGCTCGATAAAAGCCCTTATAGGGCCCAACGGGGCCGGTAAGACAACGCTCTTCAATCTTATTTCAGGCGTACTGAGCCCTGATTCCGGGACCATTCTCTTCGGGGAAATGCCGGTCCAGGGGATGAAGCCGCACCAGATAGCTGAAAAAGGCATAGCACGTACGTTCCAGCATATCCGGCTGTTTCCCAAGATGACGGCCATCGAGAACATCATGATCGGCAGGCATACGCACAGCAGAGCAGGCTTTATATCGGGCATGCTCAGCCTGCCCGGGACGTGGAAGGAAGAAAGCCGCATCAGAAATCGGTCCCGGGAGATCATGGAATTTCTCGGGATCAGTTCACTGGCCGAAAGCGAATCAACCAGTCTTGCCTACGGACAGCAGCGGATTGTCGAGCTTGGCCGGGCGCTTGCTTGTGAGCCGAAATTGCTGCTCCTGGACGAACCTGCTGCCGGGCTCAACATGAAAGAGACTGCCGAAATGGCCGACCTCATCACCAAGGTGCGGGATCTGGGCATTACCGTGCTCCTCGTTGAACACGACATGTCGCTGGTCATGAACATTTCGGACGAAGTGATTGTCCTGAGCTACGGCGAGAAGATCGCCGATGATGTCCCGCTCGCCATCCAGAAGAACGCCGAAGTGATCAGGGTCTACCTGGGAGAAGCAGATGCTTAGGATAAAAAATCTTGAAGCGGGCTACGGCAAACTGAAAGTACTCCGCAGGATATCGATGCATGTATCCGCCGGCGAGATCGTAACGATCATCGGGGCGAACGGTGCGGGCAAGACCACGCTGCTGGGGGCGATCTCGGGACTGCTCGGCAACAGGGCCGGAGAGATCCTTTTTGAAAAACAGGATATCCGCCATCTCTCACCGGAAAAGATCGTTTCCATGGGATGTTCTTTGGTACCCGAGGGCAGACAGGTCTTCTCGACCATGTCGGTGAAGGAAAACCTCCTCCTGGGCGCTCATGTGCAGCAGAGAAGAAACAGAACGCATGACGCGCAGCAGGATCTCGATCGGATGTACGGCCTCTTCCCTCGGCTCAGGGAACGCGAACAGCAGCTTGCGGGCACGCTCTCGGGAGGCGAACAGCAGATGCTGGCCATAGCGAGGGCGCTCATGGCTCGACCCAAGCTGATCATGATGGACGAACCTTCGATGGGACTCGCCCCGCTGATCGTACGGGACATCTTTGCCATCATCAGAAAGCTGCGTGACGACGGCAATACGGTACTGCTGGTCGAGCAGAACGCAAAAGTCGCCCTCGGGGTTGCGGACAGGGGTTATGTCATCGAGACCGGAAAGATCATCCTGCAGGGGCCGGCAGAGGATCTGCTTTCCAATAGGGAGGTTCAGCGGGCCTATCTCGGCCGGGACCTTGATGCCGAAATGAGAATATGACTGCCGCGATGGTGGAGAGTGTCAGCGGCAGAATTATCGTGATCCGTGTCGGAAGTCGCTGTCAGGTGACATGATGCCTTGCCTGACAAGCACCACCGGCACGGACAGATCTGAACCGGAGGTTTTTTATGTACTGGGATCCTGAAAATGAATGCATGAACAGGGAGGACCTTGAACAGCTTCAGCTCGAGCGGCTTGAGGCGACGCTGAACAGGGTATACCTGAATGTCCCCTTTTATCACCGGAAATTCAAGGAACTGGACATCGACCCCGAGAGCATCCGCGCCCTGGCCGACATCCGCAAGCTTCCCTTTACCACGAAGAACGACCTGCGGGACAATTATCCCTACGGGCTTTTTGCCGTGCCGTTGCGGGAGGTGGTCAGGATCCACGCCTCCTCGGGAACGACCGGGATGTCGACCGTGGTCGGCTATACGAAGAACGACATCAAGACGTGGTCGAACCTTGTTGCCCGGGTGCTCACTGCCGGCGGCGTCACGAAGGACGATGTAGTGCAGATCGCCTTCGGCTACAGCCTTTTCACGGGCGGTTTCGGCCTGCACTACGGAGCAGAACGCATCGGCGCGTCGGTCATCCCGATCTCCAGCGGTAACACCGCCCGGCAGATCAAGATCATGCAGGACTTTAAGACCACTGCCCTTGTCTGCACGCCGAGCTACGCCCTCCTGATTGCCGACACGATCCACGAGATGGGCATCAACATCAATTCCCTCTCTCTGAAATACGGCCTCTTCGGTGCGGAGCCATGGTCGGAAAAGATGCGACAGGAGATACAGGACAAGCTCAAGATCATCGCAACGGACAACTACGGCCTGAGTGAGGTTATGGGTCCCGGTGTTGCTGGCGAATGCATGGAGCGGAATGGCCTGCATATCAATGAGGACCATTTTCTCGTCGAGATCATCGATCCCAAGACGCTCGAACCGATGCCAACCGGCATGGTGGGCGAACTGGTGATTACCACCCTCACGAAAGAGGCCTTCCCGGTTATCAGGTTCCGGACCCGCGATCTTACCCGTCTCATCACGGAGCCCTGCCCCTGCGGCAGAAAGACCCTCCGCATGCAGCGTGTCATGGGCAGGACCGACGACATGCTGATCATCAGGGGCGTGAATGTCTTCCCGTTGCAGATCGAGAATGTGCTGATGAGCATCGAAGGCACCGAACCCCATTACCAGATCGTGGTCGACCGCAAGGGAGCCCTGGACGACGTGACCGTCATGGTGGAGGTATCGGAATCGATCTTCTTCGATGAGATGAAGAAGCAGCACGAGCTGATCGAGACGATTAAAAAGCGGCTTTCGTCGGAGCTGAATATCTCGGTGAACGTAAAACTGGTCGAGAAGAAATCCCTCGAACGCACCGACGGCAAGGCCAAAAGGGTGATCGACAACCGGAAGATATGATACCGGCAAAGGGAACCGTGCTCCGGGTGGTATATCCGCTGCATGCGGTCACCTGCGGGCTGCTCTCCGGTAGTCTCATGCCCTGAGCATACATAAACAGGATCAGATAGGTTACAATTATTACCTGCAGAATAAAACAAAGCGAGGAGAATTATGAGCTTTCAGTACGTGCGTGAGATGCCGAGCGTGAAGGAGATCATGCAGACCATGCCCCTGTCTGCAAGTCTGAAGAAGCTGAAACAGAAACGCGACGATGAGATAAGGGAGGTGTTTGAACGGAACAGCGACAAGTTCCTGATAATCATCGGCCCCTGCTCTGCTGACGATGAGGATGCGGTCTGCGATTACGTTTCGCGTCTTGCCCGGGTGCAGGAGGAAGTCAGGGACAAGCTGATCATCATCCCCCGCATCTATACGAACAAACCCCGGACAACGGGAGAAGGGTANNGATGAAATGCTCTATCCGGGCAATTATCCCTATCTGGAAGATGTCCTCAGTTACGTCGCGGTGGGCGCACGGTCGGTGGAGAATCAGCTTCACCGGCTCACGATCAGCGGGCTGAATGTGCCGTCGGGCATGAAAAACCCCACCGGAGGAGATTTGGAGGTCATGCTCAACTCGGTCCAGGCCGCCCAGCTGCCCCATATCTTCGTGTATAACGGCTGGGAGGTCAGCACTACCGGCAATCCGCTGGCGCACTGCATCCTGCGCGGTGCTGTCGACCCTTACGGAACGAACATTCCCAATTATCACTATGAAGATTTGATACGCCTTTCGGAAATCTACAAGAAGCGCAATCTCGCAAACCCTGCAATCATTGTCGACACGAACCATGCCAACTCGAACAAGAAGTTCCATGAGCAGCCGCGGATAGCAAAAGAGGTGATGCGCAGCCGTGAGCATTCAAAGACACTGCGGCATAAGCTGATGGGGCTCATGATAGAAAGCTATCTTATCGAAGGCACCCAGAAGATCGGTGAAAACGTCTACGGCAAATCGATAACCGACCCCTGCCTCGGGTGGGAGGATTCCGAGCGCCTCATCAGGGACCTGGCTGAGTATGTCTGAACACCGGAGGAGTCACGCGCTCCGCTGCGGAAGGGCTCTTGCCGCAGCTTGCCGCATATTTTGCAGTTAGCAGCTTTCTCAGGTATACTAATACAGTAACTTTTGGAGTTGAGGTAACCTCAGAGACTTTGAAAGTCTCTGAGGTTTTCTATTTTCAGCCAGTCAAGAACAGGAGGCAATACATGGAGAAGAAACTGTATGTAGGCAACATCTCGTTTCAGGCGACAGAGGACGATATCCGGGAGCTTTTTTCGAGGAGCGGCGAGGTAGCATCCGTCAAGATCATCACGGACCAGTTCACCGGAAAACCCAAGGGTTTCGGCTTTGTTGAAATGGCGACAGCAGAAGAAGCCGCAAAGGCGATCGAAACGCTGAACGGAACCACATTCATGGAACGGCCTATCACCGTTGCAGAGGCAAAACCGCAGCAGCCGAGGGAAAAACGCGGTTTTGGCGGCGGCGGCAGAGGCGGGTTCGGTGGTGGCAGAGGACCGGGGAGAGGACGGGGATAAGATATCTTGGATATTAAAGTTTTTGGAAACGACATAGAAAAGGCGCTGAAATCCCTCAAACGTCAGCTTCAGAAGGAAGGACTGTTCCGGGAGATCAAACAGCGGAGCTTCTATGAAAAACCTTCTGAAAAAGACAAGCGCAAGCGGAGAGAAGCGCAGAAGAAGAGGATGAAAGCCCTCAAGGGCAGACGCACCACCTTCTGAAAAGATTTGGGCCACTCCGTTCGTCAGCGCTGTTCCGCAGGGCAGCAGCGCGTAATCCCTATGCTGGCTGAGGCTTCTTCAGAAACGCCGTCAGCAAAATAGCCAACCCCGCAAACCCTGCTGCCGTAAAAAAGCTGATAGAGAAGCTTCCGGTTTTTTCCGCCAGCATACCTGCTACCGCAGGCCCCGATATCTGTCCGAAGCCGAAGATAAAGGTTATGAAACCGAATGCTGCGGCTGCATTGCGTGCACCTACATAGTCACCCACAGCCGCTGCCATAATGGATGGTATGGACCAGGCGACGATTCCATAAAAGAAGACTGAGAGATAGAGAAATGCTCCCGGCAGACCTGATGCAACGAGGAGGTAGGAGACCGTCTGGAGCGCAAAGACCGTAATGAGCCCGGCCTTTCGTCCCAGCCGGTCAGAGAGCGTGCCGAAGACCGGACCGGAAAAGAGGCTCAGGAACCCCACCCACGCCCAGAAATTGCCGGCAACGGATTCGGAAAACCCCCGTTCCTTTACCAGGGTGGTAACAATAAAGGTTGCGTATATCACATAGGTAAACCCGAAAAGAAAATAGATGCTGCCCAGGTAATAGATCATCTTTTCCCGGTAGATGTTGATCTGCCGCGGGACAGCCTTGCTCAACGGATCGGTCTCCGGCTCGCTCCCCACCGGTGACAATCCCTTATCTTCAGGTCTGTTTCTGAGCAGCACGAGCGCTATCACGGCAATGACCATCACCATGGCGCTGAGAATGAGCCAGCTGATCCTCCATCCTTCGCTGCCGCTCACAGCATTGACATAGGGGATGAGCTTCCCCGATAGCACGATCGCGAACCCGCTTCCTATAACAATGAACCCTGCCGCCCTTCCCCGTTTTCTTGCCTTGAACCAGGCAGAAACAAGCCCCATAACCGGGACATTCGTTGCGCCGCTCCCCATGCCGGTCAGCATATAGAGCAGCAACACATGCGTAAAGGTTCGCGCCTGGCTCACGAGGGCCATGGACATGCCGACCACGAGCAGCGAACAGAAGATGAAGATACGGGAGCCGCTCCGCATGGCCAAATGGCCGCTCAACAGTACGGAGACCAGATACCCGAGAAAGTTGGCGGTGCTGATAAAGCCCATCTGCGAATAGGTGAGATGCAGCGTTGCCGCCATAGACGGCAGGAGCATGCCGATGGCGAACCTGCCGATGCCGAGGCATGCCATGACGCAGAGCATGCCGGTGAACACGATCACCCAACCATAATGGAGGGCAGGATTCTTCATTGCAGCATTCTTTTCCACGACTGCTAACTATAGCATATGCACGCCGCCGTCATCCCCTTCAGCGTCAGAACTTTTTCAGGAAAGAAGAACGGCGTATCGTCCCCGCAGAATGGTGCAGTTAAGCCGCCCCGAAGGGCGTCCGTCTCCTGTGCCTGGTTCCCTGCCCGAGCGGAGCGAGGGCATAGGCATAGGCCGCTCGGCGCCGCATTCCCTCCCGAGCGAAGCGAGGGAGGGAATGCCCGGCTTCAGCGGCGAGGGCACCGGGTCCGACTGAAAGCCGATGTTATGCTAAAATCAATTGATTTTTGTCAGTATCAAAAAATAGCTTTCCCAAGATCAGTAACTGGAATTTGGTTTATTGAAAATCTTTTCCCTGCATTTTGGCAATAGCCGTTTTTGTCAATTTCGCTAATCAATTCTGAAGATTTCTTGTCGCACTGTTTCACCAAATAATTTAAGAGGTACTCATCTGAGCTATCGCTTCTTCCATACATTAATTGAAAATTATCTGGCAGATAGAAATTATCGTAAATCGGCATCTGCTTTTTATTAAAAGGAATGTGGTTGCCTAAATCGTGATCTGTTATTAATGCAAACCTTCTCCTCCTATTTTGAGGAACGCTATTAATCCTTTTGATTTCCGCGATCCATCCAAATTTTTCAGGATGTAACTCACTTGGGCAGTTCCGGAACAGAATTGCCCCATGCCATGTAAAGTCTGCGTAATATGCATTTGGATCGGTGCTTTTCCTTACAACGCAATGGACAACACCGGATACCGATAGAGTTTCTTCATCAATAATTTTTGAATTCGTATCGATAGCTATCAGAAGATCAAAGGATGATGACAGGTGCCTAAAAAGATCTGCTTGCTTTGGAATCGCCTTGTCTTGGACACGGCTGATAACTTTTTCTTTCCCTGATTTTCCATCATAATGAGTTTGACTAAAGGTCACATTTGTATCAATCAATCGCCCATCTACAGTCAAGCCCTTAAATTCCATTTTTTCTTTGTCGTAATGTACCCCGCGAAGAGGCTCAGGTGAACCCACCATTACGATTTGTTTTCGCGGCTTTTTGAGGAAACAACATTTTTTAAACTTCTTTCCACTGCCACATGGGCATAGATCTTTTTTGCCAACTTTACTCATCGGTTAATCTGACCATTCTTGAAGTCTGTTCATTGATGCATTTAGGCGCCCATAACGGTTGAGCTAAGCAGCGGGAGCACGGTCGATTTCTAAAACCCGCCAGTTGTCCCTCGTCTGCCTAAGCGATTGGTTCGCTGATCCCGTATTTTTACTATAAAAATGTAATTGTAACCTCATACCATACAGAGTCATCTTTATATGAATCGACTCTGACCGGACGCAACCTGACAGTCGTCTTCATAAACAATAGGTAGATATGTGAATTCGACACCGTGAGAACCATCTAAAGAGTCCATTATTCCGCCCACATAATCCACTAATGATTTACTTTTTTCAAAAACCGGTGCGTGCATATTTAGATCAAGGCCGACTGCTCCACGAAAAGGAGCGCGTCCACCCATTTTAGATATTGCCACCTGCCGTAACAATGTAAACCGAGGATATATCTTGTGACGAGGATTGCGAATGGAAAAACGCTTGTCTTTGTATGGCGGTAATCCTTCAATTCTCAACACGAATCCGTCGTCAGCTTCTGGTGCAGCTAAGGAAGGAAGAACACCTGGATCATATGGTAGATATTTATTCATTTTATTCAGCGAACACTATATTTTATGTCGCATATGTCTTTTTCGTAATTATATGGGCACTTGAGGGTCACGTCAAGGAGAATCAGAAAATTAATAAGGGCTATCTATTTGAAAAGAAACGAAAATTATGCTTGAACTATTTACAAAGTTTCGTATTGAAAAAGAAAGGGTGCCTGAGAAGAACATCCCGTATTATCTTAAGCGCATTTCCGACTGTTATCGCTTCTTGGTCCGCCTGACCATATCCATGACCTTGCGCAACGGCCCGGTGATCCGCCAGGACCTGCTGCCGGAAATAGCCTGCAATTCCCTGTTCGCTGCGGCGACTTCTTCGCGCAATTGGCGTGCAGCGACCTCAAGTTCGCCATACCGCCCTTTTATCGCGTCCTTTTCGGCCTTGAGTTCTTGAGCATGTTCCCGAGCCGTCTTGCGAAAGGCTGCGTCGCGCGCTGAAAAGCGCCGCGCCAGGGACCGCGCCCGTTCGGCATCTCTTGCGAGTTTTATCTCCTCTTCCCTTTCCGGAGCCCATCGGCGACATCGGGGCGCATGTTCCTGCCGCAGCGCGATGAGAGCAGAGAGGTCCTCCCGGGTCCACCCCCCACGGAGCAGGAGCTCATGGATCTTTTCCTCCTGCGCAAGAAAAAACTCCTGATCCTCTTGCCCATAGACTGCCTGGGGGATGCGGCAATCGGACAGATCGAGGTCCCGCAGCCCCATCATTTCGAGCCGTTGCAGCATATCCAAACGATACGCCCGGTCATCGCTTAATCGGTCGACACTGAGGAGCTGATCTGCGTAAAGCCTGCCCTCCTGAAGACCGAGACACCACAAGAGATAGAATGCCTGATAGCTGGTCTGGGGCGGCAGCGGCTGCGCCGCGAAAAACGCGAACTGATCGCTCATCTGCTCGCACTGATATTCCTGAAAACCAATCTCGTTGCGGAAGAGAGCAATCGCCGGGGGATGTTCGCCGGCGTTGATGATCATCAGAGTAGCCGCATCGAAATAGTCGTTAATCTGGTACGACCACCACTGGTCCCAAGGATCTCGCCACAGGCACAGGTGCACGCCGCCCACCGCCATCTTCAGACCCTTAATGCGCCATGATGTGCGGCACTCCTAGATCACAGGGATGCCCTTGGCAGCACCGATAAGAGCCCGGAAAAAAGGGATCGACCCGTCCTGTCCGTCATCGCGAAACGCGTGATCGTAAATAGCCTCCTTGGTGAGGACGTCCCGCCACACGCCAAAGACGTCATAGAGCTCCTGATAATAGGCCTTCGTAAGGCGGGGATGACGCAGGGCCTCGCTCGCGTTGACATCAAAGGACAGCAGGATTCCCGGGTCGTGGATCGCCGCGAGCGGCGCCTCATGCAGAGGCTCCTGGTAGCACCAATAGCCGCCAGAAGAGCGCCGAAACACATGGTACAGATAGGTACTACCCGAGCGGAACAATGAGTGGATAAAGACTGGCCGAGCATTCATGACAGGCGCCTCACGGCGTGCCTTTAGTGGGTGACCCTAAAGGCTCCCCTCTATTTGTGATGTTATGCATTTTCAACTTCTGTGCGGCTTATGTCAATAATGAGAGGGGTCCCTGTTTATCCTCTCGAAGCATACTCGTAACGCTTTCCGGGGTCCCTCTCGAAGGTAGAGATCGGCCAGGGTTCCGTCTCCTGGCTGCCGATGGTTGCTCATCGACAAATGTGTTTTAGCGACCGGCCCTACTTGGCCAGAATTTGGACCTCCATCGGCTGCAGCTTCACGGGGATCATCCGCGCTGGNNCCTTGTGTGTTCGGGTTCGCGACCACCAGGACCTCCCGGTTGTTCAGGATTCGCGAGAATGCCAGCACCCCCGGGGCGAAAGACGATGCGCCGAAATGGACACCGTCACCCGAGATCGGCCGGAAATAGAGCCGCCCATACCTCAGCGCTGGCTGAGCATCGCGGATCTCGGAGATTCGCTTTATTGCCGTGTAGAACGGGTGATGAACGTCGAAGGCGCCCGGCTTGCCCCAGAGGGCCTCGCGTACGCATTGGTCACTGTTCCCACAGCCGTGGAGCCCCTGCTCGGTGCCGTAATAGAGGCAGGGGATACCCTGAAGGCAGAAGAGAACAGCGATGCCGAGGATGACCTGCGGGTCGAACGCGTCGGGTTCATCCAGAGCGGCTCCGCGGAAGCGCTCCTTCATGTCATGGTTGTCCAGAAAGGTCACGAAGAAGCGTCCCGCTTCGCCGTGGCTGGACAGGATGTTGCGCTCGACTTGCCTGCGGCGATGGTATACGTCGATGACTTCGGTCGGCGCGACGAATCCCTTGGCGACCCACGGCAGCCGGTAGAAAAGCGGAAAGTCTAGTGCGGCGTCGACTCCGACGAGGTCGCCAGCGTCCATGGTGTTACGGCCGATAAATTCGGCGATCCGCTCCTCGCCGTCGAAGACTTCTCCGAACGAAAAGAAGTTCTTCTTGCCGATGCTCAGGGCATATTCCCGCATCGCATTGCCGAAGGTCTGTGCAAAGTCCCGCTCGACATATTTCAAGGTGTCGATGCGGAAGCCGTCGACATCGTAGCGCGCAATGGCATACTGGTAGGCGAGGATCAGGGCGTTGCGGACGGGAAAGAACTGGCCGTCGCGAACATCGGTCACGAACTCTTTGAGCGACTCGAAGTCGCCGCCTTCCTCACCACCCTTGCCCGTGCGGCGATAGTAGCTGTTGTACTGCAACTCCGCCGGCCAGACCAGCGCGTCCGGCTCGCGCAGTGCAGCGGGGATGCTCTCAATGACCGGGAAGTCGGGCCGGGGCCGGCCCGTCGCATCGCGCCACTCGACCGGCCGGATACCCGGGTTGCCCGGAGCAGAGGAACCGAAGTCCCTGTAGCCGAAGACGTCGCCGGCGTGATTCAGCACGATGTCGAAGATGACATACAGGCCCAGGGCGTGCGCCGCGTCGACCAGAGCGCGCAGTTCCTCATCCTCCTTGCCGGGCGCCGACGCAAACCTCGGCTCGGGTTGAAGGAAATTCTGTATGCCGTAGCCATGGAAGGTGCCCGGATCAGACTGACGGTTCTTCAGCGCGGGCGAGAGCCAGATCGCCCTGGCGCCGAGGTCCCTGATGTAGGTCAGCTGCTGCCTCACGCCGTTGAATGTCCCGCCCTGGAACCCGCCGAAGGGCTTGTCGTGCGGCATGCCCGCGGGCGGTGCACCGTCTGCGCGGTTGAACCGGTCGAGCAAAAGGAAGTAAATCCAGACGTCTCGCCAGTCCTCCGGCGACGGAAAGGGTGTCGTTATGGTGCGGCTTTCAGCGCCTACCTTCACTGCACGCGTCGTTCTCTTTGCCGCCTGGTCAAAAGTGGACTGAACCAGGGGGTCATTCAGTGACAATATCATCTCGTGACTCCTTCCTTTGAACAGTATCAGTCATTGTCGCAGTCCAGTTTAGAGGTCGAAGGCAGCGATTGCCACCCTAATGACGCCCTGCACCAACCACGTGCCCCTCTCCCCGCGAATCACCCAGCTCCATCGTACCGTTCACAACGAACGTTCACGTTCAGCCGCCACGAGGGAACGTGGCATAGCGTCGATCTGCTGCATGGTATGGGTAGTCCGTCCCGATTGCACTCTTAGGCATACAGAAAAGAAATCACGGAAGCGGCAATCAGTGCGCAGAATGCGGCCGCAAAGATGCCAAGTGTTCGCAAAAGGTGCTGACAAACAGGAGGCAATGACTGGGTCGTGTACTTAGCACCAGCCTCCCATATCTTGCTCGGCGAGTCCTCACCATCTCTCGCAGCGTCAGCCCGGTTAAACGTTCGATTAATATGGTCGCCGTAGTCTCGAATGACGAACCTCGTGTGGAGGAGTAGGAGGAGACCGATCACGCCAAGCCCGGAAACCAACCAAGGATTTGCGACACGGGTGACTCCTTGGGTGAAGCCCTCCTTGACGGCAAAGGCAAGAATCGCGGCGGAAAAGCCTATGAGCCAAGACACGACAGTAAACATCGAGTCTTTGAGTTTGGCGCCTCGCTCCTCAAAGAACTTCCAGAGATCCACACTCGTCGTACTCTTTATTGGGCTTCCGTTGTCAGCGTTTGGTGATGGAGATTCAGCGTGCATATGTCCCTCCCTGAAATAGGTCAAAGGTACCGCGCTCTCGGTGCAGTTAACACCGTCCAACCAGTGATCAGACAGTTTATTAGTAGGATATGAATCATTGACCAAACTATATCAGAATGTTTTTGAACGGGCAATGGCCTATTAGGGAATCGAAAGATATCTGTTCGATAAGATGATATTTTTTTATCTTAAATTGCTTCTACGTCGCAGGGCGCGGATGGACACATGCCGGCCAAGAACCGGTTGCCTGATCAGCAAGAAAGAATAACAATTATGGCAATATTGTGTTGAACAGAGATACGGCGATGGTGCCAGTTCAATGGCTTATTGGATTCAGGAAATATTTTTGGGGTCTAAGTGGTAGGAAGCCTCCAGTGTAATGTGTGACCCTATTGTAATGCCGATCAGCCAAAGCTACAAGCGATCGGCTGGATCGCGTTGATGCCCTATACATTGTGCCTTCACTTCTGTCTGTAACCTTCTTCATTGACTGCCAGTGCACCCAGCGGATATCCCTTTGTTTCCACGCAAACCCACTTTTACGAATACACTTATACCGAGGTCTCGCAGAACACCAATTAGCTCTTTTCTATAGCTTTTGTAATGGCGGCGGGTGAAATCATCCACGTCGACTAGCACATAGACCATACCTTGAGTTCCTACAAATAGGATCTGTTTCTTAGCTTCGCTCACTGCGCTGACTAACTTATTAGCAAACAAGCGACCTAAGTCAAAATAAACAGAAGCATCGTACCACGTAGTTGAATTTCGCCGCTCAATTTCTTTATCCGAAATGCCGAGGCTTTTCACTTCGCAATACTTCTGCATGCCTCGGTCAATGTACGCAATATCAGGCGTTTTCGTTTTGCCTTCTTCAAGAAACCGGACGTTTTGGAAACCCTGCTTAACAAGATGGTTGTATGCGAACGCTTCGTTCAATTGGTGGAAGAATCCTTGTTTCTTCTGGCCCTTTCGGTGGTCTAAATAGTGTCGCAGTGCTTTGTTCTTGAGAATTTCCCAGGACTCGCAATCCAGAGTCGATAACGCTCTATCATAGGTGCGAAAGTCCTTCAACACTTCCGGCATGGCGCGGCATTTCTCCTCGAAATTTACAAAAAAATCATCGTTAGCGTACCGACTTCTCGCCATGGTGACTATTTCAGGTATTCTTCTCATATTCTGTACGGCATAATGCGGCCGCGCTGAGCGAAGGCGGGAGGACGCGGACGCAGTCATGCAGCCGCACTGCCGGCCAGCTCCAGCGCCTTGGACGTTTTTTAGCCTTCATTGTCTTTTCTTCTTTTAAGATTATCTGTGCTGTATGTTGTAATTCTGAGATTTAGGTCTTTAATTATGTCTTTGACTTCGGCAATCTGATCTTTTCGAACATAGAAATGCATTGGCAAGGCGTGATAAAAGTATGGTGCAAAAGTTTCTCCTTGAATATAATACTGAATTCCTTCTGCATCTAATACCGATTTCAAGAGAGCCGAATCGCCCGGATTGTTAGTAAATATGAATTCCTCATAATCAACAAACTTCAGAATTGGCTCATCTGGTAACTCATGTACTAATTCGATGTTGCAATTGGAACATATGTTGAATTCTGGTCTGTATTCAGTTCTACATTTTGGACAATACATATTCAGTAATAGGCTCGGAAATTATTATTTTTTGTGTCGAACATTAAACTGAGTGGCGCGCCAAGGAACAAGCCCGTAAGGCCGCCGAAGTTCTCCGCGTCCACTCAAGCGTCTGGTTAGGAGTTGCTGTTGATAAATTTAAATTCAGTCTCAGACAGACCAAAGTTTCGGCTTGATTTTAGGTCAACATCGACGACCATTTTCCCGCCTAGCGGTTGGTCGCCATCTATCCGTTTTACAACGTATTCAATTCGATTAACCAGCCATGAGTCAGCTTTCAAAACAGCAGTCACTTCAAGTATAGAGCCCTTAGGCAACAGTCCTTTTGCCACAACTTCTGGCCCAGAAAACCCCGGCGGTTTGACCAACTTGATGTAAGCAATCTGTCTTTTATATTTACGATCCATAGTGTATCCGATCGCTACCAACTCACTTTGAGTGCGGAACTGTTTGCCAAGGATAGGAGTGTATTGAGCTTGATCACTCACATCCAGATTTGGAATTGGGCGAGCAATGAGGTAATCCAAGATCCACCAGGCAAGCAATATGCCAATTACAATTAAAACCGGCTTTGCCCAATGAGAGATTGCCCGATACATTTATTGACTCCGAACATTATATTTTATGTCGCATACGTCTTTTTCGTAATTATATGGGCACTTGAGGGGCACGTCAAGGAGAATCAGAAAATTAAGAAGGGCTATCTACCTGAAAAAAAATACTTATTTAACAAGAATTATATCGCATGCGTTTATACAGTCATCGAGGGCCATCGCAATCTCGAGGACATTCTGCTTGCCCGTCTCATCAGGTGAAGAGCCGAGCCTGAGCGAACAGCCGAACTCCTTGAAAAAAGAGGGAAATCTCGGGTAAAATTAGTACTCTACGTGCCTCGAACTCGCAGGGGGGATATCGGCCAATCATGAACGAGTTGGACAAACTCAGAAAGAAGATCGACACCTTAGATGACGAGATCCTCGAGCTGCTCAACCGGCGGTCAGAGGTCGTGATCGAGGTGGGCACCATTAAGCGCGCAGAGAAGTCCCGTTTCTACAAGCCAGACCGGGAGCGCCAGATCCTTGAGCGTCTCACCGACCGCAACCGGGGGCCGTTCCCGAACGACGCGCTGAAGGCGATCTACCGGGAGATCCTCTCGGCATCGGTCTCTCTC
>DKBH01000111.1 GCA_002451165.1 Nitrospiraceae bacterium UBA6905
CTTTGCCATCGTTGTAATCCTCCTCTTCATGCGGCAAATTTCTCATAGTATATCAGACTAACAGCACACATACACAGAAAGATTACGCGCTGACGGTCATGCTTCCAGGGGGAAGGAAATAGCCGGATAACCAGCGAGCAAGCGCCCTTCAGATGCTGCCGCATCCTTCCCGGCTTAAGGCAGGGTGGTTATTTGTTGAATGAGCCTGCTCGCTACGCACGGACAATAGCAAATCTTCCCCGAACTGCAAGTGCTATAATGTCATCAGAAACATGGATTTTGCACAAAGATTAGAAGCATGTCTCAAAATAGAAACCTTCTGCGAGGAAATCTATTATGCCCTGTGCAAATTATTTCCAGAAGCAAGAGAACTGTTTCGTCAACTTGCAGAAGAGGAGGAGCGGCACGCAGACATTCTCACTATTTCAGCTGAATTCTATAACATAGATGCAATGTCAGAACGCATCGTCCCCAATTCTGTCGCTAAGATACAAGAATCCCTCGATCTCGCCGATAAGATGAGAAGGGAAATTGCTGTTAAGACCATATCCTTGCATGAGGCGCTTGAGATGGCTTTAGAACTGGAAGAATCTGTCGCTGAGATGTATTTTAATGAATTAATGACTGATACGTCTGATGAAGAGATCATCTCACACCTTCAACAGTACTATAAGGATGAGATGAAGCATACCCACAGGATACGACAGTACATGCTGGAAAAAGGTTTGTAAGCAGCCACGGGCGTGCCAGCGGAAATCTGCAGTCGGCTTGGATTATCAGAGATATCCCAAGAAGACATACCCTTCAGAGGCAAGTTTTCCTGGACCATAAGAGATTATGGTTATTTTAAGAAGTATATATTTTTTGGTCTTGCCCGGAATTGATGGACTGAGGTAGTAATTTGTATAATAGTCTTCGTAAAAGGAGGGGTACATGGTAAAAAACAAGAACCCATATGATGAGATAGTAAGAATTGCCTATGATCTTTACGAAAAGAGGGGAAGAGTTCATGGGTATGACTTAGAAGATTGGTTAGCGGCAGAAAGGATTGTGCTTGAGAGACATGCGAAGGAAATAAAGCGGACAGCGAGTGTGGTTAAGGCAGCAAAAGCCAAGATCGCATCAGGCAAAACAGAAGCCGAAGCGCCTAAGAAATCTACAAAAACTTCTGAAAGCAGCACAAAGACAACAAAAAAGAAAAGCCCCCCGAAAAAGTAGACGGGATAAGGAAGGTTTTGTGTGGGGAGGCGATAACGTCTGCTGATGTCATCAGTTGCGTTTCCTGATACCTGAGGAGTACGCTCCGAAACCATCGGTACGTGAAGCGGATACCGGTAACGGATCCGAGCATAAACATGCGTGATGGCAGAGGGCGCAGAATACCGCTCAGTGTAATTGCAAAAGCATCAATCCGGCATCTCAAAGTTCGCGTATTCAGCATTAATTGGGAGATCGTGAAGTCAGGACATAGTATAGTAGAGACAGCGCAGCCCTTTACCTTTCTCCTGTCGTATGACGCATTCCGAGAAATCCGAAAATTCTTGAATATCAAAAACACAATCATAAACACAATAACTTGACACCAGGTGTCACTCTGTCATAATAGAGTAAAGGAGGGGATACCACAGGGAAACAGTATCATCGTAGCATGAGATAGCCTGCGCATGTAATTCCCGACAAAGCCAAACCCATTATAAGGGTAAACGGAAAGCGGCGGGTCTTAGATAAGATGGCCGAGCTGCCGAAGGAAGGAGCCTTTGGTATGCCCGGCCTTTTTGTTTACATAAAGGGGAAAAGGCACAGGTCTTTCTAGAGACAGAAAAGAGTCTGCAGTATCGCAAATCCAGCAGAGGTTCACAGCATAGGAGGGTATGTATGAAAGCGAAAGTATTGTTACTTGTATCGCTGCTCCTTTTGGTGGCAGCAACAGCAGCCTTGGCTGCGCCGCTTCAGCAGATGCTTTATACCAAGAAGACAACCTTGGCATATCCAAAGGATTGGACCCTAAGATTTTCGCTCTGTGACGATCCTGTGGCAGGCATCTGTACCTATTGGTCAGAGGAAAAGACCGTCACCATGACCAGCTCAAAGATCATAACCTATCTCGGCGACACGGTACCTCTTTCAGGAGTCGATTTCTCCCTTCAATACTATGTGCAGGTCGAGAAGAAGAAGGCAAATGGCACTTACAAGATGGTGGGCGCGAGGGACATGCTCGGTGTAGTTCCCTATGCCATGTGGAGTGAGACAGGAGGTGAAGGTTCCTTCGTAAAGCTTTCTGGAGATACGATGACTGGAACCCTTACCTTGCCGCCCAACGGGTTAATTGCTGGTACAAACCAACTCGTCCTTTCCGGAGGCAACGTTGGTATCGGCACTTCTGTCCCAACGCAGAAATTGGAGGTTGCCGGCAATGTCCTCTTTTCAAAGGCAACTAGCGGAATGGGAGCGCTGGTTCTTCGTACACCAATTCGTAATGACGGGGGCAGATATGGCTTTAGGTGGGAAAATAACGCGGTTGCCCCGTTCGTTGGCGATGATACGCAAGATATGGTCTATGGTTTCCTTTCCGGTTGGAGCAATGTGAGAACCTATGATGCAGTTTTACACGTCCATGGCAAGGCCACGAATAGTTGGGCAACATATATCGCACTGACCCATGATGGGTCGCATGGAATCGTATCGACAGATGTGGGCAATATCAACCTGACTCCTGCCGCAGCCGTGCTGGTCACGAGTGGTAGAGACTTGGTATTCGAGGGGGCCCCTGACGATGCCGGGGACATTGTCTTCCAAACTGCTGGTGGAGTTCAGAAGGCGCGGATTTGGTCGAATGTGAACCCGGGTATTACGGGTTTATTCATGAGTAGCGGTGACGACAACGCGGACCTCATTATTAATCCTGCTGGTGGTGTACAGGTAATGAGTGATCTAACTGTATCTGGTAATCTAACTAAGGGTAGCGGTAGTTTCAAGATAGATCACCCTACTGATCCTGAGAACAAATATCTCTATCATTCATTTGTCGAGTCTCCTGATATGATGAACGTTTACAATGGCAATGTGATTCTTAATGACAAAGGGGAGGCATGCATTCAGCTTCCTGCCTGGTTTGAATCACTAAACAGAGATTTCAGGTATCAGCTAACTGCTATTGGAGCACCGGGGCCTAATCTTTTCATAGCGGAAAAGATATCCAGCAACAAGTTCAAGATAGGAGGCGGAAGTCCCGGCATGGAGGTCTCCTGGCAGGTGACCGGCATTAGGAACGACCCTTATGCAAATGCACACCGAATAATCGTTGAAGAAGAGAAGCTCGCGAGTGAAAAAGGTTATTATCTCCATCCCGAGGCATATGGCCAGCCGAAAGAAAAAGGAATAGATTGGGCAAGGAGAAACAGCAATAGTAATATGCTTGCAGAGACAAAGTAATAAACGGCGAAGTATGAATAACTTAATAGAGAAGAAAAGAAGAGCAGCATGCTCATGTAACGATTGACATCGAGGGCGGGCTAAGTGAAGCCCGCCCTGCGTTTCTCTTCGACATCAGTATTTTGTTATGGGAGTTTTGGCACTCCTCATACTTTAGTTGTGCTCCGTAGCCTCATAAAGCTGATTCTTTCTTTGTTTCAGAAAATTAGTTCAAGAGCTCTACTATAAACGAGGACATGCATAGGTGCGGCTGTTCGAAACAAATTCTCTCGTAGGACTGAAGTATGGTGATCCAGATTTTTCATCGCTGGCATAAACTAACGGCCTTGCCACGCGATGCGAATAAGTCTTCCTCTTCACCCCGAGTGGCCATTTATCCCCCAGGCTTCTAAGCTATGGGGTTTTCTATCCGGATTTTGAAAAAAAGCCGAGCCAAGTTGATATAGAGGTCGCCTGCCTTGTTCCTCCTGATGCTGACAGCGCCAACCATATAGCCAGTGCTTCGCTTCAGCATACTATGCCGAATATTACTCCTCCCATAACTCCTGCTGAAAAATAAAAAACTTTTCCTGTACTGGTCACTCTTACTATCAGTTCAGCGGTGTCGAGTGTTAAGCTTAAATTGACAAAAATTCGATGATATATGTAATGTGTCCTTCGTACTACCACGAAAAAAAACGCACACTAAATAATCACCAATTTGGTAAATTGAATTCTCGTATTCTCAAGCCATAAGAAATATGCTATATTCCGAGCAATCTGGCAAATAAAAGAGGTTTTACATGAGGCAGGCCGGCGTGGTCATTCTGATATTTTCAGCACTACTACTACTCATCTCCGCGTGTGTTTCAGAACCGGGCATCGACAAGAACAAGTTCACGGCATTGAAGCTGACCGTCCAGAACCTGAAGACCGCAATTACAGCGAGCGACCCCTGTGATTTGCCGGTTATGTTACAGCAAAGGCTCGACTCAGAAATAACAGCCGTGAAAGACAAGGCGAACTCAAAAAAAGAACATGACCTAATCGTGGCCTACTCTCACCTTTTGACCACCTACAGGGATGGCGTGCTGCTATGCAAATCTCGCTCTCACTTATCCGACTTCGATTTCTTCCCCAAGGGGCGCATCTATGTATCCCAGGAGCTCGATCCCCTGATCGAAAAATACGATCTGTCAGTGGAGAAACATGTATACAAACACACGGGGCAGTATATGCGGAGTATTGACGCCAACTCGATACACGTGATCTGGGAAAGCGCACGTCTCCAGATAAAAAATATAGAAAACATGATGAATTATGATTGACCAAGCGACCCTGGGCTACGATCGGATCGCATAATAAATCGCACGAGCCACTTCCTGCGGCTCACCTCGTTGTTACGCCTGCCGGTTACCACCGGAAATTTGCACCACGTGGACGTCTTCGAAAATACGAAGCAGATAAACATAAAAAGATCACCTTTGTTCAAGCCAGAGAGCATGTTTCCAGAAAAAATGGTGCGCCATCGAACCCCGCACACCAAACGGTGTTATACCATCGAGTTGGATGGCAATACTGACACCCCTATGAAAAAAGAGTTTCCACTATCTTTGCTGCCGGGCCGGAACTCTTGGGAACTCATGCATAAGAACTATGGAAACGGCGAAACACGAAAAGTACCCGGAACAAAGCTGCTGTATACTGGTCCTCGATATGCGGTACGTGCCCACTTTTGGGAACGATCTCTGGGTGAAGCCCCGCTCCTCATGGAAGAGTGTCGCAATGATGACCGAAGCCAAATCTTTATGAACAATAGGTATTGTACGGATCGTTTGGCAGCTCATAAGTGAAGTCACAAGCCTTTCGACACAAGATTTTTTTGCTGATTGGTGTCCTCTACAGGGGAGTCACGGTACTCCTCACTCATCAGCGAGGAAGCGACGGCGGCGGAGTATCAGGTGAAGCATATGCTTCGCTGCCTATTATTCCGGTAAGAACCACCTCATGCTATAATCCCCCATGCGCTTCATCGCCGACCTGCACATCCATTCGGCCTATTCGCGCGCCACGAGCAGGGATCTGAACCCGGAGAACCTCTGGAGGTGGTCGCAGCTCAAAGGCATCTCCGTCGTAGGTTCCGGCGACTTCACCCATCCTGCCTGGCTGAGGGAGCTCCGCGAAAAGTTCGAACTGGCTGACAACGGCCTGTTCACTCTCCGGAAGGAGCTTCAGACCCTTGCAGTGCCGGCCTCTTGCCGGGCTGACGTCTTCTTCATGCTCTCCGCAGAGATCAGCTGCATCTACAGCAAGGGCGGAAGAACGCGGAAGATTCATATGATCGTACTGGCGCCGGCGTTCGACGACGCCGATAGGATCAATAGGGAGCTCTCCCGTATCGGAAACCTGAAGTCCGACGGGAGGCCCATTCTCGGTCTCGACGCAAAAGAGTTGGCGAAGATCGTACTCGGGGCATCTCCTGAGGCGATGCTCATACCGGCGCATGCATGGACACCGCATTTCTCCGTTTTCGGCTCTGTTTCTGGATTTGACAGTCTTGAGGAATGCTTTGAAGAGCTCACGCCCTGCATCACAGCGATCGAGACCGGACTTTCGTCCGACCCGCCCATGAACTGGCGGCTCTCGGCGCTTGACAGGATCACGCTCATTTCCAATTCAGATGCTCATTCGCCATCAAAGCTGGGACGGGAAGCCAACATCCTGGAGACAGACCTCAGTTATGCAGCAATCCTTGCTGCTATCAGGAGCGGTGAAGGTTTTGCTGGCACGATCGAATTCTTCCCCGAGGAAGGCAAATATCATTTTGACGGCCACCGCACCTGCGGCGTGAGCATGCATCCGCACGAGACGCTGCAGAACCACGGCATCTGCCCGGTCTGCGGGAAAAAGCTGACCATCGGAGTCATGCATCGTGTCGATAAGCTTGCAGACAGGAAAGAAGGTTTTCGTCCGCAAGGCAGGCCACCTTTCCGCTCGGTAATTCCCCTTTCCGAGATCATCGCCGAGACACTCGGCGTAGGTCCTTCAACAAAGAAGACTGACGCCCTGTACCGCAATCTCCTGGAGGCGCTCGGCAATGAATTTCATATTCTGCTGGAGGCGCCGCTAAAGGACATCGAAACGGCAGGTGCACCGCGCTTAGCTGAGGCTATCTTGAAGATGCGCAGTGGCGATGTCTCAATAACCCCGGGCTATGACGGAGAATTCGGCAGGATTCGAATCTTCGAACGTTTCGAAAGAAAGGAACTTAAATGCCAGACCCCGCACTTTTAGCCCTCTTCCGGCTGCCGATCTGCTGCAGTTCCTCCAGCATCACTCGCGTATTCGTTCCCAAAGCTTTTTCGCCAGATCAGGATCGATCTGTTGCAGGATCTCATGTTGTCGCAGTGCAGCTTTCCGATCATGCAGGCCGAGAGAGGCCAGACCGAGTCCATAATAGGCATCTGACATGGCAGGACTGAGCCTGATCGCCTCTTTGTACGAGATAGCCGCCTCCCGGTAACGTTCTTCTTTTGCATAGGCAATGCCGAGATTGAAGTGGGCGACCGCGAGGTCTGGCATGGACCTGACAGCCTGGCGCAGTGTCTCTATGGCATCAGGGTATCTCCTCATCTCAATATAGGCAAGACCGAGATTGGATCGAGTCCAGGCGGAATCTGGATCACGTTTGAGCGCGTTGTCGTAGGCAGCAATTGCCTCGTCATAGTGCTTCATACGCATAAAGACAATACCGATGCCGTTATATGCAGCGGCAGAATCAGGATTTGCATCCAGGGCCTTCCGGTATGCCTCCACCGCCTCCTCATAGCGTCCAGCCTCGATGTGCTTCTCGCCTGCGGCGACCCAGTAGTCGGCAGATAGCCTCCGATCCCGTTCCAGCGCCTCCTTCAGGGAGAGGATGCTTTTCGGCGTGATCCCATCCTCCACCGCTTCTACAGGGACAGCAAAGCTGACCGGCTTGCCGTCGCTGATGATCATGGTAGCAATGCCGATAGCTTCTCCGTAAATATTGAAGATGGGGCCTCCGCTGCTGCCCGCCAGAAACGGGAGGGTAAGCTGCATCATTCTCCTTCCATTAACCTGCCGCAGACCGCTCACGCGCCCCTCGATGATCCTGTTGCCTCCTCCATGAATATTGTCCATGAGGAACACCGTGTCGCCCGGTGTAATTTCACGGCTGTCACCCAGCTTCACCCCGGGCAGACCAGAGTTGGCCGTTTTCAGGACAATGACATCCTGCTCCCTGTCAATATACAGGACCCCTTCGACGGCAAAGGCTCTTCCTTCCGCCTTTACGCGGGCCGAAGCCGCAGTGCTGAGGGTATGCAGGCTGGTCACAACGACACCTTCAGGGCTTACGAAAAAACAGCTGCCGTGGCTGAGGCCCTTTCCGCCAGCATCGTAGGCTGCAACAGCACATACGGAACGGTCATTTGTTCGGAATATGGCCTCCCTGTCCATGGAAATCCGATCTTGCGCCGGCGCTTCCTGTTTCGTGACCGCGCTGCTGTTCCCGCTTCCCTCTTGATAGGGCAACAGGTCGTCGTCTCGGAAGACGGGCGCTGTTGTCTGCCCAGCAGCAAAGACAACCGGCTGCGCCAGGCAGACAAGAACGATGAGAACACAAACAGTCCGTACCAAAGTCATGTCCTTAGCTTACCAGAAGATATAGTGTGGCCATCTTTTTTTTGTTCACGGGACATCACCAGAGTAATATAATGAAATATAACGTTAACCCTGCAAGGAGGTATACCATGAGATACGTGACCGTCATACTGATCAGCTTCGGAATCATCGCCATTTTGGCGACCACGGGTCAGGCGAAGCTCGTTTCAAAGAATATCGAATACCGTGACGGCGATGCTGTCATGGAGGGATATCTGGTTTATGATGATGCAAAGCAGGGAAAACGTCCCGGCGTCTTGGTCGTACATGAATGGATGGGCCTTGGCCCCTATGCCATGAAACGTGCTGACCAGCTTGCGGAGCTCGGGTATATCGCCTTTGCTGCTGACATTTACGGCAAGGGAATCCGGCCGAGAGACACCACAGAGGCTGGCCAGTTCGCCGGGAAATACAAGGCAGACAGAAAACTGCTTAGATCGCGCGTGAATGCAGCATTCGTTGTACTGAAAAACCAGGAGCTGACCGACCCGGCAAAGACCGCTGCCATCGGCTACTGCTTCGGCGGCACCACAGTTCTGGAACTCGCACGGAGTGGAGCGGAACTATCCGGCGTAGTGAGTTTCCACGGCGGGCTCGATACTCCCACCCCTGAGGACGCTAAAAACATCAAAGGAAAAGTGCTTGCTCTCCACGGTGCCGACGACCCCTTTGTGAAGGCCCCAGATGTTGCAGCATTCCAGGATGAAATGAGAAATGCCGGCGTTGACTGGTATTTTGTGAGCTACGGCAACGCGGTCCACAGCTTCACCAATCCTGATGCCGGTAACGATCCCAAAAAGGGCGCAGCGTATAATGAAAAGGCTGATAAGCGTTCTTGGAAGGCAATGAAGAGCTTCTTCAAGGAGATTTTCGAAGAAAAGTAGTTAATTCAGGACACATCCTATTTATGTCATTGGAAGGCCATAATAATCCATGGATGACCATATGCCGTCATGAATGAGTTCGTGAGGAATTTTGATTTATTCCAGAGGTGCTTCCTCATCGCTTTACAGTGCAATTTATAAACTCTACCGATTTTAAAGAATATTTCGATAGCAAATGGGATGTGTCCCTCTTTTATTGTTCCCGCACGCGATAAACGATCAAGGGAGCCATAGTTGTCCAGAAGAGTACAATAGACCAGAACCTCCCTTCAAAAACATTATAATCTTCAAATAGCCTCGCCCAGGAATGCCCTATCACATAATGGCCGAAGATGAACTCGAATATTACGGTCTGAATAAGCCATATCAGCCCTACTGCCAGCGCCTCCGACGAGGATGAGAGCTTCCACCTGCCCGCAATATTCCATACATAGACTGATATGAGAACGACCGCGGTAACCGAGGAAAGCTGATGAGCGAACAACTCCCCCAGTGCATCCCTGTAAACAAGTTCCCTTATCGCACCGTTCAGTACGCCGATGAACGGCAGTCCCAGCCAAAATGCTGCGTATTTCAGTATCATCTGGGGTCTATTGCGGATGTCTCTCTGCGTGGTTCAATGTCCTCAGCTCTCTATGCAGATGTGTTACTCATTCTCTCGTACGATGGTAGCTGCTGCAGTCACCGTCAGAAGCTCCAGGATCTCAAATCAGGCAGCGAGCGGCATGAAGAAATGCAATAAGACTTTAGGGCATTGATTCATGCAACTTTAAAATCCCTCTATTTTTTGAGTTCTTCTGTCAGGCTCTCATATGACCAGTTGTCTATCCCTCCATTCAGGATGAAGAGCCTTTTCTCGTCTACTCCCTTGGACCGAAAATAATCATACGCATTCCCCCCTCCGATCCTGCCCATCTTCCCGGGGGCATGGATGATAACCACGGCTCGCTCAGAACTCATTATGCCGGGCAGTATGGCGTCGAGCATCCTTTCCTGCTCAATTGTTTTCACGGAATATGCATTGGTCATGATGGATCCCCTGATGTGACGCTGCCTGAAGGCATCAGCAGGCTGAAGATCGACGAGGATTACGGATCGTCCTCCTTCCAGCCATTGTTTAAGGACTTCGGGCTCAACATAATTTGCCGCGACAGCCGTCGCTGAAAAGAATAATAAAGCCATGCATATCACACCCAGAGTTGTCTTCACAGTGCACCTCCTTACCTACCATTCTTATATCACACAGAACCACTGCTGTCCATACGCCGATGGCCCTTTGCCCTCCCGTATGGTATCTGCATGGCAGAGGGATGAGGAATAGAAAACTCTGCGAATAACGCTCCTGCATTTACATGCTTCTGCCCTCGCTACATCTTCAATTTTCCTCTATGATCTCAAATATTCATCATCCAACCGTTGAATACGGTTCCTCCTTTTTATGAAGCCGAAATCAGTTCGGCACCATGTCGCTATCGAAGATCATAGGATCACATTTCATCTTAGATGCATGATGCCCGGAACTGCCCGGGATGCATGTTCATTGCTCCCTGAAATGCGAGGATGCTCCAGGCAAGCTTTGCTTACAGAAACTCCTCGAAATAGTCTAAGTCCTTGTGAAATGTCTCTTCCAGGGAAGCGAGGGCGACAAAACCTGCAGTCAGGCATAAAGCGCCGACCGCAAGTGCACTCGCCTCGAGGCTAAAGGAACGGCGAAAGAACTGGAACAGCAGCGTGATCGGCACCACCATGCCGCGCACGAAATTAGGCACCGTCGTAGCAACCGTGGCGCGCAGATTCGTGCCGAACTGCTCCGCCGCGACAGTGACAAAAATAGCCCAGTATCCCCCTGCGAACCCGAGGGCAAAACAGACGCCATAGAAGAACACCGGGCTGCTGCTTCCCTGCAGGAAGTAGACGGCAATGCTGGCAATGGTCAGAAGCATGTACAGAAAGACAACTCTTTTTCTGCTCTGCAAGGCCTGGCTCAACAGGCCGCTGGTAAGGTCGCCGAAGACTAAACCGAGATAACAGTACATTACGGCATTGCCGGCTGAGACCGGGGCAGTCGTACCGAGCACTCTGGCAAACTCCGGCGAAAAGGTGATCAATATCCCCACGACAAACCAGATCGGAACGCCGATAAGGATCGAATTGACGTAGCGCAGGAATCGCTTACGCTCGGCGAAGAGAGCAAGTATGTTCCCGCGGCTGATACCCTTCCGTTCCATCATGGCACGGAACATGCCTGATTCGGCAACGCTGATACGGGCAATAAGCAGGATAAGCCCGAGAGCTCCTCCAATGTAAAAGGCGTTCCGCCAATCGTAGGCGTTGGCGATCATGTTCGCCAGGATGGCACCCGATACGCCGACCGATGCGACAAGCATGGTGCCGTATCCCCTGATGCTTCGGTGGAGCACCTCGGATACGAGTGTGATCCCTGCTCCGAGTTCGCCTGCCAGGCCGACGCCGGCGATAAAACGCAGGGCAGCATATTCCGTGAGCGTCGAGACCATCCCGTTAGCGATGTTGGCGACAGAATATAGAAAGATCGAGCCGAACATAATCCTGAGCCGTCCCTTCCGGTCGCCCAGCACACCCCAGATGATCCCGCCCAGGAGCATGCCTGCCATCTGCATGTTCAGCAGGAATACGCCGTTGTCTATCAGATCCTGACCGGAAAGACCGAGTGACTTGAGGCTCGGCACCCGGACGATGCTGAAGAGCACCAGATCATAGATGTCCACGAAATAGCCGAGCGCAGCCACGACAACCGGCAGGCTCAAAACCGCGCCGAGAGAGGGTGCAGCTTTATGCTCCAAGAAAACCTCCTAACAATAATAACGGATCTGCCTAACCGATATTCCAGATACAACAACTTCCGATCGTTAGAAGAGTACCTGCAGGACTTCATCGATCTTTCTGAGCATCCTAATGATCCCCGCAGCTGTTGATGGTACAAGCGTTGTAATATCAATGTCCTCCATGATGTGGCAGATGCCGTCGATGGCGTCTTTCACCTGCATGTCATCGTCCATTGCAGAGACAAAGGCTGTCTCAAGGTCCTGAGAGATCCGGGAGCCGGCAGGCCGGGCCCTGCCCGCCTTCCTACTCATCGATGCAACGCATGCCCTGAGGTCCCGCAGCTTCCGCACGGTATCCTGCATGACGATGTCCGAGTAATTGCGCCTCTGCCGGTAGTGGCCGTACATAAGAAAGAATCGTATCTCCTTTGGCGTATAGCCCTGCTTCATCAGGGTGTCGGTGTAGAGGATGTTGCCTTTGGACTTGGACATCTTCTGGCCGTCCACGAAAAGGTGTGCGCCGTGCATCCAGAAGTGGGCCATGGGATAGGGCCTGACCGCTTCGAGGATCGCCAGAGAATAGTCATGGTGGCGATAGAGGTTGTCGCTGCCGCCGCAGAAGGCTGAAAGCGTATCTTTGAAATATTTCATCACCATAGAAGGGTCCTGGATATTCCAGGACGGACGGCCCGGACCGAGTTCCGTATCCCAGCATGCTGCCCCGCTGATCTCGCAGCCGTGCCAGAGGATGAAGTCGCCGTAGTTCCACTGGATGCCGGGATAGGTGTCCTTGTGGAACCGCCGCTTCTTCTTCGGCCACCTTTTCATGTCGAGGCCGAAGAGCTTGCCGAAGCCCCTCACCTTCAAAGGATCGAAATAGACATTGCCGCCGTATTCGTATGCAATACCCTTCCGGATGAGTCTGCGTATAATCCGGACCGATTCGTCGACGCATGCTGATGCACGCGGCATATGCTCCGGAAGTCTCATGCCGAGAAGCTTCATCTCCCGGACGAATTGCAGGATGTTTGCGTCCGTCAGCCGGGTGACGGT
>DKBH01000059.1 GCA_002451165.1 Nitrospiraceae bacterium UBA6905
GGGAGAGGTCTGCAAAACCTTTATGCAGCGGTTCGAATCCGCTCGCCGCCTCCACTTCTTATGAAACCCCCGCCCTGAGGGGCTCCAGCAGCGTAAGGTCGAGACCCTTTTCCTCAAAATATTCACGCTCAAGGGACTCCAGATAGAACCGGTCGAGACCGCTGTTCTGCAGGAAATCCTCCCGCAGGTAGGCGTCCTTAGCCTGAATGACCTTTGGAAGGATCTGGTTGAGATAGACCGATTCCTTACGCAGGTCGAGAAAGACCCTTTCGAACAGCTTTACCGGAATCCGGGCCGGAAAACCCTTTTCCGCAAGTTCACGCGCAATGTCCTGGCGTATCTGGTCCCTGACCTCCTTAAGCTCAAGACCCGGGAAGAAGCTCCGCATCCGTTCCTTCAGCGCTGCATGGAGCACAAAATAGAGCTCCTCCTCGGCAGCAAGGGACGTAAGCTCATTGATGACGTCCCGGTAGGATGCCTCGCCGTTCAGGATGTTCTCTATGCCCTTCACGACAAGCTTCAATCTGAGTCTTCCGTATGACGTGATATATTTGTTGCCCAGGAGGTCCTTGATAAAGAGCGTCCTGAAGAGCCCGCTCTCCAGCCCGTCGAACTCTTTCTTGTTCCCGACAAGGCTCCGCAGCGCGTCCTCCCGGAACTCGCTGTCCTTCATAAAGGAAAGCTGGCTGAGCAGTGCCTGGACATTGTCATATCGGTCAAAATAGGTGACGATAGAACTGAACTCCTCAAAGACGGAGAAATCGTCATGCTCACGAGAAAATTCATCGCATGCCCTGCCGATATCGAGCAGTATCTGCTCAAAGCCGCGGTCGTTCTGCGCGTATGCCATATGCTTTGCCTTAATGAGCCTGACAATATCCTCCTTGATGATATGCCGCTTGAGAGCCACGCCCTTAAAGAAGAGGTTTTCGAGTATGGCCCGCGCTTCCTTCAGGTATTCATGCTCCTCCGTCTCCAGCACCTTCTTGTCCCTGAGCAGGAGGTCATCAAGAGTATCAAAGAGCACCACCGGTATATTATTGCGGATGCTCAAAGTCCTGAGACGGTTGAGCCGAGCTTGCTCGGAGGCCTGCAGGGTGTCGTCTGCAAGACCCTGTATCAGGATGTCACGGTATTCGTCAACCACCATTCTGTTGTCGGGATGCAGGTACATGACATCGATCTTCATCCGTTCCTGCTGGTAATGGTCGATATTGTTCCGCTCCACGATCTCCGTCAAATACAGGGCCTCCTGGGGGGAAAGCGTCTTGCTGCGGGCGTAGAAGTCCCGGTAAGCTTCGTAATATTCACGATTCGCCCTGTTGATAAGCTTAAAAATAAAAACCATGGACTTTTTCTCGCGGAGCTCTGAGCAAAAGGCCTCAAGGAGCTCCGTGTCTCTGCTCAGGGACACCAGGTCCGTGCGCTTCAAGAACTTTCCTACAGACTTCAGCACCTGCTTCTGGCGCTTCTTATAGTCACGATCGGTATCGGATGCTACAAGAAAATAGTAATTAGTAACTGCATGTCCCTGGAGAAAGAGCCGATAGAACGTTTCCGATCCTTCGGTATCATTCGTGAAAACGACCTTTTCCTGCTCATCCATGACTGCTCCAAACATAATGAGCCGGTTATGGACATCCTCCTTTTCCAGGTCCTTGAGCGGTTTGTCAACACCGAACATGTAGCCACAAAAACTGCCTCCGCTCCCGCGATAGCTCACCCCGCTATGGGAAATCGTCAGCTCGTTGCCGCGGGCAAAGAACCGGATACTACCGGGCTCCTCTTCATAAAAATAGGTGTTGAGGGTATCAGGGCCAGATACAAAGGCAAAAAAATCCACGGGACCGAGACTGCCGTGGAGTCTGAGGTCTTTAATCATAGGCAAATATACCACAGCGTTGCCGTTTTATTCTAATGCCGCGGGCGTCACTAGGAGCAGGAATATTGATGAAAGACACTGATTCATCTTATTATAGAACCAGCCATGGTTATGAACAGTCGTGTGCATATCCCTTCTTCCGGGAAAAGATCTCTCCTCATCATTATCACCCTTGCGATCATCCCACTTGCCGTTTTCATCTCCCCATCTGCCGGTAACTCTGGGGGCAGGGAGGCGTTCAGGAGCGGCAAAACGGACCTTGACGCAGGACGCTATGCAGATGCCATTACCAACCTTGAGATAGCCCAGCAGGAATTCGACATTCTCCGCGACTATGCCCTTTTCTATCTGGCCGAGGCATATCACCAACAGGGAGAACATGCCCGTGCCCTCGATGCCGTACGGTCGCTTCTGCAGCAGTTCCCTTCCTCAGTACTGAAGAAGAAGGCCCGCATGACCGAGATCCGGGAGGTAAGTGACAGCGGAGGCGCCGGCCGGCTCGAACTGCTTCAGGCCTATGTCAGAGATTTCCCTGACGACGATGAGGCTGCGTATCTTCTTGGTCAGCTCCTGAACCGGAACGGCGAAAAGCCCAGGGCTGTGGCGGTTTTTAAGCGGCTCTATATCGGAGCCGGCCATCTTGCTTCTGCTGCACGTGCTGAGCTTTCGCCGGACGATATTACCGTTGAAGACATCCTGGAACGCGCTGGAAATCTCGCAAAACAATATGAATTCGCCGATGCCGAGCGCGACCTCAGGCAAGCGCTCTCCCGGTGTAAGGGGAAGCAGCGCCAGGAATTGCTCAGGAGCCTGGCCTCTGCACTCTTCAGGCAGAAGAAATACCGTGAAGCCGCTGATGTCTACGGCCAGGTACATGATTCCTTCTACAGGGCCCGCTCTCTCTACCGCGCCGGTGACAAGAAGGGTTTCGAAGCGACCTTGCAGGCCATCATCGATAGAAAAGACAAAAAGGCAGGGTATCTACTCCTGTCTGTAGCCGCAGACAAGAGGCGGGAAAAGGATTTCACCGGCGCACTGCAGACCTATGAGAGGGTGCTTGCGGACTATCCCGAAGAGGCTGAGGACGCGCTTTGGGGTATGGGTTGGACCCGGTACCTCTCGGGGGACCATCGGAAAGCAGCAGAGATCTTTTGCCGACTCGCTGAAACATATGCGACGACGAAATACCTCTACTGGCAGGCCAAGAGCGTCGAGGCCGCAGGCGGCGATGCTGAAGCTCTCTTCAGCAAAGTCATGACGGCAGAGGACACCTTTTATGCAGCACTTGCATATGCGCGGAATAACAAGCCGCTGCCGGGGACAGCATACGCCCCTGTCGCCACGGACCCCGCCCGGGAAAAGACGCCTGCCCAGGAGCGTGTTGACATGCTCATCTCCCTTGATATGCGGAGAGAAGCCGTCACCGAGCTGGCAGCGCTCTCGCGACGGCTTTCGTCCCTGCCCGAGCTGCTCTACAGCGCTTCCCTATTTCAGGAACTCGGGGAGTATAAACGAGCACTCAGTCTTGTTGCCAGTATTCCTTATTCCGATAAGTTGCAGCACTTCTGGTATCCCCGAGCCTTCTGGGAAACGGTCGAGCGGTCAGCACGGCGTAATGAAATCGATCCCTTCATTGTTCTTGCGGTCATGCGCGAGGAAAGCCGCTTTGACCCTTCGGCAAAATCTCCCGCCGGAGCGTATGGCCTGATGCAGCTCATGCCCCAGACCGCATACCGCCTTGACCGAAGCCTTAACCTTGGCATTACCCGGCCTTCGCAACTGACGGATGCCGGCATCAATATCTCTCTCGGCACGTTTTATCTGAAACAGCTCGCCGAGGAGTTCGCGTCCATGCCCCATGCCCTTGCCGCTTACAACGCAGGAGAGCTTGCGGTTAGGTCATGGCAGAGAAGATTCAGTTACCGGTCGGCCGATGAGTTCATTGAGGACATCCCCTACACCGAAACGAGGAACTACGTAAAGAAGGTCTTGACCAGCTACTTTCAGTACCGGCGGACATCTGCGTCTGAAAACGGAGAAAAAGACCGCGCAGAAACCATCCTTGGACGCAGGTAGCGATATGGACATGATCGGTTTACATCTGGTATCGTAATTCATGCCGTCGCAACACTCTCTTTTTGGCGAGCAAGATATTGGCGCAGAGCCGGCAGAAGCGACGGAAAGAAGATCATTGCCCATCATCAAGGAGGTAGTAGCAGTGGACAGGCTGAAAAATCTTGAGGAAAAAATTGCAGTAGTTGTTGACAGGGTAAAAGCACTCAAAGAGGAAAAAGTAACGCTGGAAAGGAAGATCAGGGAACTCGAGACGGTCCTGGACGAGAAAAATCAGGAAATAGCCTCGCTCAAGAACGAGAAGACTTCGATCAAGACTCAGGTCGAAGAGCTCCTTGAAGAGCTGGAAACACTGGAGATATAGACGGATTATGGGCAGTGTAGAGATAAACATCCTCGGGCAGCAGTATTCCATCAAGGGAGATGCATCCGAGGAGCATATCCGGAAACTTGCGGCTTATGTCGATGAAAAGCTGAAGGAGATTTACGCTGCCAACCCGAACATCACCCCCCTGAAGGCCTCAATACTTGCTTCGCTTAATATCGCCGATGAGCTGCACCGGATCAGGGATGAACAGGAGACCGTGACACAGCAGATAGAGGAAAAGACAAAGGCCCTTACCGGACTCTTCGACTGACCATCCGCCAACTCATATATTTATTACCTTTCTTGCCTGCTCAGAACTGACTTCATGAAAATGTCCTGCTCCAGGACTTACGGTATCAACAATCCTTAAACAGCCAATTCACCGGAAATATTTATTAGAAACAAATAGTTTAAAAAACTCCTATTTTGGTCTTGACATATACAATATGTTGTGGTTTAATGCTTTAATTGCACAATAAGTAGTTTTTCGTTCCGCTGTATTTTGGGTGCTTAGAAGATTAATGAGGGGGGAAATTAAAAACCATCTTCATGCACTTTGTTCGAAAAAATAACGGAAAAATAATTATATATTATTTCTATATGGAGGGAGTCATCATGAAGAGCAGTGCATCGGCCATAGGTCTCACCCCAAATGCCCTGAAGGTCCTGGAAAAGCGATACCTGAAAAAGGACGAGGAAGGTAAGGTAGTGGAGACTCCTGAAGATCTTTTCCGGCGGGTAGCAAGGACCATTGCCCGCGCTGACCTTCTCTACGGCAAGACAGAGGCTGACTTGATGCTCCTCGAAGAAGAGTTCTACGGAATGATGACCTCTACTGACTTCCTGCCGAACAGCCCGACGCTCATGAATGCCGGTCGAAAGCTCGGCCAGCTTTCCGCATGTTTCGTGCTTCCCGTAGGAGACTCTATGGAATCGATCTTCGATGCAGTCAAGCATACCGCCATCATCCATAAGTCGGGGGGCGGGACCGGCTTCAGCTTTTCGAATCTCAGGCCAAGCGGAGACATCGTGGGATCTACAAAGGGAGTCTCTTCCGGTCCTGTTTCATTCATGACCGTATTCGATACGGCAACAGAAGCGGTTAAGCAGGGCGGGACCAGGAGAGGCGCAAACATGGGCATCCTCCGCGTGGACCATCCGGACATCCTTGGCTTCATAACGGCAAAGGATGACAATTCCCGCTTCAACAACTTCAACATCTCAATCGCCATCACCGACCGCTTTATCCAGG
This sequence comes from Nitrospiraceae bacterium UBA6905, assembly GCA_002451165.1. GTDB lineage: Bacteria > Nitrospirota > Thermodesulfovibrionia > Thermodesulfovibrionales > UBA6898 > UBA6898. The sequence continues at coordinate 5,575 of DKBH01000059.1, forward strand.
CGGTTAAGGACGACAGCGACTATGAGCTGATTAATCCCCGAACGAAAAACGTAGTCAAGTCGCTCAGGGCACGCGAGGTCTTTGACCTCATCGTAAAACATGCGTGGAAGAATGGCGAGCCCGGTATCGTCTTCATCGACCGGATCAATGCATCGAACCCTACGCCGAAGATCGGTGAGATCGAGTCGACAAACCCTTGCGGTGAGCAGCCGCTGCTTCCCTATGAGTCCTGCAATCTCGGTTCGATAAACCTCTCGAAGTTCGTGATCGACGGCAGCGTAAATTATCCAAGGCTCAAAAAAACCGTCTGGATGGCTGTACATTTTCTGGACAACGTCATAGATGTCAATCGGTATCCGATCCTGAAGATTGCGGAGATGACGCGGGCGAACAGAAAGATCGGCCTCGGCGTGATGGGTTGGGCTGACATGCTCATCTTGATGGGCATACCCTACAACTCTGAACGGGCCATCATACTCGCGAAGGAGGTGATGGGCTTTATCGAGAAAGAGGCAAAGAATGCGTCGTCATCGCTTGCCGAAGACAGGGGTGTATTCCCGAACTTCTCAGAGAGCATCTATGACGGCAAGATCAAACTACGGAACGCCACCGTCACCACAATCGCGCCGACCGGTACGCTCTCGATCCTCGCCAGCTGTTCTTCAGGTGTAGAGCCGCTCTTCGCCGTCTCTTATGTTCGGAACGTCATGGAAGGAACCAAGCTCCTCGAAATCAATCCCCACTTCGAGAAGGTTGCGAAAGAGCGCGCGTTCTGGAGCAGGGAACTGATGGAAAGGATCGCGGAAAAGGGGTCGCTCCATGACTTCGACGAGATACCCGAAGATGTCAAGGCGGTCTTTGTTACAGCTCATGACATCTCACCGATCGAGCATATTGCCATGCAGGCCGCCTTCCAGGACTATGTCGACAACGCGGTCTCCAAGACGGTGAACTTTTCGCACGACGCGACACCCAAAGATGTAGAGGATGTCTATATGCTCGCCTATCAGCTGAACTGCAAGGGGGTAACGGTTTACCGTGACGGCTCGCGCAAGGAACAGGTCCTGTCGACCGGCAAGACAGCTCCGAAGCAGACTGAACCGCAGCTGGGCGAAACGAAGATCGTACCGAGAAAGCGTCCGGAATCGATCATCGGCGAAACTCGCACCATGAACACAGGGTGCGGTACCATCTACGTCACGGTAAATGAGGACGAACACGGCCATCTCTTCGAACTCTTCACCCACATGGGCAAAGCAGGAGGCTGCGCATCCAGCCAAGCAGAGGCTATCGGCAGGCTCGTGAGCCTCGCGCTCCGTTCGAACATCGAGCCAGATATCATCATCAAGCAGCTTAAAGGCATCACCTGCCACAACCAGACCTGGGCAAACGGCGGCAGGATCACCTCCTGCTCTGATGCCATCGCCAAGGCTCTGGAGAAGTACCTGGAAAAAGGAACCAAGAACAAAGGCAACGGCAACGGCGGCAAGCATCACGGCGATAATGTATTCATCGGCGCATGCCCCGAATGCGGCGGAGCCGTCGAGCATGAAGGAGGCTGTGCCGTCTGTCACAGTTGCGGCTTCACGAAATGCGCTTAGGGACGGGTAAATGGACCTGGCTCTCTATGCAAGCATTGCCGTAATCGCCGCTCAGCTCATCGCCGGGAAGGCGGTCACATCACTTTACGAGTGCTCCCTGCCGGACACGGTCGAGGTCGAGGTCGAGAGCCTCCCGAATGCCACGTTGATAAGTACATTTCATGAGCTCTTTCGTGATTACCTGCCGGGATACGCTACCGGCGGAAGTTATCAGTATGCGATCGACTCGTCCGGCAAGACCTTGGAGATGACTTTCAAAGGGACATCGTTTATCTGCCGCATCCTGGGAAGCTCCTCCTACTTCATCGGCAATGTCCGCGGCAGCATCATCTATATTTTCGACCACACAGCATCCTCTGCCGTCAATTTCCGCATCTCCGGCTGTCGCAAAGATGAGCGTGATAATGAGTCGACGGTCTGCCATACCGATCTGCCAGGGACACATGGCATGTTTTCATGACACGAATATGCATGGAGGCAGGCTGCCGGCGCCGGCCTGCTTCACTGCTGCGCAATCAGGAAGCAGGTGCATGCAGAGCTCTTGCAGCCTTTCTTCACGCCGGCAAGGGACATAACGTGGCTTGCCAGACGTTCAGCTCGTCTTATCTTGCCGCTGTGCGTACATCGCTCGGGCAGGCACATACTCACTGAGAGAGTGTGACACGACGATCTTGCAAAATTCAGCTTCTCCGATGACGCGGGAGAATATAGTTGCAATGGTACAGAACTTCACCAAAATAGTATGGGCAGGATTGGCGGGAGGCTTTTTGGGCAATGGGGTGCTCGGTGTCGCATTCTCACTTCCGGCACTCCGCGCCGTGCTCTATGACCCTGTAGTCCAGAGCAGACTCTTCATCGAGATAACGCCACTCAGGAACATCCCCGTTTCCGTAAGCGGTCTGGTCATCCTGAGCGTGATTCACTCCTGGCTCTTTTCGGTATTTGCCCCGTCGATACCCGGAGCATCATGGGTAAAGAAAGGACTCTTCTGGGGTCTGACCATATGGCTGATGTTCTGGGTCTTTCAGGAATGGTTCATCTATCGCACACTTCTGGCAGAGCCAATCGTGCTGAACCTCCTGGAACTTGCCATCCTCCTTGTCGGTTCACTGGTGGAGGGCTTGGTAATCTCCTTTGTCCTGGAACGGAAATGACTAAGCATTTCATCACGCATAAGCTTTTCTTTTACCAGGTAGTCGCCCATGGTCTGCCGCTCTTTTTGATCGTCGGCGATGAGATCTTCGATGTTCCGCATAGGGTTTTCAATGCGCCGGCTACCCCAATAAACTGGCATGAAACTTTTATTGAAGGGGTATACGTCCTTGTTCTGGCTTCTTTCTCGCTGTATCTGTCACAGCGTCTCTTGAAACGCATCAAATATCTGGAAGGCTTCTTGACCATTTGCGCCTTCTGTAAGAAGATCCATGTCGGAGAAGACTGGATCCCGATCGAGAATTATATCCATGCTCATTCTGCTGCCGAATTCTCGCATGGCTTCTGTCCCGCGTGTGTAGAAAAACATTACGGGTTATTCACAAAAAGGAATCAATAAAGGAGAAGGGGAGCTTTCTTATTATGCTGAGAAAAAAAACAACAAAGGAAAGATCTCGAGGTAAGGCGTGATCATGAGTATTGGAAAGTTGGTGTCTTCGGAGCAAGCGTGAGTGCAGGAATAAAGCTGAACGAACATCTATACTGGATCGGCGTTAATGACCGACAGACAGACTTCTTTGAGGAGCTCTGGCCCATTCCCAACGGCATTGCATACAATTCTTTTCTGGTTCTCGATGATAAGGTGGCGCTCATTGATGCGGTCAAGGACATCTCCTTGGACCGCTATCTGAAAAAGATCCGGAAGCTTGTGAGCAGGGACCGAGGCATTGACTATCTCATCATCAAGCATATTGAACCTGATCACTCAGGTGCCGTGAAGATACTGCGTGAGTTATTCCCCCGAATGCAGATCGTCGGGAACAGGAAAACGCTCGAACTGCTCGCAGCGTTCCACGGCATCAGCGAGAACTTCCTCACCGTTGATGACGGCAGCTTCCTGCATCTCGGCGGGTGCCGGCTGCAGTTCCATATAACACCTATGGTCCACTGGCCGGAGACCATGATGACCTTTGAGCAGCGGCATCAGGTCCTTTTTTCGGGAGACGTTTTCGGAGGGTTCACCGCCCTCGATGACGGCATCTTCGATGACCGAATCAGGGACCTCGGTCCGTACGAGTACGAGATGCTGAGATACTTCACCAATGTCATCGGCAAGTATAGCGTCATGGTCCAGAAGGCGCTCGCAAAGATAGCGGGACTGGATATCAGGATGCTGGCCCCGACCCACGGGCTGATCTGGAGAAACTGGCCCCGGCATGCCGTTGGACTGTACGACCGCTGGAGTCGGTACGAGGCCGAGGACGGTGTGGTCATTGTCTATGCCTCGATGTACGGCAGCACCGAAAACATGATGGAAGCAATCGCCCATTCCCTGGGATCTGAAACAACAGGAGCACTCAGGATACATAATCTCGCACGGGTGCACCCTTCATACATTCTTACGGATATCTGGCGCTACCGGGGCGTCATTCTGGGTAGCCCGACCTATAATACGGGATTGTTTCCGCTCATGGACCACCTCATCCGCCTTCTGGAAAACAAGATGCTCCGGCACCGCGTAGCGGGCGTCTTCGGCTCCTGCGGCTGGAGTGGAGGCGCGCTACAGGAGCTTGGCGATTTTATCAGGCGCATGAAGTGGGAGCTCGTTGAGCCGGCGGTCGAAGTGAAAGGCGCTCCACGGGAAGAAGATCTGAAGCGCTGTGCCCTTCTCGGAGCTAACATGCTAAAACAGCTGCGGACAGGCATACCGCGCGGAGGAGAACAAGGGGACTCCTTATGAAGCTGCTGGACAGGCTCGAAAGAAAGTTCGGCCGGTATGCAATCCCCCAGCTGATCGTCTATATCGTCGGGATCAACGGTCTCGTCTATATGCTGCGCTATGGCATGCCCCAGAGCGACGCCATAAGCAAGATGTGGCTCTACCCGCACATGGTCCTGAAGGGGGAGGTCTGGCGCCTCTTCACTTGGATATTCATCCCGCCGTCGGCGTCACTCCTCTGGATATTCTTTATCCTCTATTTCTATTATATGGTCGGCATAGGACTTGAGCGCGAATGGGGCAGCTTCCGCTTCAATGTTTATTACTTCACCGGCATGGCAGCGACCGTGCTTGCCGCATTCGTCGTCGGAGAAGGAACGACGGCGATCTATCTGAACCTCTCGCTCTTCCTCGCCTTCGCTTCTCTTTATCCCGATTTTGAGATCTTGCTCTTCTTCATCCTCCCGGTGAAGGTGAAGTATCTTGCCTGGATTAACTGGGGCTTCATTGCCCTTACGGTCGTGACCGCCCCCCTTGCCGGGAAGGCAGCCGCACTGGTGTCCGTTGCTAATTTTTTTATGTTCTTCGGCAGGGACATCGTCAGCAGCGCAAAGAACCGCGGCTCCGCGCTCCAGCGAAGGAGGTCGTTTGCGGCAAAGCTGGAAAAAGGTACGGGCAGAAAGAAAACGATGCATACATGTACAATATGCGGCATTACCGAGGACGATGACCCGGTGATGGAATTCAGGTACTGCAGCACCTGTGAGGGCCACTATGAGTACTGCATGAAACATCTGAAAGACCACGCGCATATACAAAAGACTTTAGGCGTGTAACTCCGCAGGGGCGTAGTAAGAATGATGGCAAAAAAAATGCAGCTCAAGAAAGATGGAAGTGGCTTTATAGAAGCATTGACCTATAATAACTTCGATGCGTCCCTGCATGACAGACAGGCGTGCATGTGAAAAAACGTGTAAGCTATGGAAGAATAGAAATGAATACGGCATCGCGGACACGGATAGTCCGCTTAATCGTCGCCCTTGTCTTTATATGGACGGGGCTGCGGCGACTGACATCGGGAAATGCCCATGACAGGGAAGTCATGTGCAATCTGCGGTTCATTGCGATGTGGCATATCCATATCCTCAGTTTGGTAAAACTCAGAGGGGAACATATGTCTTCCGTAATTCTGATCAGAAGCCGTATACTTTACAGATAAGGCATTTCAGGGCTCAACATAAAGGGCTCAGCTCATGTGCAGGGGGGAATTACTCTAGTGGATAATTTTGCGCAAAAGGATAAATCCATTTGAATTATAAGCATTTTATCAATAATAAATGCGAATTCCTGCCGTGCCATAAGCTCGATGACTGGAAGTCATGCCTCTTCTGTTACTGCCCGCTCTTTTTGCTCTCCTGTCCCGGGGACTTCAGCATTCTGCCCACCGGCTTCAAGGACTGTTCCCGCTGTGTCATACCCCACACCGAAGATGGCTGGGATGTAATCCAGGAGGAGCTTCAAAACCAGCTATACCACCAGGGAAAGCAGCCGAATCTTCCTTTATGAAATATTCAGGATAAAAAAGGACCTGTTTGCTAAAATAGAGATTGATTACGTATCCTATTTTCACTATAATGAAACTGAGTTAGACCATTACCTTTAAAGGAGGACTTTATGAAAAAGATTACCGTGGTAATTCTGGCACTGGCTCTTCTTGCAACATCAGTCCCGGCCTGGGCAGGGACAGAAAACGACCATGACATTGTAGGTGATACACTCTTTGCCCGGCCCCTTGGCATCGTTTCGATACCCGTTGGCGCAGCAATCTGGGTAGTTGCACTGCCATTCGCCGTCCTGAGCGGCACCCTCCATAAGACAACACAGACCCTCATCACCAATCCTATCAACTACACATTGGCGAGACCGGTTGGAGATTTCGACTATGCACTTCCGGTCAACCCCAAGGTCGACGACCGGTAGTACACTCGCCCAGTATCTTTTCGGTTCTACCTGATCAAGGTCGAGTGAATTTGGCACAGGTTCAGGGCTGCGTTTGATGGCATCAGACACAGCCTTTCTTTTTGCAGTTGGGCAGGGACACGTGAGCGCTTTTTGGAATCCGGCTGCCCGCTCACAAAGCACAGAGGCAACCTGTTACCCCTCTTCTGCTGATATCCAACGTACCGGTCACTCGAAGCAGTCCATGCCGCGCATCTTATGTATCTCGATCTTCTTCCTGTCACACCATACATTGCCGAGCTGCAGCGCACCGCCGGAGGGCAGAGTTATTCTTGCCCATCTGCAGTCAGCGCAGTGTCTGACCTTTGCACCCGGCAGAGGAGAAAAGTATTCCATCTGACGGTGCTTCGCCATCTGAATATTTCTCTTACCGCACCACACGGTTCCGGGCGATGCTTTTTCGCCTCGAGAGGTTTTTTCATACCCGTATCTGCATAATGCACAGGTCTTGGTCATGGCAACAGACAGTATAAGAAAATCACATTCACCTTGTATAGCATATCTTAAAACAGGCCTCAGATCCTTGGGCAGTTGATCCTTGCTCACTCCTTGGTATCTGCTATAATCTGACGTAGCACCATGCCCGCCCTAAGCGACATACCGGCCCTCGCGGGACTGAGCGAGGCTGCAGCTGCCCAGCGGCTGCGTGAGGAAGGCTATAACGAGCTGCCTGCCGGACGAAAGCGATCGGTTTTTTCCATCGCCCTCGAGATTGTCCGTGAGCCCATGTTCCTTCTTCTAGTTGCCTGCGGTTTGATCTACCTGATCCTGGGAGACATCAGGGAAGCGCTGATGCTGCTCAGTTTTGTGATCGTAGTCATGACCATCACCTTATATCAGGAACAGCGGTCGGAACGCGCGCTCGAAGCTCTCCGCGACCTCTCGAGCCCACGGGCACTCGTCGTCAGGGACGGAAGACAGCGGAGAATACCGGGCCGCGAGGTCGTGCGCGATGATCTCCTTGTCCTCGCAGAAGGCGACCGCGTACCTGCTGATGCAGCCCTGATCTCATGCATAAACCTCTCGGTTGATGAGTCGATTCTCACCGGCGAGTCCCTGCCGGTGCGCAAAACTGCATGCAGCGGCGATCTCACCATGCAGCGTCCCGGCGGCGACCATACACCCTTTGTCTACTCCGGGACGCTGGTCGTTCAGGGTCAGGGCATAGCTGTTGTACGCGCGACCGGTATCCATACCGAATTCGGCAAGATCGGCAGGTCACTGCAGTCGCTGGAACAGGAAGAGACACTCCTGCAGCGAGAGACCAGACGGCTCGTGCAAAGGATTGCTTTGGCAGGCCTCTTCATCTGCGTGCTGGTCATTACCATCTACGGTCTTTCGCGGGGAAATTGGCTGAACGGCTTTCTTGCCGGCATCACCCTTGCAATGGCAACGCTGCCCGAGGAGTTTCCCGTAGTGCTCACGATATTCCTTGCTATCGGAGCATGGCGGATAGCAAAAAAACAGGTCCTGACCCGGCGGGTTCCAGCTATAGAAACCCTGGGGGCCTGCACCGTGCTCTGTGTCGACAAAACAGGTACACTCACCCTGAATGCCATGTCCGTGCAGAAAATCTTCTCTGGTCAGAACTTCTATGACCTCAGTGGTATACACGCCAGTTCTCCGGAACATGCGAGGAAGTCCTTTCCGGAAGATTTCCATGAGCTTATCGAATTCGGCATCCTTGCAAGCAAGAAAGACCCCTTCGATCCGATGGAAAAGGCTCTGAAAGAGCTCGGGGCGCATATCCTCTCCAATACTGAGCACCTGCACGATGACTGGGGGCTGGTACAGGAATACCCCTTATCGGAGCAACTGCTCGCCCTTTCGCATGTTTGGAAATCTCCCGATGGCAGTAACTTTGTCATCGCCTGCAAAGGCGCTCCCGAGGCCATAGCAGACCTCTGCCATTTCAGTGACGAAGAGAACCGCGAACTTTCCGGAAAGATCAATATTCTTGCTGAGGAAGGGTTGCGGGTCATCGGTGTGGCAAAGGCCCAATTCTCCGCTGCTTCACTACCAGGGGAGCAGCATGAATTCCCGTTCCGGTTTCTCGGCCTTATCGGTCTTGCAGACCCCGTGAGACCGGGCATACAGCGTGCTATACGGGAATGCTACGATGCCGGCGTGCGCGTCGTGATGATCACCGGCGATTATGCGGGGACTGCCCGGAACATAGCAGCGCAGATAGGACTTGCTTCCCGCGACAAGGTCATGACCGGCCAGGAACTTGATGCCTTGGATGATGGAGAACTCAAGACGCGCATTCAGGATGTGCATATCTTCGCTCGGGTTGTTCCGGAGCAGAAGCTGCGCATTGTGAATGCCCTGAAACTTGCCGGCGAGGTTGTGGCAATGACCGGTGACGGCGTGAACGACGCTCCGGCGCTCAAGGCGGCCCACATTGGTATCGCTATGGGCGGACGGGGCACGGACGTCGCCCGGGAGGCATCTTCCCTGGTGCTGCTTGACGACGACTTCACGTCCATCGTCGGCGCCATACGGATGGGCAGAAGGATATTCGACAACATACGCAAGGCAATGTCCTACATCTTCGCAGTCCATGTGCCGATCATCGGACTGTCGCTCCTTCCGATACTTTTCGGCTGGCCGCTGATACTTCTTCCCATGCATATCGTCTTCCTCGAGCTGATCATTGACCCTGCCTGCTCTATCGTCTTTGAGGCTGAGAAGGAAGAGAAGAACATCATGCAGCGGAAACCGCGAAATCCGAAGGAAGCGCTCTTCAGCATGAAAACCATCGGCCTGAGCATATTGCAGGGTCTCAGCGTGCTCGTCATTGTCCTTGCAGTATTCGCAATCTCGATGAAGCGCGGACAAGGAGAGCTCGATGCGCGGGCGCTGACCGTGACAACGCTCATCATCGCCAACCTCGGCCTCATCTTTGTCAATCGTTCATGGACACGAACGTTCTTCTCAACGCTTTCGGAGCCGAACCCGGCACTCTGGTGGGTGGCTGCCGGTACAGCAGCAGGCCTGGGCTGCATCCTCTATGTGCCCTTCCTCAGAACCTTGTTTCATTTCGCAGTTCTTCACCCCCTGGACATCGTTATCTGCCTGGCGGCCGGGTTCCTGAGCATCCTCTGGTTCGAGATGATGAAGATATTCAACAACAGGAACCGGTGGACCTAGCCCCCGCGGGAAATAATCTGTGCCTTAGGTCCGGGATGAAATGGTCGTATTCTCATGCCTTGCCCGTTCGATAGTGATACATATGAAAATATCGGCAGGTCTGGTTCATGTCGTTGCGTCCTTCGATTTGCCGTCTGCCTCGTAGATTGCTATAAAAACGTTTTTGCTTCAAGGAGCGTAATCATTTCAAAAGAGTAATCTTTGCCTTTTTCTGGTAAGACATTCGCCTTTCATCTCCACTGGTGACTGCGTATTTTAAGGAGGCCAAAGCTCCTCACTTACGCATGGTAAGCCCCCAATAGCTTCATCCCCTGAAACTGGTGGACAGAACACCTGCGAACAAGCACGGAGCAACATTAACCCTGAAGTAACCGGGGCGCTTGAGAGACTCTCTATCCTATGATATATTGTGTTTATTCCCGGCGACGGGCAACAAAAAATCTTTTTTTCTCGAACATTGTCGCTGCGATGGTCATGACAGAAACTGCTAAGAATTTTGGCAGAGAGGAGGATGTATGAGTAGCGACCATGATAGTCATCGGTGCACCTGTGGAAAAGGACTGTCCCGTCGCCAGTTCCTGACGTCTGCAGGGGTTGGGGCTTTGGTTGTTGCCGCAGCCGGCCATCTTGAAAAGGAACACGAAGCTTCAGCAGCCGTCATGAGGTCAGGAGAAGGCGACAAGATAACGCTCCATATCAACGGCAAACAATATCAGATGCTCGTAGAGCCGCGATGGTCGCTCCTCCATGTGCTGAGGGCAGAGCTGGGTCTCACCGGTACCAAGGAGGGCTGCGGTCGCGGTGAGTGCGGGGCGTGTACGGTTTTGATGGAGGGCATACCCCGGTACGCGTGTATGACTCTGGCAGTCGAAGCCGAAGGAATGGAGATCACCACGCTGGAGGGATTAATGAACGGCGAAGAACTCGGGCCGGTTCAAAAGGCGTTTGTTGAGCATGATGCCTTGCAGTGCGGGTACTGCACGCCCGGACAGATCATGGCAGTGGAGGGCCTCCTGAGGAAAAAGACCCATCCAACCATGGAAGACATCCGGCAAGGGGTAAGCGGCAATCTCTGCCGATGCGGAACCTATAACCACATCTTCGATGCAGCGCAGCGCGCGGCTGAACTGAAGCGTGGAGGTGCACAGTGAATGCCCCTGACGGAAATATTTATTACCTCCGCGGGATCCCTGTGCCGGAGACGCCGCCGCCCGGTAAGGACCCTGCTCCCTGGAAAAAGACTGAGATTGTAGGCCAGCGTCTTCCCCGGGTGGACGCCTATGAGCGTGTCAGCGGAGTGGCGCTTTATCCTTCCGATATCCACCTTCCTCGGATGCTGTATGCTGCAGTCCTCCGCTGCCCTCATCCGCACGCTGTCGTCAAGGGGGTCGACACGGCGCGCGCTGAAGTGATGCCGGGCGTGTGCGCCGTCATCACCGGGAAATCATCCGAGAGTGATTTCACATGGTCTTTTTCAAAGGAGATTAAGGCAAAGATATTCGACCCCACTTGCAGGTTTGAAGGGGAAGAGATTGCGGCTGTAGCTGCTGAAACGGCATATCAGGCATGGGATGCCGTCAGAGCTATCACGGTGGAGTATCACGTCCTCCCCTTTATCGCTGACGAGTCGAAGTCTCTCGATGTATCGTCTCCTCAAATCCATAGCGGAGGAAACACGGTAAAAACAGATCGGTACTCTAGGGGAGACGTGACGAGAGGCTTTGCCGAGGCCGACGTTGTTATAGATGAGACCTACCGGACCGAATGCGAACTGCATACGCCGCTCGAGCTTCACGGATGTGTGGCGAGCTGGAACGGCGACCAACTCACCATATGGGAATCAACACAGGGCGTATACTCCTTGCAATCCCGCATTGCTGAGATACTCGGCATACCCCTCTCCAAGGTTCGCGTCATAGGGCATTACATGGGCGGAGGTTTTGGCAGCAAGCTCCAACCCGGAAAATATACGATCATAGCTGCGGCCCTCGCAAAAAAGACCGGACGGCCCGTACGGCTCTTTCTCACCAGGGAAGAGACATTTCTTGCTGCAGGCAACCGGCCTCCTGCAACAATGCGGCTCAAGGCAGGAGCTAAGAAGGATGGCACGATCACCGCGCTCGAATTCTCTTGCACCGCAACCGGCGGGGCCTATCCAGCAGGCGGTACGAGTCTCATGGACTGGCTGGTCAAGGACCTGTATCTCTGCCCCCATGTGAAGACAGAAATGCGGGACGTCTATATAAATGCAGGCCCAGCTCGACCGTTCCGCGCTCCCGGCCATCCCCAAGGTGCATGGGCTCTCGAGCAGATGATGGACGCCCTTGCCGAAAAAATCGGGATGGACCCGGTCGATTTCAGATTGCAAAACATCCCCTACCACAGCCAAGGACGCGACGGAAATCCTCCTTACACGTCGACAGGTCTGAAGGAATGTCTCATCGAGGGAGCAAAGGCTTTCGGATGGGAGGAAGCGAAAAAGCGGAGCCGCGAGTCCAAAAAAGGCGGTTACATCAGAAGAGGAGTCGGCGTGGCAAGCGGCCTCTGGTTTGCGGGGGGAGGGAATCCGCCTTCCACGGTCGTGGTGAAGCTCTTTGCAGACGGAAGCGTAAACCTGAACATGGGGGCGAGTGATATTGGTACGGGGACAAAGACGATCATGACAATGATTGTGGCCGAGGAGTTGGGTGTGAGACCCGGAGCCGTCCAGATAGAACATGCTGATACAGGCACAACCCAGTATGCAACCCCCAGCGGAGGGAGCAAAACAGTACCTACGGATGGTCCGGCTGTCCGTGCTGCCACGCTCAGTGTGAAGCAGCAGCTTCTCTCGTTTGCAGCGGCTGACCTGAAGACAGATAATGCGTCCCTGACGCTTTTAGGCGACGAGGTCATCTCCGCAAAGAATCCTTTGGTAAAAATGAAGATTCGTGACGTTACCGGTTTGAAAAAAAGGGGTGTTATCGTCGGGGTAGGCTACCGTGGCCCCAATCCGGAAGGGAAAGTGGTTAATCCCTTTGCTGCCCAGTTTTGTGAAGTCGAAGTAAACACGAGAACTGGCGAAGTGAGAATCACAAGGTTCCTCGGCTGCCATGACAGCGGCAGGGTGATGAACCGTCTCACCTATGATAATCAGGTATTCGGCGGGATTATCATGGGAATCGGCTTCGCTCTGTCCGAGGCGCGTGTCCTCGATCGGAATCAGACAGGGAAGATGCTGAACAGGAACTGGCATGACTATAAACTCCCGACTAGCCTTGACGTCCCCGTGGAGATGACATCTCTTCCCATAGAGAAGCCGGACGACTTGGCGAACACCATCGGGGCAAAGGGTCTCGGAGAGCCGGTAACGATTCCGACAGCAGCGGCTGTTGCCAACGCAGTCTACCATGCTGTTGGTATCAGAATGACGGGAACGCCGATCACGCCGCAACGGCTGTGTCCTGCCGTTGAAAAGGGTGGAAAGGAGTCGTCGTAATGACAGCCGGATTTTCCTACCTGCGGGCAAGATCTATCAATGAGGCGATATCCGGCCTTTTGAAAAGCAACGCAAGAATCCTTGCCGGGGGAACCGACCTCCTTGGATGTCTGCGCGACCATGTCTTTACCACCGACATGGTCGTGAGTATCAGTGGACTCAAGGAACTGAGAGGTATCAGGGAGACGGCCGGAGGCGGCTTAACGATCGGCGCGCTGACCACCATCACCGAGATCAGTGAGAGCCGAGCCATCAGAGAGCGCTATCCGGCTCTTGTTCAAGCAGCCGCGAACGTGGCAAGCCCCCAGCTGAGAAACCAGGGGACAATCGGGGGGAACCTATGCCAGAAGCCGAGATGCTGGTATTATCGCGGCGAGTTCCATTGCATACGCAAAGGAGGAGATCGGTGCTATGCCTTTTCAGGTGAGAACCAGTACCACTGTATCTTCGGTGGCGACGGCTGTTATGTCGTTCATCCTTCTGACACCGCACCTACACTGGTTGCCTACGGGGCAACAGCCCATATAGGAGGTCCCGCTGGTATGAGGACTGTTCCTCTTGAGCATTTCTTCATTCCCCCTGCGAAAGACGTGACGAAGGAGACGGTCCTTGAAGCAGGTGAGATAGTAACCGAGATCTTCCTTCCGCCCCCGCCAGCTGGGTTGAAAAGCTCCTACCGAAAAGTGCGCGCCCGGCAGTCATGGGACTTTGCTCTCGCTGGGGTCGCCCTTGCGCTCCAAATGACCGAGAATACTGTCACGGATGCGCGAATAGTCCTAAGTGGCGCAGCGCCTGTTCCCTGGCGCTCGATTGACGCTGAACAGGCACTTGTGGGAAGCGTTCTCGATGCCGATGCAGTTGATCGCGCAGCTTCCTTGTCGATCATCGGGGCAAGGCCACTGAAACATAATGCCTACAAAATACCGCTCTTCAGGGGAATGATCGAAGAGGAACTTTTGAACATATCTCAGGTGCAGCTTTAAGCCGTAACCTTACCATCAGAGAAAAAACGAACTATACCAGTCAATTATTTTACGGCTGAGATTGCTTCAGCATGAGCAATGTTCGACTGCAGGGAAAAGAAGATAACGATAAAGAAAGGGGTCTAGAGCACGTCCAAAACATGTCCCTGCTGCAGTTCGTCTCAATGCACATCTATTGCCTCGGAAAAGACGTGAATCTTTATTGCGCACTATAATTTGGACTCTTTATCACCGAGTCGCGGCTGCAGAGTTTCATCTTCGGGAAGGACATCTCGGTGCATGTTTCAGGGTGAATCCAATGTTCCTATTCCGGAAAAATGGACTTCTCTAAGAGC
>DKBH01000115.1 GCA_002451165.1 Nitrospiraceae bacterium UBA6905
CGCACTGCCCGTTCCCGAATCTCCGGGGAATACTTCGTTGTCTTGTCCATGACTCTATCCTCTCAAATTGTAGAGCCTCCAGTAAACCCGGGGTGATTCAGTTATCGCGGGATATTCAGACAAGAGTCATCGATGTTTGAAACATAGAGAGCGGGACTCAAGAGCCTTTGGCAACGGGCTTAATAATTATCGTATCGCTGATCTCAACAAGCCCTTTAACAACGACCGCACATATCTCGGGAAGGATCTGGGACATGATATCTTCAGAGTCTACAGCCTCAATCTTGACCGGAAGACTAGTGGAAAGTTCGAGAATCTTAGACGTATGAAAAATCCTGTCACCGCCATAACCGGCGACTCCCCGGAAAACGCTTACACCTGAGACTTTATTTCGGTAACAGATTTCCATCACGATTTCGTAGATAGGTTTACCCATAATCTTGTCGGTCTCATCCACGTAAATGGAAAGTTTCTTTGCGCGCACTGGTGTCATCCTAGTTCTCCTATAAAATGCGGGCGGCCCCTTCACCCAGTTTAAGGGCCGCAAAGCCGGTAATCACACTCATAGCAACATTCAGCGCTGCGATAAGCCACTCACTGTCTTTAATAAGGGCGCCTGTTTCATATTCAAAGGTAGAAAAAGTCGTGTATGCACCGAGAAAACCGATGATGAAGAACGTTCTCCATTGGGGATTAAGCATGAAACGTTCAGTAAAAAGAACCATGAAAAAACCGATCAGAAAACTGCCACTGACATTGACGACGAACGTGCCGAGCGGAAAGTTTCTGCCCCAATTTTGGCCTATCCACATACCTATGAGAAAACGGGCAACAGCTCCTAAGAAACCTCCCATGCCGACGATAACTATATTCTGCATATCAGCACACAACGTGAATCTTATGTATGGCACAGGTAATCAGCAAAAGAAGCCTTCACCGTAAGTCGAAGAATGCTGATGCAAGGATCACTTCATCGCATCAGCAGATGCGAGTCTGTCGTTATCGATATCGAAAATCAGTCGTTTTGCTCCGACGAATCGTTTAAGATAATAAGGGGTGTCCAGACTGTTGATGGTAACCTTCTTGCCCTTTGAAGAGGCATGGATGAAGAGATTATTCCCGAGATAGATGCCAACATGGGAAGGGAAAGATGCGTAGGTCCTAAAGAAAACAAGATCACCGATCGAAAGTTCTTCTTTATCTATTTGTTGTCCTTCATGGAACTGTTCTCGCGCTGTACGCGGTAAATCTATGCCCAGAAATCCGTATACTTTTTTTACATAAGCAGAGCAGTCAATGCCGAGGATGGTGCTTCCGCCGAATTTATAGGGAATATTCAGGAGTTTCTTGGCAAATGTAACAAGTTTATCCCGCGTCGTCATTTCTGCGAAGTCACAAGACTCTGATACCTTCTTGATCTCCTCCTCAACGGTATTTACCATGATGAAGTATTTCTGGTCAATATTAGGCACATCCGGTTTCTCTTCCAGATATAGCTTTTGCCCCACCCTGAGAGAAGACGAAGGCATTTCGTTAATTTCTAGAAGATCATCAGCATCCATATCGAATTTCTTAGCAATCTTCCAAAGATTATCGCCCTTTCGGACCGTATACGTCCTCGGCCCCGTAACCCGTACGAGAAGTCTTTGTCCTACGTTGAGCTTTATCGAAGTTAATCCATTAAGGTTCTTAATGTCTGATGCTGAAACACCATATTTTGCAGAAACACTCTTCAGCGTATCCCCTTTTCTTACCGCATGGTATTTCACTGTTTCATCGGTCAACACGCTCTCTTTTTCACCTAACACCCGGCCGTCGATATCGATAGAAGGCAACTCCATATCTTTATCATTACTTATGGTTCCTGTTGAGCCGGCTGTTTCTACGGCGTCCTGAGTGTGAGCTTCTTTCGCCATATGAGCATGATGATTTGTGTCAGGTATAACAAGCAGGGTCCCGGGTTTAAGATTTTTTGCTTTGACGCGGTTCCCTTTTTGGATGTCATGCACGCTTACCTGGAATTTTTTTGCAATTGTGCAGAGACTGTCACCTTTCTTGATTGTATAGGTGACCTTTGCAGATACTCCCGCAACAAAGATGATCAGAACGAAGAGTGTGCTCAGGAGCAAAACTCTTTTCACTATGCAGCCTCCTCACGTGTTAATTCTTTGAGCGTTGGCAACTCCGTCAGATCTCTTAAGCCGAAGTACTGGAGGAATTCCTTAGTAGTGCCATAAAGAAGAGGTTTTCCCGGCGCTTCCTTTTGTCCTATTATCTTGATGAGTCGTTTGTCGAGAAGACTCTTGATGACACCATCAGAATTTACGCCGCGGATCTGCTCTATTTCTGCCTTTATAAGCGGCTGCTTATAAGCAACAATGGCAAGCGTCTCAAGCGCAGGCATGGAGAGTTTGTTTGACGTTGCAGCATTCGTGAACTTGCGAAGGATCTTTGCATAGAGAGGATTGGTTACCATCTGGAATCCCTGCGCAATTTCAAGTATAAGCAGACCCCGATCACGATCCTTATATTCAGAAATAAGTTCATCCATACAACGCTTAATATCCGGCTCAGGTATATCCAGAACCTCCTTAAGTGCTGAGAGCGTTATTGGTTCGCCCGAGACAAATAGCAACGCTTCAATCAAAGATTTTCTTTCTTTTGGGTCCATAAAATCCTGATAAGTATAGCAAAAAGTAAAAAAAAATTCACGGCTATTGTAGTCTCAAGGAAAAGGTCACAAGCTATTGTAATTATCCAAGGAAAAGGGTAAAATTCTTTAATTTTATTAATTCTTGAGGTGAGACATGGAAAAGTGGAGATGTACTATATGTGGTTATGTTTATGACCCAGAGTATGGTGACCCTGATGGTGGAGTTGCTGCGGGAACCAAGTTCGAGGATATTCCTGACGGATGGGCTTGCCCAGTCTGTGGTGCGACAAAAGATCAGTTTGAGAAAATTTAGGGGGATTTTTACAACAAAGCGAATTCGCCCAGATTGGCCTGAGATTGAATAACACAATGCGATGTTCCGATCGGAGCTTTTGTATCTCTCATACCAGGGGCAAAAGAAGATAAGTTAAATTGATGTTGTGCCTTCTACGTCCCCATAGTAACAGGTCACCATGTTCTCAGCAGAACGGCCGTATGACTGCCCACGGTAACGTAAGATGGTCGACGTAATTTCTTGTCCTCTAACCGCAGCACAACTCTTATTTCAAGCCAAGAACATCCTGCATGTCGTAGAGGCCTGCGGTTTTTCCTTTCAGCCAAAGTGCAGCTTTGAGAGCGCCTCTGGCAAAGGTATCCCTGCTCGAGGCCTTATGTGTTATTTCGATCCGCTCACCAAGTCCACCGAAAAGAACAGTATGTTCTCCCACAATGTCTCCAGCTCGGACAGTCTGAATTCCGATCTCTTTTCCGGTTCTCTGTCCGATGATACCTTTTCTCGCATACACTGCCACTTCCTCAAGATTCCTGTTCACTGCACCTGCTATTGCATGAGCCATTTTTAGCGCTGTTCCGCTCGGAGCGTCCTTTTTCAGCCTGTGGTGATATTCAATGATCTCAATGTCATAATCATCTCCCAATACTTTTGCGATGTCCTGCAGGGTCTTGAGAAGGAGATTGACGCCGAGACTCATGTTAGATGCCATGACGCAAGGAATTTTCCTGAGCAAGGCTTCTACCTCCTGTAAATCATCTTGAGAGAAGCCCGTCGTACCTATAACCATGGCCTTATTTCTTTTTGAAGCAACTTTTAGGTTCTCTTTCGTGGACTCGGCCGAGGTGAAGTCCACAATGAGATCTACCGCATCGATTATCTTATGAATGCTGTTTTGCAGTATGATACCTGTTTCTCCAATCCCGGAGATAAGGCCGATATCTGTGCCGATCTCACTGTGGTCTGTGCGCTCGAACGCACCTCCAAGTCGAAGACCGTCATATTCACGGCAAAGGGCAGCTATCCTGCTTCCCATTCTTCCTGCTGCACCAGCCACACCGATTTTTATCATGAATCCTCCTCTGTTGTTCGTTCGTCTTCCTCTTCCTCTTTTTTCCCCTGTATACGGTATCTTTCATTTGCCCACGCTCCGAGGTCTATGAGCTTGCAACGCTCTGAGCAGAAGGGTCGAAAGGGATTTTCCTCCCACGTCGTAATGTTTCTGCAAATGGGGCAGATGATCTGCATTTCAGGCTTGGGCTACATTGTGCAGCGATTCCGGCTTTTTTTTCAACAAATTCTTGATCAATATGCCTGCAACGATACCATTAACCAACCCCGTAAGTGTCCCCAAAAGTATAATGATGGGGCTGATAAAAAGAACTGCCTCGATCCGTTGTATAAAAAGACCGTAGGCAAGAAAAAGTTGAGCAGCATTATGGAAGAGGGCACCGATAAGACTTAGCCCAACCGGACCAAAGATCTTTTTGTTCGCAGCCAGCACTACACCCATGGCACATGTCGCACAGACACCACCCCCAAAGCTAAGAATAAATGATGGGCCGAGAAAAGTTCCGATAAAAAGAGAACCGAGGATAATTCTATTAATCGTGATCATCAGAGCTACCCGAAAACCGAAAAGTAATAATGCCGTGAGTGTAATGATGTTCGCAAGACCTAGCCTGAGCCAGGGTATAGGGCTGGGAAGAATCGCCTCAAATCCGTGCAGGGCAAGGGCATATGCCGACAGGATAGCAATGCGATATTTATCCGGTAATAGCATCGAGGTCCTTTTTCATGCCATTGCCTGCAATGATGGCGACGCTGTTCGGGAGGCACAGAATGGTTCCTCTTGTAATCCATCCCTGGCTCATGCAGATATGGTTTTTACATTCAGCCTTCTTCATGCGAACTCTCCCGTTGCTGATCTCGATGACTGCATGACCCTGTGATCCTTCTATCAACACTTCTCTATCAGTGAAGAGAGATGCCGAGAAGACTGCTTTGCCGCTTACCTCTATGATAACTTCAGAGCCTTGTGAAAGAGCCTCGCGTGTATAGAACATTCCGAAAATCGAAGCAATGATCAGGAATAGCAAAAGCATCCGGTCTGCGATAGTGGTGTTACGAAGCTCTGTTTTCAAATGATAATTCTCCCTTGAGTCCATCTGTCATATAAGCTATGCCGCTGCTGTCAATAATAAGCGCATCCAAACCCAGTTCTTTCGCAAGCTTCATGCCCCTCTCAGGACCGAGCACAAATATCGCGGTAGAAAATGCATCCGCATAGACTGCCTTATCTGTAACAACGCTGACACTTCTGCAGGTTGATGCAGGAAATCCTGTTGCAGGATCGAGGAGATGATGATATCTGCTCCCGTCAGCAATAAAATACCTCTCATAGTCTCCTGACGTTGATATCGCCTTTTCTGTCAATCTCACCTTTGCCATGATTTCATCCCTATCGCTTGTCTGCCGAGGATTTTTGATCCCAATCGTCCAGCGACTTCTGTCCGGTTTCAGACCGAATGTCCTGATATCTCCCGCAATGGCAACGAGTCCCGACGAAAATCCCTTCTTTAAAAGAGTAGTTGCGGCGATATCTGCGGCGTATCCCTTTGCTATGCCTCCAAGGTCCAACTTCATTCCTTTTCTTCTAAGGTAGATCGTTGACGCCCTTTTATTTAGTATTATATCCCTGTAATTTACCAGCGGTAAAGCACGTTTGACTTCAGCCTCAGAAGGCCTTATCCTACTTGCAAAATCCCAGAGCAGAGTAACCGGCCCCAAGGTGGGTTCGAAGGAGCCTCTCGATTTATGAGCAACATAAACAGCCTCTTCGATAATCGCAAATGTATCAGGTGATACTCTCGTTGCAGATATGCCTGCATTCCGGTTGATGGCAGAAAGTTCGCTGGTATCAGAGTAATAATTGATGAGATTGCCAATTTGGTCAATCATGGCAAACGTCTCTTCCATAGCCTTTTCTGCTTGTTCTTTTGACTCAGAAACAACCGTAATGCTTACGATGGTGTCCATCATGGGCATTGACTTCTTATAGGTTGATTCCTTTTTTCCTGTGCAGGAAAAAGCTGCTATGAGCATTAGAGCGGTAATGATCAAGCAAGAATTTTTCGTGATCATAGTGCTTTCATTCTATAACAAATGCATGCATGATAAAAAGGATTAACGCGATGAAAGACGATTCTGTAATGCTATTCCCGTATACGAACGTCGATTTCCGCTTACCGCTTCAGGTGTTCCTTCGGCGATGATATAACCTCCCTGCTCGCCGCCTTCAGGACCGAGATCGATGATGTGATCAGCTGATTTTATGACCTCGAGATTATGTTCTATGACGAGAACCGTATTGCCTCTGTCGACGAGCATGCCGATGACATCGAGGAGACGCTGAATATCAACGAAGTGAAGACCGGTCGTAGGTTCATCAAGAATGTAGAGGGTGTTGCCCGTAGACCTTTTGCCCAGTTCACGAGACAGTCGAATCCTCTGTGATTCGCCGCCAGATAGTGTGGTTGCAGATTGTCCTAGCTGCAGATAACCGAGCCCGATCTCATCAAGCAGTTCAAGTTTTCTCCGGAGGGTAGGGATATTCTCAAAAAAAAGAAGGGCCTCAGCCACGGTCATGTCAAGGACCTCTGCAATGTTCTTGTTTCGATAGCGGATCTCCAGTGTTTCTTCGTTGTAACGTCTGCCCCGGCATTTATCGCATTGTACATAGACATCTGGAAGGAAATGCATCTCTACCTTGATCAGCCCATTACCACGGCAAGATTCGCATCTCCCCCCCTCAACATTAAAGCTGAATCGTGAGGAGGAATATCCACGTTTTTTTGCGTTAGCTGTAAGGGAAAACAGGTCCCTGATTGCGCTGAAGAAACCGGTGTACGTTGCCGGGTTCGACCGCGGTGTTTTTCCAATCGGTGACTGGTCGACGCTAATGACGTTGTCTATCTTTTCAATGCCTATTATCTTGGAATAGCTGCCGGGTCTACGTGCAATATGCCCCGCTTTAGAAAAGACTTTTTCAGAAGCCCGATAGAGGATGTCGAAAACAAGGGTGCTTTTCCCTGAACCGGAAACCCCGGTAACACACGTAAACACTTTCAAGGGAATCTTCACAGAAATATTTTTCAGATTATGCTCCGATGCACCCTGGATAGAGATGTAATCATCTGCAGATCTCCGCTTCGAGGGTATCAAAATCTGCATTTCGCCATTCAAATACTTACCGGTAATCGATTGGGCCTCTCCGGCAATATTATTCGGCGATCCTTCGGCGACGATCCAACCTCCGCGCGTACCAGCGCCGGGGCCCATATCAATAACATGGTCTGCCCATCTTATCGTCTCCTCGTCATGCTCAACTACTATTATCGTATTGCCAGCAAACTTAATAGCAGACAGGCTATCAAGGAGTTTGGCACAATCTCGGGGATGCAGTCCGATACTCGGTTCATCGAGTACATACAAGACGCCCGTGAGCGAGGAACCGATCTGCGTTGCTAAGCGTACCCGCTGAGATTCGCCTCCGGAAAGCGTAAGAGAGGGCCTGTCAAGAGTGAGATATCCGATACCGACCTTCGCAAGAAAAGAGAGCCGGTCAATGATCTCCTTCAATATGCGGGCTGCGATTATATGTTCGCGCTTTGTAAGACGCATATTCTGGAGAAATACGAGGGCCTGTTCAACAGACATTCTGCTGAATTCGGCGATACTGATGCCTTGAAATCTTACGCTAAGAGCCTCTCTTTTCAACCGCAGGCCGCCACATTTTCTGCAGATGTTCATCTGATCTGCGTCGACAGAGTCCTCAAGAACATTCTCATATCCAAGCCCCCTGCAGGAAGGACAGGCGCCCGCAGCGCTGTTGAAAGAGAAGAATCGGGGAACAATCTCCGGATAGCTAATGCCGCATGCAGGGCAAGCGGCTGTTTTCGAAAACAGGATGTCCCGTGACTCATCGAGAAGATTCACAACGATTGCATCGGCATAGCTGAACGCTGTTTCAACGGCATCGTTCAATTGCCGTTCTATGCCTTGCCGCACGATTATGCGGTCTATGACAATCTCGATCGTGTGGCGTTTTTGTCTTGCGAGGATGATATTCTCCGTTAAGTCTTTCATTTCACCGTCTATGCGGGCCCTGACGTATCCCTCGCTTCGAATTTCCTGGAGTTCCCTGCGGTAGTTGCCCTTTCTTTCCCGAACAATTGGTGCGAGGACCTGTATCCTCGTTCCCTGAGGCAGGGAGAGGACAGAGCTGACGACGCTGTTAGCTTCCTGAGTTGAGATCTCTGTCCCGCAGTTATAGCAAAATGCCTTACCCAGTCGCGTGTAAAGGACCCTCAAATAGTCGTATATTTCCGTAATGGTGCCGAGGGTAGAGCGCGGACTTCTGCTGACGGTTTTCTGATCGATGGCTACAGAAGGAGATAAGCCCTCGATGGAATCAACATCGGGTTTATGCATCTGCTCCAGGAACTGGCGAGCGTAGGGAGAAAGGCTCTCTACGTAACGTCGTTGTCCCTCAGCATAGATCGTATCAATAGCAAGCGAGGATTTGCCTGACCCTGATGGACCGGTAATAACGGTTATAGCCTGTCTTGGTATCGAAACGTCGATATTTTTGAGGTTATGCTCTCGGGCTCCTTTGATATTAATCTTGCTCAGCATGATGTAACTTTATAGTATAACTGAAATTGAAGGCATTCATGATACCTCGATAATATGGCCGTAATGGTAAGATGATAAAGTTCTAAACAGACAAAGGAGCAAAGGCCGAATTTGAAGATGCTGCCATGCAGAAGCGGTTGAAAATGAGTTAAATAGTGCGGAGCCCTTGAATTAATCAGGCAGTCCTCGAAGGAATGAGGGGAAAGCCGATATCTAACAGGCCCTTTGGAAGGAATCAGAATCCTTCCTCCAGATGCTGCTATCCGAGGGGCGCCTGCGTATCAAGACAGAGTGGTCCCCGTCGAAATGAATCTACGATTTACCGTGACCGGCACTTATATCGGCTCATAATGGCTCTACCACCGAATACGTTGAGGTGGATGAACATATTGATGGGTAAATGATTATTCTGATGCAGGGATCAGAACGTGAAGTTTCGACAGGTTGCCGAGAGGGCTGAAATGATCCAGGGCCTCAGCTGCAAGCAACGCTCCCCATAAGGACAAGAAGGATAGCTCTCTCCGAAGAACATTGATGGTGAAGGCTGCTTAGGTGTGCGAGAAAAGGAAAAAACAGCTGCGTGGATACCGGACGGCTATACTTTGTTGTGAATCGGACATTCTACGTAGACGTGACATACGCCGATGATATGCTTTGATGAACAGCTGCATAAAAAGTCCTCAAGAACGTTTTTGCTACTTTACGGGTGATTGTTTATAATGAATCAGCGAGGTAAAAGATGAGCGTTGGTATACAGAAAGTTGTTCTCTATCTGAGGATGATCAAGTTTTCCCACTCGATTTTTGCCTTGCCGTTTGCCTTCACCTCGGCCCTGATTGCAGCTGCCGGTTTGCCTTCTTTTCGGCAAATATTCTGGATCACGGTTGCAATGGTCGGGGCGCGTTCTGGCGCGATGGGAATGAACAGGATTATTGACCGGAAGATCGACAGGGATAACCCTCGTACGACTGGCAGGGAAATTCCTCGCGGTGTTGTTAGGGTCAGTGAGGCTGTTGCATTTATTCTGTTCTCGTTCGGACTGATGATCGTTGCTGCATATATGTTGAATCCTCTCTGTCTCATGCTTACACCAATTGCAATAGGAGTTCTTTTTCTATATTCATTCACCAAGCGTTTTACCTGGATGGCTCATCTTGTATTGGGGATAGCTATCTCTGCAGGTCCGCTAGGGGCATGGATAGCTATAACCGGCTCTTTTGACCGCATGATCGTACCACTTGTCTTTGCGGTGATATTCTGGCTGGCCGGTTTTGATATTCTTTACGCACTTCAGGATATAGAATTCGACAAACAATATGGGCTCTTTTCTATTCCGCAGAGATTTGGGATAAAATGGTCATTATATATTTCCCGTGCCTTTCATATGATCACATTCGTCCTTCTGGTTGTGAATGGCCTGTTCTTCCACCTGGGAATCTTTTACGGGTTGGGCTTGATCGTTGTGGCTGGACTTTTTCTTTATGAACATTCACTCGTTAAGGAGCATGATCTCACGAGACTCGATATGGCTTTTTTCAATATGAACGGCTATATCAGCATGACCATTTTTCTCGCCACGCTTGCTGACTTCACGTTATGAAGCGGTATGTATTTGCTATAAGCGGCGCTTCAGGGTCGATCATTGGCATTCGTGTTCTCAGGGAATTGCTCCGGAGCTCAGAGGTGTACCTGATCGTCTCATCGCATTCATTTTCGATACTCGGAGAAGAGGCCGGAATTGACTGGCAGGCCGGCTCAGATACCGCAATACAGAAAAAGATCAGATCATATTTTAGTACGAAGAATATCTTTTATTACAGTGAGAGCAATATGGCGGCACCTGTATCGAGCGGCTCCTTCAGAACGGAGGGCATGTTCATCGTACCCTGTTCCATGAAGACGCTTTCCGGCGTGGCGAATGGGTATACGGAGAACCTGATCCAAAGGGCTGCAGATGTGACGCTGAAGGAGGGCAGACCGTTGCTTCTCTGCCCTCGTGAGATGCCTTTCAGTGTCATCCATCTTGATAATATGCTTAAACTTGCTCGTATGGGAGTGAAAATAACGCCGCCGATCGCCGGCTTTTATCATGCACCGGTGTCAGTCGATGAAATGATCGATTTCATGGCCGGAAAGATGCTTGATGTCATGGGAATACCACATCATCTGTATCGTCGCTGGAAATAATTCGATTTGAAATCAGCGTAGCCCTCTGCCCTAAGCTGTATGATCTATCTCATAGTCATTTTCTCAGGATTTGATAGACTATTAGCAAGATGTTTAAAGAAGGATGCCCAGGAAGCGCAGAGATTCGAACCCCTTATCCGGAGGATATCATCTGTTTCTGGTGTGATGCTAGAAATGAGATATGGTCGGATGAGTCAGATATCAATTGTAAGAACTGCGGCAAACAGATCTCACGTGACATGAAACCTTCCTGTATTTCATGGTGTCCGGCTGCCAGAGAATGTATCGGCGTCGAGAAATATGAACGCCTCATAAAGGCAATAAAAGGTTAATTTCTAACTATTCCGTGAAAAAGAAAGCCCCCTTTCAAACAGGAAGGGGGCTCTGGTTTATTTGTTAGGCGATGTCAAGCCTTTGTAACATTGACCGCCTTTGGGCCCTTGGGGCCGTCATCAACTTCAAAATTGACTTCCTGTCCCTCTGCAAGTGTTTTGAAACCATTGGATTGGATCTCTGAATAGTGAACAAATACATCCACGCCATCTTCCTTCGTGATAAACCCGTAGCCCTTGGTCTCGTTAAACCACTTAACCTTACCTTTCTGCATACTGCTCTTTCCTCCTGACAAGAATTTAGTGATTCCCGGAATTTCGGTCGTAAAAAAGCCGCAAAGTCCAAAGTCTTTGCGGCCTGATGGTACGACAAAAACTTCCGTAACTTTGCACTAATTATTGCATATGAATTTCGAAGAGGTCAAGTCGTATCTCCATGTTCGGCGGGCAGTTTGCGCCTTGCCCCTTGAACCATCAGTTGAGAGAGATAGCGCGAAAAACGCGCTGGATCTTTCGGTCGGGATCCCGCTAACAGCAGCGCCTGATCAAGCAAAAGGCGAGAGTATTCCTCAAGAAGAGGAATCGACTTATCCCCTTCGAATAGTTCCTTCATCGATGTGAAAATAGGATGCTCGGGATTGATCTCGAGAATTTTCTTCTGAACCGGCACCTCCTGTCCCATTGACTTAAGCATCTTTTCCATTCTTGGGTCCAGGTCCCCTTCATCGCCCACGAGGCAGCAGGGAGAATCCTTGAGTCTGCCGGAGAGCCGGACTTCCTTCACATCATCGCTCAGGATTGCTTTCATGAAGTCAATCAGCTTGTCAAATTGCTCAGCTGATTTGCGCTTTTCACCAGTGCGATCTAGGGTGATGTCACCCTTCAGGATAGATTTGAACTTCTTGCCCTTGTATTCGAAGCCGCCGAAGATCAGGTCATCGATATCATCGGTCAGAAAAAGCACTTCATATTCTTTCTCCCTCAATGCTTCAAGATAGGGCGAGTCGGCCATCTCACGGATTGATGTTCCGGTCATATAATAGATATCGCTCTGTCCGTCTTTCATGCCGGCGATATAATCATCGAGTGTACGCGTGACTGCTTCCCCAGACGTTGTAGAGCTGAAAAGAAGTAGGTCGGCGATTACCTCTTTCCGTGCATGGTCATAATGAATCCCCTCTTTGAGCACTCTCCCGAATTCACGGCTGAAGGCTAGGAAGTTTTCGCTGTCATTCATTTTCATTTCCGCGAGGGCGTCGAGCACTTTTCTTGTTATATTGTTCTTCATGATCGTCACCTGGCGGTTATTCTGCAATATCTCTCTCGACACATTCAGCGGTAGATCAGAAGAATCGACAACCCCCCTAATAAACCTGAGATACGGGGGGATGAGCTCTTCACAATGGTCCATGATCTGGACTTTTTTTACATACAGGGCTGGCCCTAACCTGAATTCCTTATAGAAGATATCAAGCGGTGCATGCGCTGGTATAAAGAGCAGGGAAATAAAGTCCGTCGTTCCTTCAGCGTGATAGTGGATTGCTTTCAAGGGGTCTGAGAAGTCATGCGAAATATGTTTGTAGAATTCGTTATATTCATTCTCCTTTATATCTGACCTGTCTCTGAGCCAGATGGCTTTTCCAGAGTTGATTTGTTCTTCCTTGAGAATTTTGACTTTCTTGCCCTTTTCGAGCGCTGAATCCTCTTCTCTCTCAACATCCATGACGATGGGGTATTCGATATAATCAGAGTATTTAGAAATAACGTTTCTGATCTGCCAATCATCAAGGTATTTCTTTTCATCATCGTGGAGATGCAGGATTATATCGGTGCCGGAACTGTCCTTGACAAAATGATCGACAACAAATGAACCATCTGCGGTAGATTCCCATTTGACAGCAGTATCGTCCTTTGAATTGGCTTTACGAGAAAGCACGGTGACCTTATTCGCAATCATAAATGCCGAGTAAAAGCCGACTCCGAACTGGCCGATGAGGTCGGGACTGTTTTCCATGTTTTTTTCTTTCAGGAAAGCAAGAAATTCCTTTGTCCCAGAGTGGGCTATGGTTCCGAGTGCTTCAATAGCCTCCTCTCTGGTCATGCCGATCCCATTGTCGCTGATCATAAGCGTGCCTGCATCCTTGTCAGCATGTATCCGTATCTTCCATCCCTCCTTCGGAACCACGATTTCAGGATTCGTCAGCGATTCATATCGTGCTTTGTCGATAGCATCAGATGCGTTGGATATGATTT
Organism: Nitrospiraceae bacterium UBA6905; assembly: GCA_002451165.1. Lineage (GTDB taxonomy): Bacteria > Nitrospirota > Thermodesulfovibrionia > Thermodesulfovibrionales > UBA6898 > UBA6898. Next base: position 13,415 of record DKBH01000115.1, read on the forward strand.
CACGAATACCCACCTCTTTATGAGAGTAAAGCGAGTGAATCATGAGATCAAGCAGCTGGTTTACTTCTGTCTTGAATGAATATTTTTCTGTCGGCATTGCGATGTAACCTCTCGATAAAATAAGTTAGCACTCAGCATGATAGAGTGCTAACTTATTTATATTACAAAATAAATATGGATGTCAAGTGCCGCAGTTTTGAACTCTTTAGATAGGCATAGACATGGTTTCCA
>DKBH01000014.1 GCA_002451165.1 Nitrospiraceae bacterium UBA6905
TGCCCGCAACTACCTGGCGGTCAACACTATGCTCTCGAAACAGGCTCTTGACAGGGCGCTTATCAGCGACTTCCGCAGACTTTCAGAAAGTCTCTCTATGGATGCAGAGTATTTCCCCGGCATACAGAGCGGCGAGATCGACCAGATCAACCGTATGACAGGCCCGGAGCAGGCACCCTACTCCTTTCTCCATTATGGCATCATGAAGATCCTTTCTTCAGATCGGGAGAAGTTCTTCAGGGAATGGATCTACCGCATCTCTCCTCCCACAGACAGCAGTCCCTATTTCCTCGATTTCTTCCAGTGGCGGTCCCTCGACAGCTTCATCAAGATTTACCGCGGCCATTGGCTCCAGCGGCTTGAATTCGGCTACGTCGTTCTCGTGATCACATTCCTTTCGGCTGCCCTGTTTGCCCTCCTCCTCATCCTCGCGCCGCTTTTCTGGCTGCGTAGGGGCCCCAAAGGGGTGCAGGCGAAGTCTTCAACTGCTCTCTACTTCCTCTGCCTCGGATTCGGTTTCATGTTCATTGAGATGGTCTCTATCCAGCAGCTTACCAAGTATCTGGGAGACCCGGTCTCTGCAGCCTCTGCGGCGATNNATACTTGTCTTTTCCGGCATCGGCAGCCTCTGGCAGAAGAAGATGGTCCTCTCCCCCCTGCGGAGGATATCCGTTGCTGCCGCGGCTGTCATCGTCCTTATGATATTGTTGGCGGTCCTGCTCGACCGGCTTCTTGACGTTGTTTCCGGTTATGGCATCCTGATCCGCTTTACCGCTTCCGCACTTTCCCTGTCACCGCTTGCATTTTTCATGGGTTGGATGTTCCCATCCGGATTGATGATTCTTGAAAAAGGTCCGCAGGTTCTCATTCCATGGGCCTGGGGTGTCAACGGGTTCACCTCGGTGATGGCAGCTCCGCTCTCCGTGATGCTGGCCATGGCGCACGGGTTTGCGAGCGTCATAGCCGCAGCTGTGCTCTGCTATGGTATTGCCGTGTTTGCAGCGGCGGGTATGGCGCGGGTTCTGAAATGAGAAAACAGGAGATCTCGGGAAAAGGGGCTGTTGAGAGGCCCGATGGGTAGCGGCGCGTCAGAATCGCTGCAGGATGAGATAGGCGATTGCTACATAGCAGCCCAATCCGACAAGAAGAGACGGGACCATGCCGATGCGGGGTGTCATGAAGAGGACGGTGAAGATATAGAGAAGCCACGGCACGAGCATGATAAGCAAACCTTTGGCATAGGGAACGACCGCTGATTCCCCCGCTTCGCGGTAAATCATGAGAAATGTGATGAGGGTCATGACCGGCATATTCGCGATAAATGCGGCGAACAAAGAACGGCTATGACTAGCGTAATAGGTGACTACGCTGACAACGGTTCCGCCGAGCAGAAAATAAAGAAGATATTTTATACCCATAGGTTGTATTGTACCGCAACGGACCGCTTATGGGTGCCGGTTCGTGAGGGGTTTATTCTGCAGCTCCTGAGGTAAAATAGCCCTATGTCCTACCGGACCGACAGAGAACATTTCATGTCTCTTGTGGAGCAGGTGCTCAGAGAACTTCCTGCCGAGTTTTCTGATTTTCTGACGAATATCAGCATCCATGTCGAGGATTCTCCTACGACCGATGATGTTAGGAGCACCGGAGCATCGCGGGGCTGCCTGCTGGGATACTTCAGAGGCGTTGAATATCCGGAAAAAGGAGGATTTTTTGATATCCCTCACCCCCTTCCGGACAAGATCGTGCTTTTTCAGAAGAACATCGAAAAGATATGTGCCTCTGAAAACGAACTCATGGAAGAGATACGGGCAACCCTTTTTCATGAGGTCGGCCACTACTTCGGAATCGCGGAAGAAGACCTGAGGCGGTTCGGCTATTGAACATGTCCTGCCGAAAGGGCTGCGGAGCATGCTGTATTGCCGTCTCTATTGCCTCGGGGATCCCTGGTATGCCGGATGGCAAACCCGCCGGTGTCCGGTGCGTGCATCTGGATGACGGGAATCTCTGCGTTCTCCATGGACATCCCGGACGCCCCCTCTTTTGCCGCTCTTTCAGACCGTCCGAAGATGTCTGTGGAACGTCATGGGAGCATGCATTCAGACGACTTTCCCTGCTTGAGAAACTGACCCGTCCCGATGACAGGAAGTAACCGCATCCGTATCAGTTCGGGAAGTCTAGTTGCAGAGGATTGCGGCACCTTTTTTATCTTCGAGTATGGTACAGTGCCGGACACGTCATCGTTGCGCTGTTTCCCTGAACAACGTACAAACATCTATACAAGAACGGAGATGCTATGAGTAATCGCCTCAACGAAATCCTGAACGCGATCAAGGCACTCGAAAAGAGCGTGCAGGAAGAGATCAGACGCAAGGAAGAGGAGTTCCAATACAAGATACGTGAAAGAAAGGTCATCTTTGAGGAAGAGGTGCTTCGTATTCAGGCGACCTTTGTCCGCGGGCTGGTGAAGTATATCCTTGAGGCAAAACCGCTGAATATACTTTCTGCACCCGTGATCTATCTTATGATCATCCCGGCATTTTTTATGGATGCATGTGTGAACCTGTATCAAGTGCTCTGCTTCCCTATCTATGGAATACCGAGGGTGAAGCGGCGTGAGCATATCATTCTGGACCGGCATTATCTTAAATATCTCAATGTGATTGAGCGGGTCAACTGTGACTACTGCAGTTATTTCAACGGCCTTGCATCCTATATCAGTGAAATAGGGGCGCGTACTGAGCAGTACTGGTGTCCGATCAAGCATGCATCCGGCAAAGCACGCCCGCACGGGCGCTATCATCATTTTGCCGATTACGGAGACGCAGAAGCATACCGGGTGCAGCTCTCCGAGATTCGGAAGAAATTTGAGGATGCGGAATGACCGGTTGGTTGTGTCCGTGCCGCCTGCTCCGTAGGGGATGACCTGATGGCTGCCTATCCAGTTGACGAGATACTAGTGGAGTTGAAAGATGCAGTGACAGCTCACCCGGGAGTAGTCCTTTCAGCGCCGCCCGGCGCGGGCAAGACGACACGGGTACCGATTGCGCTGCTTGATGTTATTCCCCGTGCACGGGGACGCATTGTCATGCTCGAGCCCCGGAGGCTTGCAGCCACGTCTGTAGCGCGGTGGATGGCAATGACCCTTCAGGAAAACGTGGGCGAGACCGTCGGCTACTCCATCAGATTTGAAAGCAGGAAATCTGCAAAAACTCGCATCGAGGTGGTGACCGGGGGCATCCTGACCAGAAGGCTACAATCAGATCCCAGCCTTCAAGGTGTAGCAATGGTTATCTTCGACGAGTTCCACGAACGCAGCATTGATGGTGACCTCGCTCTGACATTGTGCCTGGACATGCAAAGAAATCTGAGAGCAGGACTGAAAATAGTGGTGATGTCCGCGACGCTGGACTGCAAGCCAATCTCAGCACTTCTCGGCGGCGCGCCGGTTATTGCATCCGAAGGCAAGACATTTCCGGTCGAAGAACGATATGGAGAAGAAAAAACGGTGCTGCAGCCTCTTGAAACTGTTGTGAACGCAGTCAGCAAAGCGCTCAGCGAAACAGAGGGAGATATCCTTGTCTTTCTGCCGGGCGTAAGGGAGATACGGAGCTGCCATGATGCTCTCAGGGATATGCTCAAGAGTGGAAAGAATCAAATTGCCGTGCAGCCTCTGTTCGGCGATCTTCCCTTTGAAGACCAGGAACGGGCCATCCTGCCATCGCAGCATCGCAAAATCGTGCTCGCCACGAATATCGCCGAGACAAGCCTCACCATAGAAGGCATACGTGTTGTTATTGACAGCGGCCTCACCCGGAGACTGCAGTATGATCCTTCATCGGGTATGAACCGCCTCATAACCGTCAGCGTCTCAAAGGCATCGGCAGAGCAGCGGAAGGGGCGGGCAGGCCGACTTGTCCCCGGGATCTGCTACCGCCTCTACAGCAGGCATGTCTTTCAGTCCATGCTGCCGTTTACCACGCCGGAGATCCTCATATCCGACCTTTCCTCCCTTGTACTTGAATTGGCGATATGGGGGGTGAAAGACCCCGCCGGGCTCGCATGGCTTGATGCACCTCCGGATGCAGCATGGAAGTCTGCGGAGCGGCTGCTTATGGATCTTGGGGCACTTGACCGAAAAGGTTCGGTGACGAAGAGGGGGAAGGCAATGGCCGGATTGCCGCTCCACCCCCGGCTCGGCAGGCTGCTTTTGAGGGCTGCAGAACTCGGTTGCACAGGACTTGGTGCTGACCTCGCAGCAATCCTTTCAGAACGGGACATGATGCAGCGACGTACGTCAGACCCTGCAGCGTCCGGCAGGGATTCCGGCATTACAGAGCGGATCGAGGCCCTTCGGGCATGGCGGGCAGGCAAGGCGCCTGCCGGTGTTGATGCATGGGCTCTTCGCACCATAGAGAGGACATATAAACAGATCATGCGGCACATGGATAGCAATCCCGATGTATTGCCGGCCGGGGAAGACGACGCTGATCTGATACCGCGCCTTCTGCTCTGCGCATACCCTGATAGAATCGCGAAGAGACGGGAAGAAGGCCTTGGCCGGTTTGTCCTAAGTCAGGGAAGGGGCATCCGGCTGCCTGCTGCGAGCAGCCTGGCGAATTATCCCTATATTATCGCGGTCAATCTGGATGCCGGAGAGAAGGCAGAGGGCAGCGTACATTTGGCTGAGCCGGTGAGCGAGGAACGTATCCGGCAGGAATGCTGCGGCCGAATCGGTGGCGTGCGCAGGATCGCGTGGGACAAAAAGGAGAAGAGGATCATAGCGGTCACGGAAGAGCGGCTCGGCTCGATCCCCTTGTCTACTAAGCCTTTTATTCCTTCAGATGAAGAGGCAGTGCCACTTCTCTACGAGGCGATCAGGAGCAGGCAGGTTCCGCTGTCATTCAGCACCTCGGCAAGACAGTTCCAGGGACGGGTCATCCTCATGCGGCGTGCTTTTCCGGAAGAGCACTGGCCGGACGTATCGGATGAGCACCTGTATGCAGACCCGGAGGACTGGCTCAATCCGTGGCTTGGCAGTGTGCGATCAGCAGCTGATATTGAGAAGGTCGATCTGCTTTCTGCACTGCTGTCCCGGCTTTCCCATCAGCAGCAGCATCTTCTCGACAAACGGCTCCCAATGCGCATGATGGTCCCGAGCGGGAGCAAGGTCGCGGTCGATTATGCCGCGGGAGAACTGCCGGTCCTTGCCGTCAAGCTGCAGGAGATGTTCGGACTTGCCGACACTCCTGTTGTTGCGGAAGGCAGGGTGAAGATCGTCCTCCACCTGCTTTCCCCTGCGCGCAGGCCGGTGCAGATGACGCAGGATCTCCGGGGGTTCTGGAACAGCGGATATCAGCAGGTGAAGAAGGAACTGAAGGGCCGCTACCCGAAGCATCCCTGGCCTGACGATCCCTGGAATGCAGTACCGACAGGGAAGACAAAAAGACGCAGGTAAGAATTTAGGATGATTATAGGATAATTCGAGGCGGGGTGTTGTCGTTGAACTGAGCTATCCTCTCGCAGAGAAGAACCCAGATACTGAGGCTGGGAGCGGGAGGAATATTTCTCCTCCCGCATCTGTTCCGAACTATTTTTTCTTGTCAGCCTTTACTTCGATCTCGGTCGCCTTCATCTGGTACTGGATTGTTACTTTCGCTCCGACCTTGAGGTCGCCAATCACCTTGGTTGCCTTGTCGCGGGCTATCTCCCATTTTTCCTTGCCCTTTTCCACGACAATCACATCGTCCTTTATCTCCAGGATCGGACCCGTTACCTGATACGTCTTAAGGGAACCGGCAAAGGCCAGAGAGGTCAGCATCAGGAACAGCACTGCAGTCATCAGTAGATTCTTCATACGCAATCCTCCTTCATAACATGAAATAAAGCGCCGCTTGTCGGCGGACTATCGCTTCCCTTTGCCGAAGATCGAGCCAAGGACACCCCGGATAATCTGCCTGCCGACTTGGCTGCCGATAGCATGCGCTGCGCTTCTGGCCATAGCCTGCAGCATCTTCGTGCTTTCCGAAACCGGCTCGCGTCCTGCCTTGGGTGAGGCAGGCGCTGCAGCGGCTTGCGCGGTTTTTTCCTTTAGTTTTTCATATGCCGACTCCCTGTCCACGACGCGTTCATAGTGTCCAGCCAAAACCGAACTGCCGATAACCGATGAACGCTCCGCGTCGGTCAGGGGCCGGAGACGGCTGCGGGGAGGGAAGATCAGGGCACGCTCCACCATGCCGGGTATACCGTTCGTATCGAGGAATGATACTAATGCTTCTCCCACGCCGAGCTCCATAATGGTTTTCGTCACATCAAGATCCGGGTTGGTGCGGAATGTCTCTGCTGCTGCTTTCACCGCCTTCTGCTCCTTTGGAGTAAATGCCCGCAGGGCATGCTGCACCCGGTTGCCGAGCTGTCCGAGCACGTCCTCGGGGAGATCCAGGGGATTTTGCGTTATGAAATAGACGCCCACACCCTTTGAACGGATAAGTCGTACCACCTGTTCGATCTTGTTCTTTAAAACCGGGGGGATATCTTCAAACAGCAGATGTGCTTCATCAAAAAAGAATGTGAAGACAGGCTTTGGCGGGTCCCCTACTTCGGGGAGTTGTTCGAAGAGCTCAGAAAGCAGCCAAAGCAAAAATGTGGCATACAGTTTTGGCGACTGCATAAGCTTATCAGCTGCGAGGACATTGATCATTCCCTTGCCCATACTGTCTGTCTGCATCATATCCTGAAGGTTTAGGGCAGGTTCGCCAAAGAGGAGGTCTCCTCCTTGCTCTTCGAGCGCTAATAAACTCCGCTGGATAGCGCCAATGCTCGCCGCAGATATATTGCCGTATTCATTCTTGAACTGGTCGGCCTGTTCGCCCACGAACTTGACCATGGAGCGAAGATCTTTCAGGTCAAGGAGGAGCAGACCGTTATCGTCAGCGATCTTGAAGCTCATGGTAAGGAGGCTGGCCTGAATGTCGTTCAGGTTCAGTATCCGTCCGAGGAGGAGAGGCCCCATTTCCGAGACCGTAGTCCTCAGGGGGTGTCCTTTTGTCCCAAAAACGTCCCAGAAGACGACCGGAAACCCGTTATATTGCATATCCGCCATGCCCAGCTGGGCTGCGCGCTCCCGCACTTTGGGATGATCTCCCCCCGGCTGCGCCATCCCGGAAAGATCCCCTTTTATATCTGCCAGGAATACGGGGACACCGACAGCACTGAACTGCTCGGCAAGTACCCGGAGGGTAACGGTTTTGCCGGTACCGGTGGCTCCGGCGACCAATCCGTGACGGTTTGCCATACGCGGGATGAGACAGACATCATGACCGGCCTTTGCTATGCAGAGCGCTTCGGATGTTTCCGCCATGGGTTCTCCTCACTAAATGCAGTGAAAAAAGATGCATCATAATATCATGAGCACGGTCAAAAGTGAAGGTGAAGCCGAACAAACATTAGGCCACGCCGTGCGGCAGAGGGCAGACCATTTATTTCGTATCCAGGTCATGAGCATGCCCCATGACAAAGAAGGGGGCGTGGTTCGAGGTGAACGACAGGGGCTCATTCTTCAGGATCGGCGAGACAGCCGGGTGTCTCCGGAACTCCTGCTCCAGAAAAAGGCGCACGCGTTTTCTGCTCCATCCCTGGGGGTGCTCAAAATCAGTATAGAGAGAGAGGTCGCCCGCATAGAACTCCCTTGTTTTGACGCCGGTTGCGTTCTGCCCACAGACCGGCATATTGAAGATAGCGAGATTAAGGAAATCTATAGCATCGCTGTGCTGAACCGTGAACTCGAGGGTCTTTCGTGCCGAGCGCTCGGTCTCATGGGGCATACCGAAGAGCAGATACACATAGGCGGCTATGCCGGTCCTCCTCAGGTTCCGCAGAACAGCAGATGCCATCTCCACGCTGGCACCCTTGTTTGTCATATCGAGGAGGTGCTGGTCGCCAGACTCAACGCCTAGCTTGAGCATGACGCATCCCGACCTCTTCAGTGCATCACAGAAATCAGGATCGGCAAGGTGCGGGCCGATGCGGGCGAAGCCATACCAGGGAACACCGGGGCTCTCCTTACTGAGGGCTGCAAGAACTGCCGGGCTGATGGCATTATCGAGAAGATGTATGAGCTTCGGCTGTGCTTCCGCAGTCAGAACGGCGAGGTCTGCCGAGACTTGGTGAAGCGGAATGGGTACGAACGGATTTTCTTCCGCCTTCTCAGGGCAGAATGCGCATTTGTTCCAGTAACAGCCCGATGACGCACTGTAGGGAAGGATACTTCCCGGTGAGAGGTACTGATCCCGGGGCAATGAACAGTAGTCCGGCGTCTGCGGAGAATAGCTTTCTGCAGAAATGTCCAGAAGTGACAGGAGCTTATTTTCGCCGGGTCCAACCACCATATGATCAACAAGACCGGCAAAAGGGTTCTTCCCATGAAGACCTTTCCCCCAAGACGTGACCAGTCCGCCTCCCAGGATGATCATGATCCCCGGGTGCTCCCTGCGAATAAACCCTATCATCGCAAAAGCCGTCAGCGCCTGGCTCAGATAATTGAGGGAGATCCCCACTGCCGACGGATTAGCTGCTTCCAGCGATTTCCCGAGCCGGTCACGAAAATAGGGATAAAATGCGTTCTTCTCAGGCTGTTCCGCAGCGGCAAGGAGATCAGCGCTTCGCACCGGCGAAAGACCTTTTTGCGCATAATCGGAAAGTCCTACCTTTGTTCCTTGAGGAGATGTCTTCTCAAGGACTCTGCCGATATCTTTGACCGTCCGTGAATATCTATCGCGATGATGGTAGAGATCCAACAGTTTTACTGCGGAGAGGTTCTCCCGGCGGTTTTTGAAGGCCCGCTTTGTCCAGTTATCCGCTACGCCGTTACCCGGCCGCGACCGACCAAAAAAATGAAGCAGTCCTTCCAGGTTGGCGTCGATCAGATGATGCCGGATACCATGGCGGGACAGCATGCCGGCGAGTCTTGCGATTCCCGCAGGAGGTTCACACGGCTTGGCAACAGGGGGATAAATGAGGGATATCAAGGTATCTCACTCTAACAGATAGTTATTTTCTCTTTCAAGCGCACCAGTCCATATTCAGGTCCTGACCACAAACCAAAGAATGTGCAGGATCTTTTTTATGACGTTGCCGATCATGCTGTTGTTTATCCGAGAGGCCTCTTCTCTTTAGACGCTTTGCTGCTGCAACGAGGGAAGGAGAAAGAAATTATGCCGGCGCCCCGGCGCGATAGCGAAGTGAAGAAGCCGAACTTCCCCGGGACTCTTCCTTAAAATCCATAATCGCCGATCTCGATGTGCACGAGTATGCCGTTTTCAAAGGTAAGGTAACGAATAAACTGCAGCGATCCGAAATTATATACCCATTCCTGTATCTCAACGAATTCTTCAACCAGGAATGGGTCCCGATATGCTTCTTCTTCGCGTCTGTCTCCGTTGGGGGATATATCTCTGAAGAAATCTCTTTTTATACTTTTTTCATAGCGAATACTGCGGTAGGTAGGCTCCCCGCATTTCATCAGGACAACATACATCCTGTCACCACGAGTGACGAGCCCCTTATCGCACCTGATAGTGCTGAGGATTGCAGCGGCCTGCATATCGGGCAAGAGGAATAAGAGCATCAGGCACAGAATTATTATTTTCCGCCATGTAGCCATGTTGTATCGCCTCCTCTCGGTTACTGTCCCCGGCATACAGCGTTATACACCAACTCGTCGCCCGACTGAGCCTTGATATTGAACCATGTCGGTTCGATATGGGCATTTTCGAGGATGCGTGCCTTTGTTCCCGTACCGTCGATTTCATAAAGATATTTCACAGAATCGGTCCCTGCCCAAACCAGGAAGGTGCCGGCAGCAGTCTGCTCTATGCTGCTCGGATCGTACAGGAACCTGTCTCCGTAAGCGCTTTCCTGAAGAAGCGTCCACTTTGACTGATGTGCGGATGCGCAGCCAGCAAGAGCCATAATCGTGAAAACGGCGAGGATCATGATTCTTTTCGCACATGACCGCATCTTCAAAGGGGAACCCTTTCAGCTGTTATAAAAGCACTCACCTCAGCGATCGAAGGAGCTGTTTGCCCGCGAAAGTCCTTTATTTCATGATAACATACAGCATGCTGAAGTATATCTACCCGGCGGAGGAAAAGAGCTGAAATGGTTGTGAGGGGGGCCTTCACTTGCATAATCGTTCTTCTCCTATTATGATGTACATATAAAATCGATAGCAGGGGTGGGGTGTATGGATAGGGAAGAACGGGGGAACTCTCCGGGAGCGTTCTGTCCTGAGAACAGTGCTTCCGCAATCATGGTCAAGGTTTCAGGGGGGATAGCGTGGCAGATCCGGTCTCGTTCTCATATTGTCAATGGTGGGGAATAAGCTTTCGGCTGTCGACCGGTGGAACACTCGATAGTGTGCATTGGAGTAAGAGCATGAAGAACATGTCTTTTGCCGCTTCCTTAGGCGGCAGGATGACCGGGACAAGGGTGTTATGAAAGAGCTCATCATTGCCGAGGATATATACACTGTCCTCTCGCAAGAGAAGAGTTTTCTCGGGCGCTCTGATGTCAGAATCACCGAAGCCCGTTCAAACGGCAACGCCCTGGAACTGCATCGGGAACACAAAGCTGATCTTATCATCTCGCATCTCGACGCGGCAGATATGAGCGGAGAAACGTTCTGCTCGCTGGTGCGCGGCGACGAAGCCCTGCGCAGCGTTTCGATCATTCTTGTCTGCTCGGGGCGGGAAGAGGACATTGCACGGTGCGTGCAGTGCAATGCCAATGCCTTTATCTCTAGACCGGTCAATACCGCTGTCCTGCTCCAGGAGGCACACCGGTTTCTTCATATCCCCCTGCGTAAGAACTGCAGGGTGCCGGTAAAGATCCGGGTGGATGGCCAGTCACGGGGACGACGTTTCACTGGTATGATTGAGAACGTCAGTACGGCGGGCATGCTGTTCTGGTCCGCAGGCGGGCTGCTCGAAGGCGACTCGGTACAGGGTTCGTTTTCCCTGTCCGGCAGCAGGCAGGTGACCGTGTCGGGCGAAGTGGTACGGGTTCTCCCCGGGAGGTCCGGGGCTGAGTCAGGCTATGGAGTGAGTTTTGCCGATATCAGTACGGAAGCTGCTTCCGCTATCAGACGTTTTTCCGAAGAACACGAAGAGGACTGCGAGTAAAAGAAGTTCTTTGGGTGCAGACGCTGCGCAGCAACAGGCAGTCAGGATCTCGGGGAAAACATGGAAAATTACAAGCTCGTTCTTCCGGAACACCTTAATCATTACGGCTTTCTCTTTGGCGGCAATCTCTTGAAGTGGGTCGATGAGACTGCCTGGATCGCGGCAAGCCATGACTATGCCGGCTGCAATTTCGTAACGATTGCCATGGATACGGTCGAATTCCGGAAGACCGTCAGGCAGGGTACGATTCTTCGCATGAGCGCACGGCGAGGAAGGGTGGGGAACACGTCTGTACAATACGCGGTTGCGGTCTTCGCTGCGGATCTCGTGACTGGCGCAGAGGAGATGGTATTTTCCACCAACATCACTTTTGTGCGGATCGATGCAGCAGGGAGAAAGACGAGTCTCCCTGCGGAACAGCTCCCGGGATAATATTTGCGTACACGGCCTGCACGGGACCAGCGCGCTGCCGTGCAGAGCTGGGTCTCCGTGACAGTCGGAAATGATGTGAGGTGACAGAGCTTCATGAAAAACACCGGCTTTTTTCTCTATCTGCTCCTGCTCGGCATATGGACGGGGGGTATATTCATGTTCACCTTTATAGTTACCCCCATCATCTTCAAGGCCTTTGACCGGGACCTTGCCGGCAGTATTGTCGGAGGTCTCTTCCCGGGATATTTCTTCTTTAGCTTAGCTACGGTTGCACTTGCTGCAGCGACCCTCTTTTTTGCCTGGTCGGACCGGTCAGCCCTTGCATTCAAGGTGTCGGCTGTGCTCGTCATGCTCGCACTTGCCATAGCGCTCTATACCCATTTCAGCCTTCATCCCCGGATGCAGAGCATAAAGCAGGAGATCCCTTCTTTTGAGAAGACTTCCCCCGGTCACCCGCTCCGCTTGAAATTCAGAAAACTGCATGTCGAAAGCGCAGTGCTCAACCTTATCCTCTTTGCTGACGGTGTTGCCCTCGTTGCCCTTGCGGCATTCTCCCGAAAGTGATGCTGCCTTTCATTTTCATCTGATCAGGGCATACGAGTCGCGAGCGAGATGACGAAGGGAAGCGTAAAGAACGAAAGCACCGTTGTTACGACGATCATGAAGGCGGCAAGGGATACATCCAGCCGGAAACGGGCGGCGACGAGAAGAGAAAGTACCATGACCGGCATGGCACCTTCAATACTGCATGAAGTCAGGGCAATACCCGTAAGACCCAGCACCCGTGCTATGGCATAGGCAATGAGCGGTCCTGCGACGAGCTTGATGACAACGGCCGGGATGATGGCAGCGGCGTGCCTGATCTTCGGCAGGGAAAGGGCAAGCCCCATGCTGAAGATCATGAGCGGGACGACAAGGCCGCCGAGCATCTCGAGCATCGAAAGGGCAAATGCCGGCAACGGGATCCCTGCCTCATGCAGTGCCATGCCGATGATAATCCCCCAGACCGGCGGCAGGGACGCTACGATCTTCAGTGACTCATTCGGTTTGAGCTTTTGGCCCTCTCCATACCTTGCCGCAAGTGCCGCTCCCACGATCCAGAGGAGCGGCGTTGTTGCGAGCAGGTCATAGAAGAGCGCGTATTTTGCCGCTGTAACCCCGTAGAGTCCGGTAAGCACCGGCAGCCCGAGGTACGTGACGTTGCCGAATGCCGACGCCAGGAGGAGTACACCTGTTTCCCGAGGAGAGAGATGCATCTTTTTCCCCAGAGCGGCATAGATTCCAAAGGCGAGCAGCAGCGCGGCTGCCGTTGTTATGGCGGCCGTTACCGGCACCAACAGCGTTTCCCGGTCGACCGGGGATTGAAGGAGCGTCTTGATACAGAGCGCGGGAAGAAAGAGGTTCAGCACGCAGGCATTGATCACCCGGCGCACCTCATCGGGGTCGGTTCCTGCCGGCCGTATGCGCCTGAACAAGATGCCGGCAAGTATGATAAGGCCGAAGGAGAGTAACACATCATGCATGCTACGCATTATACGACAGATGGGGGGCATGCGCAAAAAAGCGGGAAAAGGTGTCGCGGCAGCAGAGATGTATTCTTGAAGGCGGGCTTAGGCAGCAATATGCGTATATGCGCAAGTATTGCTACGTTGCCCTGCGAGGAGTAAAATAGGGACATACTTTTTGAGATGGAAAACGAAACCTACACATGTCCTGAGTCCATGAGTGAGAAGGCAGCGCAGCCTTTTTTCCCCCTGACTATTACCGGCAAGATTCTTCTCGGATTTCTGCTGCTTGCAGTTCTCATCGTCGTGATATCGTGGAATGCGATCTCGAATCTCGAACGCCTCAACAGGCTTACCCAGAGCATTCTCAGTACAGACGTGGAAGTGATCGATACTGCGGACAAGATGATCGACAGCATTCTTGCCCATGAACTTTATGCCAGAAGATACGGGATACTGAGAAGCCGGGATATGGTTTCACTTTTTTGGGACCGAAGCAGGGAATTTGAGCAGTTGATGGACATAATGACCGCTCTGTCCAAAAGCAGTGACGTGCCGCTCAGCCGACTCAGAGATCGTTATGCAGAGTATAAAAAGCTCTCTGCACAATATCTGCAGAATCCGGGATCTTTTTCCGGCCGGCGATATCAGGAGGAAATAAAGAAAACACAAGATGAGATTATCGGGATGATCAAGGCGGTCTCCATGAATGCGCGCCGGACGCAGAACGAAAAAATGGTTCTGACAGCAAAAATCAGCTCTGACGCCTTCAGGGTTTCCTGGATCTTGTGCGTTTCCGGAATCACCTTGGGAGCCTTTGCCGTTTTCTGGATCACACGCAATATTTCGGGGTCCATTCATCAGCTGAAGCATGCAACAAGGGAAATATCCGAGGGAAAGTTCGATTACACATCGATTATTCATAATCGCGACGAACTGGGAGAGCTATCCCTTGCATTTAGTGAAATGACGAAAAGGCTCAAACGTCTTGAAACGATGTATCTTGATGCTAGCCCCCTGACTCGTCTTCCGGGAGGCGTCGCCATCGACGGTGTCCTGAGAAAAAGGATCTCCGACGGCGCACCATTTGCCTTTTGCCTTATTGATATGGATAACTTCAAGGCATTCAGTGACCATTACGGCTACGCAAAGGGCAGTGAGGTGATAAAGGCTGTCGCCAAGATTGTGGAATGCGCAGTCAATAATCTGGGGTCCGAAGAAGACTTTGTGGGACATATCGGCGGTGATGATTTTGTGGTCATTACTGTTCCCGAACGGTTTAAGGCGATAGCATCTGCCGTTATCGAGCGATTTGACCGCGAAATACCCGATTTCTACGCTCAGGAGGACCGGGAGCGGGGATATATTATTGCCAAAAACCGCCAGGGGCAGGAGATGCAATTTCCGGTGATGACCATCTCCATAGCCGTGGTGACGAATCAATATCACGTGCTCGTCGACCCTCTCCAGGTCGGCGAAATTGTTGCTGAGCTGAAGGAGTATGCCAAATTGATACCCGAAAGCATTTATGTGGTTGATAACCGCAGGGCAGAGGGGGCGCGCGCTGTGCAGGATGTAAATGTCATACCGTTTCCCCAAAAGGGTACCAAGGCTGCTGGTGAATGATTCTACTTCGCAGGACATTCTTTTTTGTGCTGCTTTCCTCTCTGAGTGCTCTGACATCCCAATGCGCACCGAGAGTTGCTCAGCAGGAAACAGCTCCCCCTCTAGTCAGGACGGAGGTGCCGTCTGAACATGCCGTCGAGAAGATCGAGGTTGCTCCGCTTGACGCAGTCGAAAGACGCTATGCGGAAATTTCAGCAGCGGAAATACCCCGGGAGATTTCCCGGCTGCTTTCGTCAATCCGGACCGAACAGGGCAGCCAAGACGCCGGGATGGCTCATCTTCAGCTGGCGTGGCTGTATGGTCATTATCGGAATCCTTCGCCCCAGTACCTCAAGGCGCAGCAGGAACTGGAGGCCTACATCGTCTTTGATCCGAAGAACGGCGCTCATGACGATGTGCAGAACTGGTATCACATGCTGAGGGAAATGGGAAGACTGCAGAGGGAGAACAGCGATCTGAGAGGAAAAGCCGAGCAGTTGAAGATACAGGTGGAACAGTTAGAACATCTTGACATCGAAATGGAAAAGAGACGGCAGAATATAAAATAGCATTTCACATCGAAGGGCTTATACCGAAAATATATCCGGTTTATCCGTCGCGATACCGTCGACGCCCTTGAGTTTGAACAGCCTTGCCTCTTCCTTTGTATTGATCGTCCAGACTATTACTTTCAGACCGTTTTCATGCGCCCGGTCGATATCTCTCGTGTGCATGAATCGGTAAAGGGGAACAAGATACTGGGCCTCAAGCTTCAGCGCTGTTTCGCGAGGGTTGCGTGACCGAACATAGATGAGCCCGGTTTCGATCTTATCGGTGTGTTTTCTGACGGCAGCAAGAGCTTCTTCAAGGAACGAGACGATGATGACCCGCAGATCCATTTTTTGTCTGCTAATCTGTTTGAGCACCTTTTCTTCATATCCGGCTTCTTTCAGTTCCACGAGGACCTTTTCCACCTTCCTGCCGAGGAATGTCAGACTCTCTTCCAGGGTGACGATCCTGCCTTCGGTCTCATTTTTCATTTCCTTCAGCGATGCTTCTCCCACAGGGATATCCCTGCCGAAAACCCTTTTCAGGTTGTCGTCGTGGCAGACGACCAGCGCGCCGTCTGCCGAGCGGCGAATATCGAGTTCTACGGCGTTTGCTCCAAGCTTGAGAGCGGTGCCGAAACTCGCGAGCGTATTTTCCGTCTCATATGCTCTTGCACCGCGGTGACCTACCTTGAGAAACATCCCTGCGCTTCCTTTCTCAGTTACTGAGATAGTATATCATTGAGAGTGGTGCGTGCAGAGCATCAGCACACCAGCTGCTGCATGTCCCGCTGACTCTCTCGTGCTGCGCCTCTTTCCTCCGGGCTTTGACACAGGACCTCCTTCAGCATATAATGAAGAGACTGATGTTGCTCAATTCATCCGGACAGTGTCCGTGGAACGAGGTGGACAATGAGAAAGATCGTTATGGCGAGCATGGTGTTTTTGCTTGTCTTTTTCCTGTCAGGTGCGTATGCCGGATGGGACCCGCGGGACAAGGAGTTAGAAGAACAGGCAGTCAACGAGACGATCAACAATCTGTTAAGTATCGACCCGACGCTGAAAATATTTTTTGAGAAAGCCTATGGATACGCGGTGTTGCCGACGGTGGGCAAGGGTGCCTTCATAGCCGGCGTCGGCTACGGCAGGGGATGGTACTTTGAGAACGGCAAACCCATCGGCAAGGCGAGTGTCACCCAGCTGAGCGCCGGAGCGCAAATCGGCGGCCAGGCATACAGCCAGGTCATTTTCTTCCGAGATAAAGAGGTGGCCGAACTGTTTAAGAATGGTCTCTATGAGATAGGCGCACAGTTAACGGCGATTGCCGTGACTGCCGGTGCCGGCAAGGCCGGGAACTATACGAATGGCGTGGCGATCTTCATACTGCCGAAGGCCGGTCTTATGGCCGAGATGAGCGTAACAGGACAGCGGATCGCTTTCGAGCCGTTTTGGGAGTGATCGGAAACAAACGACGATCGCCGGCATGCAAGCCGGCGTATTGCTGCAGAGACATTCCCGGTTTTTGCTTTTCTCTTGTATCCGAACTTTCCGCATGCTGATGAGGGAGTCACCTGCATGCGGATACTCTTCAACTGCTCTTTCGTAGGGCTGCCAAAAAAGAACGGATGCGGCCTGCATTGGTACCGACGTCACTTTTTCCCACTCGCGAAAGAGATCGTATATCTATGCGGCTGGTGTTACCCTCTTCCGTAATGCGTATCACAATGTCGTCCTTAAATTTGAACCAGAACGTTGTATCCGTTGCCTCGATGATCCCCAGCCCCGCATCTGCACGGACGATTTCCCATCCCAGCTTCCTGGCCGTGCTCAGGCTGCGTTCAAAAGCAATATCCGCCGGTGCTTCAAGGATCAGGGGCACAATATCCGGATACGCATTGTGCTGCTGGGCAGCTATCTCTGCACCGCCGTATGTAGCAGGATTCAGTGCGTCTTTCCGGAGGCTCAGCACCGCGTCGAAGGAAGGCGGGTTTTCGGTATCCGTGGTTATGTCATGGATCATCGGGACGGTGCGAAATGCCATCCACATGCTGATTGGCTGGCTGACGGCAGCAACCCCGATGACGAATGCGACGGCCGAAAGGATAAGGCCGGCAGAAGACTTTCGGTAAAATGCGACAATGCAGACAGCGAGGGAAATTGCCACTAAAGCAGCTTCAGCATATGCCGACCATCTCAGCACCGCAAGTCCCCTCCGGAAACCCCACCATCCCACATGTGTTCCGAACCCGGAGAGCACCAGCGTGACTGCGAAGACCATCGTTCCTATCAGGCAGAAAAGGGGAACGACTATGCCGGTTTTGTCTTGATCATTCATGGCAAACTCCTTCTTTGTACGGGAGCGTGAGAAGTATTACAGACCGCATGATATCACCCTTGAATCCATTATAGCATCGCCGTGCCCGAAGTGCTATCGATAGAGAAGCCCGAAGAGAGACGGAGAAGAGAGGATGGCTCGTAACAGGAAGCGGTTTTATTCTCGTGGCGTTATGATGCAGCCTGATTCGGCAATGCCGGCCCTGGCATGCATCTCTTGCTTTAGCGGACGCACATCCCTGAAGATAGAAAAGGAAGGATTCTGACAAGCGGTGAGGGTGATTGGCAACTTGACGTGGCTAAAATATTTCCTTGTTCTGGGGCTAACGCTGGCGATGATCTTCCTCGCGTCTCTTGGGGCGTGCACAAAAGCCCCGGTATTGCCGGTGAATACGTCGCCGGATGGCTTGGCGATCAAGGGATACGATCCCGTTGCCTACGTAACGGAGGGGAGGGCCGTCCCCGGACTGGCAGAACATGAGTATCAATGGCAGGGGGCGGTCTGGCGTTTTGCAACTACGGAACACAAGGCAATGTTCGAACGCAATCCTGAGCGTTATACTCCGCGTTACGGCGGCTATTGCGCCTATGCGGTAAGCCAGGGCAAGACTGCGGACATAGATCCCGAGGCGTGGAGCATCGTTGATGAAAAGTTGTATCTGAATCTGAACAAGGATGTGCGGGGGCTGTGGGAGAAAGACAGAAATGCCTATATCCGGCTGGCTGACAAGAACTGGCCGCGCATGATCGAAAAGTAATCATGGGCTATGACCGAGAGGCTGCAGACCGTCTGCAACGGATCGCTGCGCAGGGGAAAGGAATCTCCTCCCGGAACATGTTCGGCGGAGTCTGCCATCTGCTGAACGGCCGTATCTTCTGCGGGCTCTCTCAGGGGTATCTCTTTCTCAGGCTGGGCGAAAAGGGGGCGTCAGAAGCTCTGCGCTCACCGCTTGTCCGTCCTTTTGACATCGCGGGAAGGTTGATGAAGGGATGGGTCATGGTCGCGCCGGAGGCGTGGGACGATGATGAAAAACTCGCCGCGTGGATTGATGAGGCAATAATGTTTGTCGCAACCCTGCAGAAAGATTGATGCACTGTTCTCTCACTGCAGCGGCGCGTATAATAAGGTATGTATGGACGTAACCGCCGCTGAAATAAAGGCGTTCTGTATTGGCTCCGGCGCCGCCCTCGTTGGCATCGCCGACCTTTCTTTGTTTCAGACAGAATGGCCCGCAATCCCCGGAGACCTGCTCATTCCATACTCCCGAGCTGTGTCTGTTGCGTTGCGACTTGACGATGCTGTCATGGATTCCCTTGATGATCTTCCTACGCCTGCATATGCCGAACACTACCGTACCGTCAATGCGTACCTCGACCGCCTGACAATGCGAATTGTTGCATGGATCTCCGACCGGGGCTATCAGGCCAAAGCAGTGCCCGCATCGAAGATAGAGGACACGGAAAACCTCCTTGGTGCGGTTTCGCACAAAGCCATTGCACGCATGGCAGGGATCGGTTGGCAGGGAAAGAGCCTTCTGATCGTCAGTCCCGAATACGGTCCGAGGATACGGCTGGCAACGGTGTTGACGGATATGCCGCTGTCCCCGGACGGTCCTATGGAGCAGCGGTGCGGATCCTGCACCGAATGCACCGATGCCTGCCCGGCCGCCGCCATCAGGAATGTCCTGTCGAAAGGGAGGTATGAACGCAGGGAGGAGGCACTTTATTTCAGCCGCTGTGCGGAGCGGACACGTGCGAACAGTCAGCTGCCAGGCATCGGTGCGCGGATATGCGGTGTCTGCGTGAAGGTATGTCCGCACGGGAAGTCTGGGCCTTCTGATCGGAAGTGAATATCGTTCCTTGTTCTTTGTCTGCATGCAGCTCTTCATGGTATCCTATTACACGTTTTTTATCGTGACAAGGACCATATGAAGAAGGCAACCTATCTGCTCTTACTGGGAATTTCTGCTGCGGCAGGCACGACGCTCGGCATGCTTGCCGACCGGAGGCATCCTGCAAAGGGAGGAATCCTCGGCGCAGCCTCTGGTATCGTCGCCGGCTCTGTCGCAGCAGGAGTCTTCCACTATATGGAAACAAACAAGATTCCCTATTACTCGTCCGCTTCTTCTCTGTACGAAGATCTTGATCTGATCTGATACGAGGATGCCCTTTATCCGGCTGAAGACCGTGACCGCAGGAAGAACTTCCTTTCTTGTCTCCCCATATACTGTACGACCTGTTCAGCAGAAGGGACGTTGTTCCGGGCAGTTTAAGGGGTTGCGCCGTCGTCAAGGAGGCGGAGGATGGTCGCTGCCGTCAGGGCGAGAACTCCTGCCCATATAGCCACTATAACGATCACTGCTGTCCGGCTGTGCGGAAGATCGGAGGGCAGGCTGCCAGCTGCCCGTCTTCTGCAATCTGCCCAGATGTCAGCCGGTATGCAGCGTATAGCGAGAGCAATCCCGAGGGGAACGATCACGATGTCATCGAGATAGCCTAACACCGGGATGAAGTCCGGAATGAGATCGAGAGGGCTCAGGAGATACGCAACAACCAAAAGGGCTATGATCTTTGCCGGCCACGGCACCCGTTGATCCCTTGAGGCCAGATAAAGGGCATAGGTATGATGTTTGAGTTTTATAACCCCCCTTTTCCAGCTCTTGCGCATGGTCGCCTCGCAATAATCTTCACATCGTCCTTTTTCTTCGGAAGGACGCATTCGCATTATAGGGTGAGCAGACACTCAGCGTCAATGATGTCGTCAGGCATATGCCCGGAAGCGCTGCTGTTGCGGTATCACTGATGAACGATCACACCGTCTTAGGGCGGATGAGCGCAGACGCCGTCGTAACGGCAGAAAGATGGCGGGGCAGATAAAATTCCTGCAGACGAAGAGATTGCGCGGGCCTGTTCAGAGTGTCCAAACGGCAGAGGCCTCTGCCCGCGAGCGAGCCTCTGCCGATGGAAAGGGAAATTTATAAGCTAAGGGAAAGGGGTGTATAGCCCTGCAGAAGAAGCTCGCTGAGGTACGAGCTCGATTTGACCTCGAAACCTTCGATCATGTTTTCCTTGGTGATACCGAAGCCCGGCATGAAACCGTGGCATACATAGAACTTCACACCGAAGTCCAGGAGCATCTCGAGCATCTCGCCGAAATTGACCTGCTTGCCTTCGAACTCCATCGAAATATTCTCGACAACGCCCTTCTTTGCAAGCATAACGCCCTCATTGATCAGGAAGATGGCGATTTCTGCCTCATCTGAAAACGCTTTGATGTTCGAAGCGATCTTCATGAGACCGAGCACCTCGACCGGATTGGTTGTTGTGTGAGAAAGGATGAATACGAACTTCTTATTGTCCATGACAGGCCTCCTTAGTTTCGTAGTTGCAATGTTTAGATATTATACTATCAAGCTTCACCTTGTCAATGACTAAGCTACCCCCTGGCATCCGCAATCTTTGCTCGGGTGGTGCTGCTGCGCAGAAGGCGGGTCTCGCGCATAATGGCATTAGTCAGGTCAGCACCGATGAGGCTGACTTCAAGGAGGAATGCGCCGGTTAGGTCTGCTGAAGTGAGATCAGCCCCGTTCAGATCCGCGCCATGGAGTTTAGCGTTACGGAGCACTGCGCCGGAAAGGACCGCACCAATCATGCTCGATCCGTAGGCGTCGATCTCCTCGAGTATGGCCTTTCTGAACCGTGCCATGGCCGCATCGGTCATCTGAAGGTTGGCATTGCCGAGATCGGCCTCATCGAAATTTGCGCAGGTCATCTTAGCATTGCCGAAGTTTGCCTGCTTCAGCATGCATCCGGAAAAGTCGGCCCCGGAAAAGGTCGAGAAGCTCATGTCCGCTCCGACGGCAACGGTCTTCCTGAAGCTGGCTCCCGTGAAATTCGAACTGCTGAGATCGCATCCCGAAAGGTCGGCTTCGTCAAAACACGACATGCTGAAGTTCGACTTGGACAGCTGGGAACCTTTGAAGTCAGACCCCCTGAAATCTATCGCTACAAGGTCAAGGTTTTCAAGATTTATGCCGCTCAGATCATACCCTGCAAGGTTACCGTTCGCCGCGGCGAGGTCTATGACCTGCTTGCGCGTGAGATGTTTCATGGCTGATCCTCTCAATGTTCCTAACGACAGCAACGCTCCCGGTGAAGAGCTGCGTCGGCATGCTCCTTTCGGCTGCGGCTCAGCCCTTCTGCTGAGGTCCTGCCGACGACCTCCGGGGCCTTCGGCGCCGTTTTTTTCTGTCGGTAGTCGCCGGCTGACGTTCCGACCGGGGAGCAGGCTTCGCGCGCTGAGCCTTTCTCCATGGTTTTTCGGCGCCTTTTTTCGGCTGCTGTTTCTGCCTCGGGCGGAGTGCGCCCGGGATCTTCTCATAATCCGCTACCACCAGCTCATCCGTCACGGGAATGACCGGTATCTTCTGTCTGATATACTCCTCGACGTCGGGAAGGGAATAGACGTAATCTTCGCAGGCCAGGCTGATTGCTTTGCCGCTTGCCCCGGCACGCGCCGTCCTTCCGATGCGATGGACATAATCCTCTGCGTCCTGCGGCAGGTCGTAGTTGATCACATGGGTGATGCCGTCTACGTGTAGTCCCCTGCTGGCCACATCCGTAGCGATCAGGATGGATAATGTACCATTCCTGAAGCGGTTGAGCACCCTGAGGCGTTTCTCCTGCGGCAGGTCGCCGGTGATGGCGGCAGCAGGGAAGCCGTTTGCGTTGAGGAACAGCTTCAGTCTGTCCGCGGTTGATTTCATGTTGCAGAAAATGATGTAGTGGCCTCCTGATTCACGTTTCAGCAGGCCGAGCAGAAGACCGAGCTTCTCTTCCTTGCTGACATGGTACAGTTCTTGATCGACCATGTCGACGGTCAGTTTTTCCGGCGTTGCCGAGAACCGTTCAGGGTTATTCATATGTTCATAACAGAGCTCCATGACCCGGGTCGAGAGGGTGGCCGAGAAGAGCATGGACTGTCGCTGATCATAGGGGGACATTCTCCTCAGGAGAAAGCGGAGATCGCTGATAAACCCCATATCGAACATCCGGTCGGCCTCATCGATCACCAAGAAACGGGTTTTTTTCAGGCTGTACACTCTTTGCTTGAGATAGTCGATGAGTCTACCCGGCGTGCCGATCAGCATGTCCACGCCCCGGGCGATGTCGTCGCGCTGCTTGATATAGTCAATGCCGCCATAGGCGGAGACGATCCTGAAATCCGTGGACGCGCTCAGGAGCCTTGCCTCTGCCTCGATCTGTATCACAAGTTCGCGGGTTGGCGCGATAACCAGTGCCCGCGGGGAGGGTCCCGGGCCCGGCGGAGAGGAAATAAGCATGCGGGAAAAGACGGCAATCAGAAATGCCGCGGTCTTGCCGGTGCCGGTCTGGGCCTGTGCCGCAATATCCCTTCCCTGCAGCGCCTCCGGCAGGGTCAATGCCTGGACCGGGGTGCATTCCGTAAAACCGGCGGCCCGTATTCCTGCAAGGATGGGGGGAGGGATGTCCAGTTCCTCAAAACGCATACCTCTATACTCTACATAAATCCGGCCTGAAATGCATAGAAAGATGTACACGGACGAACCGGACTTTTTAGCGCTCTCCTCTGCTCGGTTTTTGTTTATAATGATAGCGATATCATGAAACACATAAGCCCCCCGCAGATACTGATCCTCGGATTCTTGTCCTTTATTGTTATCGGCATGATGCTGCTTATGACGCCGCCGGCAACGGTCAATGGCATTTCGGCCGTTGACGCACTGTTCACCTCCACCTCTGCGGTCTGCGTGACCGGCCTTATCGTAAAGGACACCCCGCAGGATTTCACGTTGTTCGGCCACGTGGTTATCCTGCTCCTGATCCAGTTGGGGGGGCTGGGGTACATGACCTCTGCGACGATCATTTCGCTGGTCATCGGCAAGAAGATCGGCCTGTCGGAGCGGCTCATCATGAAGGAGGCGCTGAATGTGCTCACGCTCGAGGGCATCGTGAAATTCACCAAAGCGGTGCTTATCGTCACGCTGGTAATCGAAGCGCTGGGCGCCTTTGTCCTGACTATGAGGTTCCTGCCGCATGTAGGCCCGGGACAGGCGGTTTGGCTGGGGATATTCCATGCGGTATCGGCATTCAACAATGCGGGGTTCAGCCTCTTCTCCGACAACCTCGTCCCCTACCGCGGCGACCTTGTGGTCAACCTCGTGATCACGTCGCTGATCATTGTCGGCGGCATCGGGTTTATTGTGATGAGCGACGTCTACGGATACTGGCGCAAGGAGCTTTTCAAGGTGACGGTCCATACCAAAGTCGTTCTGACGACGACTGCAGCCCTCCTCGTTACCGGCACGCTCCTGTTCCTGCTCTTCGAGCATAACAATGAGGGGACGCTCGGGGGTATGCCGCTGCCGGAAAAGGTGCTTGCAGCGTATTTCGGCTCGGTTACGGCACGTACCGCCGGGTTCAATACCATCGACTATGCATCGCTCAGGTTTGAGACCTATCTTATTACGATGCTGCTGATGTTCATCGGGGCGTCGCCCGGCAGCACGGGCGGCGGGGTAAAGACGACGACATTCGCGGTCGTGATCGCAAGCCTCTGCAGCATCATGCGGGGCGCCGGGGATACGGTCATGTTCCGGAAGCGCATCTCCTATAACGCCGTCTCGAAGTCCTTCCTGAGCATTACGCTGGCACTGCTCCTGATCTGTGTGGTGTCGGTGCTGGTCCTGAAGTTCGAGCATGTCAAGTATCTTCCCGCTGTTTTCGAGGTGACCTCGGCATTCGGCACGGTAGGGCTCTCCCTCGGCGACGGCGGCGTACGAAGCCTCTCCGCACAGTTCAGCCCGCTCGGCAAGCTACTCGTGAGCATGACCATGTTTGCGGGGAGGCTTGGGCCCCTGACCCTTGCTGTCGCCGTGGCAAAACGAAGCGAACCGCGGTTCAAATATCCCGAAGGAAAGGTGATAATCGGATGAAAAAACAGTATGCCATTATCGGGCTGGGACGGTTCGGCTTCAATATGGCCAAGACATTGGCCGAGAGCAAATGCGAGGTGATCGCCATCGACAAGGACGAGGAGCGCGTCCGGAAGGCATCGGAGTACGTGACCCTCGCGGTGCAGCTCGAGGCCATGGATGAGAAGGCGCTGCGGTCGGTCGGGGTGCAGAATGTTGACGTGGCGATCGTCAGCATCGGCGAGAATATTGAGGCGAGCATCCTCGTCGTCATGATCCTCAAGCAGCTGGGGGTCAAATACATCGTTGCGAAGGCGGTAACATCTCTGCACGGCACCGTCCTCAAGAACTTGAACGTCGACCGGATTGTCTATCCGGAACGGGACATGGCTATCCGTGTGGCCCACAGTCTGATCAGGCCGACCATCGTTGAACAGCTGGAGCTTTCGGACGAGTACAGCATCATAGAAATCCCGTCCCCAAAAGTCTTTGTCGGCAAGATGCTGAAAGAGACGAAGCTCCGATCCGATTACGGTCTAAACCTGATCGCGATCAAGGACACAGACGCGGACGGCAGGGAGAAATGGAATGTCAACCCGCTGCCTACGGACGTGATCCGGGCCGGTGACCTCCTGGTGGTTATCGGGCTGAACAGTGACCTCGAAAAGCTGAGCCAGCTGTGAGGCTATGAGGTGAGGAGAGTGCCCGGGGTAATTATGAGCGAAACAAGCGGACGCATGATAGCAGTGATGACGGCAAGTCTGTTGCTCTGCCTCTTCCTTCTTGCACCGGGCGTTTCCGCCGATGAACGGATACTCGCTTTCCAGAGCGACATCACGGTGCATCAGGACGCGACCATGACCGTTGCAGAGACGATCACGGTCAGGGCAGAGGGCCTACAGATCAAGCGGGGCATTTACCGCGACTTCCCGACGAAATACCGGGATAGCCGCGGCAATCCCTATGTCGTGGGCTTCCAGGTCGTTGGTATAACCCGAGATGGAGTTGCCGAACCTTATCACACGGAAGCCCTTTCCAACGGAAAACGCGTCTATATCGGCGAGAAGAGCAGGCTCCTCAGCCCCGGCGACTACACCTATAGGATCACGTATACCACCGACCATCAGCTCGGCTTCTTTCAGGACTTCGACGAACTGTACTGGAATGTTACCGGCAATGGATGGGCCTTTCCTATTGATCATGCCTCTGCCGAGATTCACCTTCCCGCTGATGCCGGACAGAAGATCATCTCCACTGCCGGATATACCGGTCCTCAGGCAGCGCAGGGGAAAGATTATATCCAGGAGCGGTCCCCCTCCAGCAGCATGATCTTTTCTGCGACGCGGACTCTGTACCCCGGCGAAGGGCTTACCGTTGCGGTCTCCTGGCCCAAGGGCTACGTGGTGAAGCCCCCGGAGAGGGCTGCCGAGCCGGAAGAGGGAGCGGCGCCTGCCGGTGCGGGCACGACCTATGCGCTGTTCGGTCTCCTTCTCCTGTCGGGATATTACCTCCTTGTCTGGTATCAGGTCGGAAGAGATCCTGACCCCGGCATTATCGTAGTGCGGTATACGCCTCCTTCGGACATGAGCCCTGCGGTGATGCGCTTTATCACGAGGATGGGATACGATAACAAGGGCTTTGCCGCGGCGCTCATTGACTGTGCGGCGAAAGGGCATATTGACCTGTATGAAGAGGATGGAGCATACCGGATCAAGAAGAAGGCCGGGGGGCGTTCGCCCCTCGCCGCGGAGGAGAAGAAGGCGCTTGACCATCTGCTCGGCACGAGTAAGGAGGTCGAGCTCAAACAGCAGAACCATGCTGCGATCAGGGCAGCCATCACGGAACTCACATTCTACCTGCAGAAGAAATACGAAAAGATCTATTTCATCACGAACAGCAAGTTCTTTATTATCGGACTGGTGTTGACCGCGCTCCTCCTGTTGGCGAGCGGCTTCGGTCTTGCCCATCAGAAGGGGATGGTTCCGGCATTCATCTTCATCTGCGTCTGGCTTACGGGATGGAGCGCAGGGGTTGTTATGCTGGTGCGCATGGTCTATCTT